>NZ_JABERD010000063.1 GCF_013044505.1 Streptomyces sp. S3(2020) | reverse complement strand
GGGGGGGGGGGGGGGGGGGGCGGGGGGGTGGGTGGGGGGAGTGGGGGGCCGGGGCAGTGGGTGGGGGTGTCTGGGGCGCCGGGGGCGGGGGGAGGGCGGGGGGGATGGGGGGGGGGGGGGTGGGGGAGGGGGCGGGGGGCACGGGGGGGGACCGGCGGTTGATCTCGCCCAGGCGGTCGAAGTAGGCGGGATACGAGCCGAGGCTCGCCAGCAGCCGCCGTACGAAGGTGTCCTCGTCCGGCGCGGTGAGCAGGGCGTTGGCCTGTTTCTGGGCGCCGATGGTGGTGGTGCGGGCGGCGCCGGGCGGGGCGGAGCAGAAGGAGCCGGCGCCGTGGGTGGGCCATACGGCGGTCTCGTCCGGGAGTTGGGCCAGGTGCCGTAGGGAGTGGTACTGGGCGCGGGCCAGTTCCTCGGCTCGGTCGGCGCCCATGAGGTCGGTGCGGGCGGCGGAGCCGACGATGAGGGAGCCGCCGGTGAAGACGCCCAGCTCCCTTGTGCCGTCCAGGAGGAGGAAGGACAGGTGCTCGTCGGTGTGGCCGGGGGTGGCCAGGGCGCGCAGGGTCAGTCCGCCCAAGTCGGTCTCGTCGCCGTCGGCGAGCGCGGTGTGCGGGAAGGCGCGGTGTCCGGCGGCGGAGGCCAGCACGGTCGCGCCGTCGTCGGCGGCGAGCTGGAGCGCGCCGGTGAGGAAGTCGGCGTGCAGGTGGGTGTCGGCGGCGTAGGCGACGCTCAGCCCGCGCTGTTCGGCGGCGGCGCGCAGGGCACGCAGATCCCGGCTCGCGTCCACCGCCAGGGCGCGCCCGTCGCCCAGATCCACGAGGTAGGCGCTGTTGCCCAGCCCCTCGTCGACCAGCGGTATCAGGTGATCGTCGGCGAAGCCCATCAGGTCCTCCTGGTGTCACGGTAGGTGCTGAGTGGTCGCAGCGCCCACCTACGGATACAATATTCCATGGATTTATGGAGGATGCCATGGGAGACCCCGCGCGCAAGTCGGCGCTCTACGACGCCTTCGCCCACACCGGCAAGGCGCTGAGCAGCGGAAAGCGCCTGGAACTGCTCGACCTGCTGGCCCAGGGCGAGCGCACCGTCGACGCCCTCGCCAAGGCAGCCGGGCTGAACCTGACCACCGCCTCGGCCCATCTGCAGACCCTCAAGCAGGCCGGGCTCGTGGCCACCCGCCGCGAGGGCGTGCGTATCCACTACCGGCTGGCCGGAGACGACGTCGCCGTGCTCTACGCCCTGCTGCGGCGGGTCGCCCAGACGCACCAGGCGGGAGTCGAGGCCGCCCGCACCGCCTACCTCGGGGACGACCAGCCGGAGGAGGTCGGCCGAGAGGAACTGCTGAGCCGCGCCCGGGCGGGCGAGGTCGTCGTCCTGGACGTGCGTCCGGCCGAGGAGTACGCCGCCGGGCACATCCCCGGCGCGCTCTCCATCCCGGTCGAGGAACTCGCCGACCGCATCGCCGAGTTGCCCGCCGACACCGAGGTCGTCGCCTACTGCCGCGGCGAGTACTGCGTCCTGGCCCACGAGGCCGTACGGCTGCTCACCGCCCACGGGCGGCGAGCCGTACGGCTGTCCGACGGCATGCTGGAGTGGCGCCTCGCCGACCTGCCGGTGACCACCGGAGAAGCCGCGTGATCCCCGCGCACCCGGGGCTGCGAGGCGGGCGGGTCTACCTGGACTACAACGCCACCACCCCCGTCGACCCCCGGGTGGTCGACGCGATACTGCCACACCTGGCGCATCACTTCGGCAACCCCTCCAGCAGCCATTCCTACGGTGACCAGCCCCGCCACGCGCTCCATCACGCACGCGAGCAGGTCGCGGCCCTGATCGGGGCCCGGCACGACGAGATCGTCTTCACGGGCTCCGGCTCGGAGGCCGACAACCTCGCCCTGCGTGGCGCCGTGCTGAGCGCCGAGGCCAGCCGCCCGCATGTGATCACCCAGGTCACCGAGCATCCGGCCGTCCTGGAGACCTGCCGCGCCCTGGAACGCCTCCACGGCACCGAGGTGACGTATCTACCGGTCGACGGCGACGGCCTGGTCTACCCGGCCGGGCTCGCCGCCGCCCTCACCGACCGCACCGTCCTGATCTCGGTCATGGCCGCGAACAACGAGACCGGCGCTCTCCAGCCCATCGCCGAACTGGCCCGCATCACGCGCGCCCACGGGGCGCTCTTCCACTGCGACGCCGCCCAGGCGGCCGGAAAAATCCCCTTGGACGTAAAGGAGTTGGGCGTCGATCTGCTGACGGTCGTCGGCCACAAGATGTACGCGCCGAAGGGCATCGCCGCCTTGTACGTCCGCCGGGGCGTCGCCCTCGAGCCGCTCGTCTACGGCGGAGGCCAGGAAAGGGGCCTGCGCGCCGGCACCGAGAACGTCGCACTCGCCGTGGCACTGGGCAAGGCCGCCGAACTCGCCGCCGGGGAACTCACCGACGGGGCACCGAACCGTGTCGCGGCACTCCGGGACGGCCTGCACCGGCGCCTGACCGATGCCCTGCCCGGCCGCGTCCACCTCAACGGACCCGACACGGGACGCCTGCCCAACACACTGAACGTCAGCATCGACGGCATACTCGGGCACGAACTCCTCGCCGCCGCACCCAGCCTGGCAGCCTCCACCGGATCGGCCTGCCACGGCGGCACCCACACCCCGTCGCCCGTCCTGACCGCCATGGGCCTGAACCCGGACCGCGTGCTTGGGGCCCTGCGGCTGTCCCTGGGCCGCTGGAGCACACCCGAGGACATCGAAACGGCGGCGACCGCGTTGCTCAAGGCGGCTGCCGACCTCGCCGCCACCGCGAGCAGCCGATGACCAACCCCTCCACCACCACCGCCGACATCACGGTCGACGGCACCGGCCTACTCTGCGTCACCCTGCTGCTGAAGCTGCGCGCCCGTATCGACGGAGCCGAGCCCGGCTCGGTCGTCCACGTCATCGCCACAGACCCGGCCGCCCCGCTCGACCTGCCCGCCTGGTGCCAGATGACCGGTCACACCTACCTCGGGCCCGTCCCCGAGCCCGACCAGGACGTGTACGCACTCCGTCTGACGGACACCCCCTTGCCCACCCCGTCCGACGCGCCATGGCACGCCGACGGCCAGCAGGACCGCAGCTGAGCACAGGACATGCGGCACGCTCACCCCATCGCCCGCAGCCGCTCGATCACGACCTCCAACCCACCTTGAAACGCCTCCAGTTGCGTGGCGGGCATGTCGCCGAACAGCTCCGCAGCCATGGAGTTACGGCCACCCCGCAGGGCCGCCGTGACCATGCGGCCCTTCTCCGTCAGAGACACCAAGGTCGCGCGCCGGTCGCTCGGGTGTGCCTCGCGGGCCACCAGCCCGTCGACCTGCAGGGCGTCCAGCAGGCCGGTGACATTGCGCGGGGTGACCCCCAGTCGTGCGGCCAGCGCCCGCTGGGTCATCGGCCCGTCGTGCAGCAGGGCCCACAGCAGACCCGCCCGGGCCATCGTCAGCCCGCGCTCGGCGACACCGCGCGCCATCATCGCGCCGAGCACCTCGGCGAGCTCGAAGAGCCGATCCAGCGAGACGCTGGCTGAAGCGGTCCCCTCGGGCATATCGTGAAGTGACTTCACTATGTAGTACCTCCGCAAAACATCGTAGCGCCGAGGCACTGCTGTCGAGGAGGACGGTGACAAGCCATGACCCAACAGATCTCTGTGCCGACCAAGAGCCATCCGGTCTTCGCCCGGTTCTACGCGAAGGTCGCCGGACCCGCCCTGGGCAAGGCCGGCATCACGGAACACCGCACCCGCCTGCTCTCCGGCCTGACCGGCGAGGTCGTCGAGATCGGCGCGGGCAACGGGCTGAACTTCGCCCACTACCCGCCGGAGGTGAAGCGGGTGCTGGCCGTCGAACCCGAGCCACGCCTGCGGGCCCTGGCCGAGCAGAGCGCCCGCACGGCATCGGTCCCGGCGGACGTGATCGACGGGATCGCCGAGCAACTGCCCGTGCCGGACGGCTCGTTCGATGCGGCGGTCGCCTGCCTCACCCTGTGCTCGGTGGCCGACCCGCACGCCGCCCTCGCCGAACTCCACCGTGTTCTGCGGCCCGGCGGGCAGCTCCGTTTCTTCGAGCACGTACGCGCCGACTCACCCGCGATGCGCCGCGTACAGCGCGTCGTGGACGCCACCGTCTGGCCCCTGCTGATGGGCGGCTGCCACACCGGCCGTGACACCGAAGCGGCCATCATCGCCGCCGGGTTCACACTCACCTCGCTGGAGAAGTTCGCCTTCCCCGAGACCCGCGTGCCCTCCCCGGCGGCCACGCACATCCTCGGCACCGCTGAGCGCTCGCAACCGGGCGGGACCTCATGACCGCCCCCGAGGTGTCTGGCCAGGAGGTGTCCGCACCTGGGGACGAGACGGCACCCGTACGGCTACCCGACGCGAACGTGTCCGCCGCCCACGCCTCCGTCACCTTGCTGGAACGCCTGGCCGACAAGCTCGGCGGCCGCGCCTCGGTCACCGCCGTCTACGGCGAACCCATCACGGCCGACGGCATCACCGTCATCCCGGTCGCCAAGGTCGCTTTCGGCTTCGGCGGCGGAGCCGGACGCGAAGTGGGCGCCACGAAGAGCGGCGACGGGGGAGGCGGCGGAGGCGGGGCCGAGGCCAGGCCCCTGGGATACATCGAGATCCGGGACGGCACCGCCACCTACAAGCCCATCCGCGACCCGTGGTCCGACATCGTCCTGCCCCTCGCCGCCCTCGTCATCGGAGGCGCCATGCCGAAGATCCTCCGCTCGCTGCGCCGACGGGGATGAGAACTCACGCTGACGGCGGACACGTCCCATCGATGGATCCGACGGGCCAGGTGATGCGCGGTGGTACGACCCGCGCGCAGGGGGCGTGCCGCGTGCGTCGGTCAAGCCGAGGCAGCAGGCGGGTCGGCTCGACCGCGCGGCACACACCCTGCGCGCGGTCAGTGCTGTACCGGGACGCCGAGGTCGTCGAGAAGCCCTCGGACGCAGCGCTCGAGGCCGCTGCGGTCGCGCAGGACGGCACGGTCGGCGGCGAGTAGGGGAGTGCACAGGAAGCGGTGGTTCTCGTGGCAGTGGGGCTAGGAGAGCTGCCCGTCTCCAGCCGGGAGCCTCCACGTTTTGAGGAGGCGGCTCGTTCCTGGCTCCATGTCGGCAGGAGAGCAAATCGCTTGATCAGGCTCATGTTCGTCGGGATCTTCGCGGATAGAGTCACGGCTCGACGCGGCCCCGGCGGGGCATTCGGGCACGGCGCCGGAGGCTGTCGGGTGGTCGCGGACGGTCGAGGCGAGGAGAGCGCGTGAGCATCGATGCGGGTCATGGCACGCTGTTCGACAATCCGAAGGAGTCACGCGAACGGGTCATCAGAGCGGTGTGCCACCACGGTGTGACTGTTCCGGATCGGGGATCGAGCTTCTTCATCCATCTCAGCGAGCTGTGCCCGGTCGCGTGTGAGCACTGCATGTACGCGTCGGATCTGACACGCAAGGAGACGGCCAAGGACTCGCTGTCGCGGCCGGAGCTGGATGCGGCCATCGACTTCATCAACGCTTCCCGTTCGGAGAAGCTCAACATCACCGGGGGCGGCGAGCCGTTCCTGAAGTTCCAGAGCATCCTGCGACTGCTGGAGCGGGTCAGCGTGCCGCGCGTGGAGATCGTGACGGCCGGCTACTGGGGCAAGCAGGAGAGCCGAGCGGAGCGTCTGCTGCGGCGCATGGACGAGGCCCTGAGCCGCAATCCGAATCCGCCCGAGACGCTGCTCCGGCTGAGTATCGACCGCTACCACATCGAGGCACCGCGTCCGGTGGAGATCCCGCACTACGGCAACGTCGCCCGTGCCTGGCAGACGGTGCGGCCCGCCTTCGCGCTGGGCTTTCGCAGCATCCAGCCGGACATGGATATCGTGGACACCGCCCTGGCACGGGAGTTGGCCGCCACGGTCGAGACGGTCAACGACTGGAACCGGCGCATCGTGCTGCCCGACGGAACCGGGTTACCGATCACCTTCAACGTGTTCCGGCTCAGCGGCAAGGCCGCCGAACTGCGCGACGACCTTTTGGAAGGTTCGCAGACCATCAAGGAGTACTACGCGCCGTTCGAGTCGGGGTCGAACCGGCTGTCGTTGGCCACCGCGGTCAACGACGCGATCCGTGGGGCCTATGCGGCCAGTGCCGGAGCCGCAGTGACACTGAACTCGGACGGTACCTTCTGGATCTTCGCGGGTACGGCGCCGGACCGGCGGCTGATGTTCACCGGCCAGGACTTCGGCGAGGCGATGGGGCACTTCTTCCAGGACCCGATCACACGCTTCCTCGTCGACGAGGGCATGTGGGCGCTCGCCGACATCATCGCCGCCCTCGACCCGGCCACGCATGCGGCGGCGGTGGCCAAGAACGACGTTGCCTCGCTGGTGGAGGACCTGCTGGCCCCGGACGGTGTCCGCCTGGCGATGACGCTGATAGCCGCCCAGCGCACGGTCCACGGTGGCCGCGCCACGGTGGAGGGGGATCCGCAGATGGCGGAATTGCTTGCCTCGGAGACCGACTTAAGGGCCTGGTGCACCGACACGGTCCGCGGAGTGCGGCTGTGAGCGCCCGCGCGAGGGCGGTCGCCCCGGCCGGCATCTACCGCACGCTGGTGGCCCCCGGCACCGAGCCGGAGCAGGTCAGGCAGGGCATCTTCGAGCTGAGCCGGGTGCTGGCCGACGCCACACGGGCCAGCCTGCCCGACGACGCGACGGTGCTCTGCGTGATCGTGCTGCGCGGCGGCATGCTGCTCTACCCCGGCTTCGCCGCACCCTTCGCGCACACGGACTTCTGCCTGCTCGGCATGGAACGCGACACCTGGGGCCAGGCGCAGTGTCGCTACCTCACCCCGCCGGGCCGGCCTGTGTACGACGTCGCCGTACTCATCGACTGCGTGGCCGCGACGGGCGGAACCGTGCTCGCCGCCCGGCAGGTGCTGGCGGACTCGTGCGACATCTCCCGGCATACGGCCGCCGTCCTGTGTTCGTCCGAGCGGGCCACACGCACGCTGACCGGCGAGGGCATCGATGTGCTGGGCTTCCGGCTGCACGAGGCGCTGGACGGCGATGTCGTGACACCGGACCTCGGCGAACTCGACGCCGGGGACTTGTTCAGCGGTGTTTCCCTCTTCCTACGGAATGCCTCTGCATGAGCACCCAGGCACTACGCGTCGAACGGCGCCTCCTCCCCGAACGCGGCACCGTCGCCCTCGTCTACGCGGCCGGCGTGACGGCCGGCATGGCGCTGGGACGCTTCATCCCCCTCAGCTCCGACATCCGGGACCACTTCGGGCTCTCGCTGGCGGCGTTCGGGTGGCTGGTATCCGGCATCACGGTGGTGGGAGCGGTCGCCGCCCTGCCCGCCGGGCTGTGGATCGCCCGCGGTGACCTCGGCCGGGTGCTCAGCGCGGGACTCGCCGTCATGCTGGCGGGCGGGGTCCTGGAGGTCGTCTCCCCCTCGGCGCCGCTGCTCTACGCCGCACGCGCGCTGGAGGGCTGCGGCTACCTGCTCGTCGTGATCACCGGGCCGCTGGTGCTGTCCGCCCGGTGCGGGCCCGGCACGGAACGCGGGGCGCTCGCCCTGTGGAGCACGTTCATCCCGGTCGGCATGGCGCTCGCCTCCGCCGCCGGCACCTTCACCGGCGTCCTGGGATGGCGGCTGACCGCCGCACTGACCGTGATCCCGGCCGTGCTACCGCTCGTCGGCGCCCTCGCCTGGCTGACCGGCACCACCAGCGGGGGTGCCCGCCGGCAGGCCGAGCCCTCCGGAGGGCTCGGGCCGGTGCTGTGGCTGTCGGTGTCCTTCAGCCTCATCGCCCTGCTCGGGGTCACCGCGATCGCCCTCCTGCCCGACCTCGCCGACCACCGCGACATCTCCGCCACCCTGGGCAGCGCCACCACAGCCGCCGTGTCCCTGGCCAGCGTTCCCGGCGGGCTGACGGCCGGCCTGCTCATGCACCGGGGACTCGCCCCTCGCCAACTCGCCCTGGGCACGCTCGCCATGCCATTGGCCGCCGTCGTTATCTACCAGACAGCCCCCTGGGCGGCGATCACCGCGGGGGCCGCCGTGCTGATGGCAGCCAACGGGCTCGTCCTCGCCGCGCTCTACGCCAGCATGCCCACCCTCGCGCATTCCCCGCACGCGCTGCGCCGCGGCTACGGCCTGCTCAACCAGGCGGGTTGTCTGGGCAGCCTCTTCGGCCCGCCCGTCTTCGGCTTCGCCATCACCCACACCGGCTGGACGGCCGCGACCGTCCTGGTGGCGCTGGTCAGCCTGGCCGGGCTGGCCCTGTTCTGGACCGCCGCCCGCACCGCAGCCGCACCGGGATGAGCGCCCGTCACTGCGGCTGCAAGGGAGCCGTGGGCACGCTGAAGCCGGACTGGTAGGCGAAGACGATCAGCTGCGCACGGTCCCGCACACCGAGCTTCTGCCGCAGGTGATACAGATGCGAGCGGACCGTGGTCACCTGCAGCGTCAGCTTCCGGGAGATCTCCTCGTCCGACAGACCCGCCGCCACCAGCAACAGCGCCTCACGCTCCCGCGGGGTCAGCGTGCCAAGCTTGTCCTGGGAAGCGGCCACGGGTTTGGCATGCCGCCAGAACAGCCAGTCGATCAACCGCCGCGTCACCATGCCGGTGGCGGCGGCCTCGCCCACGGCCAGTGCGCGCACCGCACGGATCACCTCGGCCGGTGGCGTCTCCTTCACCAGATACCCGTACGCACCCGCCCCCAGGGCCTGCATGACCGACACGTCGTCGGTGCGCGTGCTGAACATGAGAACCTCCGGCGCAGGCCCGCCGAAGGAATCACCGGTCACCTGCGTGGCGAGTTCCAGGCCCGACATCCCCGCCAGCCGGAAATCGGTGATCAGAACCTCGGGCGACAGGCGCCGTACCAGCGACAACGCCTCCAGCCCATGATCGGCCAGACGATGATCAACGTGAAGGTGTCCGGCGCCCGCACTCGTCTGTCGACGTTCCTGGCGGGTGCGTTCCTGATGGTGCTGTGCATCGTCTTCGGGCCGGTCGTCTCCGACATCCCCATGGCCGCCCTGGTCGCGGTGATGGTCATGGTGTCGTTTGCGACCTTCGACTGGCACTCCATCGCGCCGAAGACCCTGAAGCGGATGCCGACCGGGGAGATCACCGTCATGGCGGTCACCGTCGCGTGCGTGGTCGCCACCCACAACCTCGCCATCGGCGTCGTCGTCGGCTCCATCACCGCGATGGTCGTCTTCGCCAAGCGCGTCGCCCACCTCGCCGAGGTCACCGCCGTCACCGACCCCGACCACGCCACCGTCGTCTACCGGGTCACCGGCGAGCTGTTCTTCGCCTCCTCCAACGACCTCGTCGGCCAGTTCAACTACGCCACCGACCCGGACAAGGTCGTCATCGACCTGTCGACCGCCCACATCTGGGACGCCTCCTCCGTCGCCGCCCTGGACGCGATCGAGACCAAGTACGCCCAGCGCGGCAAGACGGTGGAGATCACCGGCCTGAACGCACCCAGCGCCCACCTCCACGGCCGGCTCAGCGGCGAACTGACAGCCAGCCACTGACCGAACCACTCTCCACGGGGCGCCCCTGTGTCACATTCCCAGGGGCGCGTGCCTGCTCATCGCACTCGCGCTCGCTCGTCTCTGCCGTAGCAGCCCTACTCGCGCTGGGAGGCAAACCAATCCGCTGAAGATTCAGGCTGCCCCGATCTGCGTTTCCCGGCCTGTCCCGGGGCCCCGAGTCCTCGGCGGTTCGGTACGAACCGTGGCCGACCGTGAGTATGACCTTCGCGGACGCGCCGAGCGGCACCGTAGGCTCGGGGACATGAGTCTGCGTCTGAGCACCGTGATCCTCCCGTACCGCCGCTGGCACGAAGGAGGCCGTGAGGCATGGCAGCGCACGGAGCAGCTCGGCTTCCACACCGCGTACACCTACGACCATCTGTCCTGGCGCGTCCCTTTCCGTGATGGTCCCTGGTTCGGGGCGATACCGACACTCACCGCCGCCGCGGGCTTCACCGAGCAGATACGCTTGGGAACCCTCGTCACGTCGCCCAATTTCAGGCATCCGGTGACCCTGGCCAAGGAACTGATCTCGCTGGACGACATTTCCGGCGGTCGAATCACGCTGGGTATCGGCGCGGGTGGCAATGGCTTCGACGCCACCGTGCTCGGTCAGGAGCCCTGGACCCCACGCGAGCGTGCCGACCGGTTCGCGGAGTTCGTGCCGCTGCTCGACCGGCTGCTGACAGAGGACGGGACGAACAGTGTCTCCTACGCCGGCGACTTCTACGCGGCACATGAGGCGCGCAACATCCCTGGCTGCGTGCAGCGCCCCCGGCTGCCGTTCGCTGTGGCTGCCACCGGCCCGCGTGGACTGCGGCTCGCCGCGCGCCACGGCCAGGCGTGGGTGACCACGGGCGACCCCAAGCTGTACGAGGCGGGCACCCCCGAGCAGTCCCGCCAGGCTCTGCGTGACCAGGTGGACAAGCTGGGAAAGGCATGCGCGGACATCGGCCGCGACGCCGAAGCCATGGACAAGGTCCTGCTGACCGGTTTCACGCCGGACCGCAGCGGTCCCCTGGAGTCCCTCGACGCCTTCGTCGAATTCGCGGGCAGGCACAAGGAGCTCGGCTTCACCGAGATCGTCATCCACTGGCCGATCCCGGATACGGACTTCGCCGCCGACACGGACACCTTCGAGCGCATTGCCACCGAGGCCCTCGCGCAATTGGGCTGACGCTTCGTGTCCGACCAACACTCTTGCCGAGGCACTGGGCGACGGGCTGGGTGGTCGGCGTTGTCCGCCGACAAGCGGCGGAGACTGCGAGGGGATCTATTTCGCCTGGTCACACTGCGATAGGCGAAAAAGCCTTGACTGAGGTCACCAGCGTGCCCAGCCGCAGATGGTCGGTGACGGCCGCGGCAGCGGTCAGCGTCGGCACGGCACCGAACCACGGGCCGTCCCGGAAGCTGCGCCAGGACAGGTGGTCGTAGGTGTACGCGGTGTGGAAGCCCAGCTGCTCCGCGCGCTGCCATGCCTCACGGCTCCCCTCGTGCCAGCGGCGGTACGGGAGGATCACGGTGCTCAGACGCAGACTCATGGTTCGAGCGTATGCGGACAAACCTGTTTCACGTGAAACAGTGACCGACGGTCATCGCCCTCGGCCGCTGAGCCACGGGCTGAGCCCGACCAGGATGAACTCCTTGTGTACGCGGTCGCCCGGCAGCGGGACCATCAGATAGTTGCCCGGCGGGAAGCGGCGCACCTTCACCCAGGCGTGGCCGTCGTAGAGGGCGCGGAGGAAGGCGGGCACGTCGTCACGGGCGATGTCGGGGCATTCCACGCCGTCGACGGTGATCAGCGCATCGTCGTCCGGAAACAGCCGTACGTCCACCCGTGGCCGGCCACCGAGCTCGACGTACGCCTCGTGGGGCAGGGAGCCGTCCGGGTCGGTGGTGACACCGATGCCCGCGGCGCTGCGGCGCGAGGTCTGGTCGGCGCCGATGTCGTGGGTCACCTCGATCTCGAGTGCGTACTCGGTGGCGAGGGCGCGCAGGGCGGTGACGGCGGCCTCGGTGGTGGGGAGGTGGATTGCGCGGTGGTCCATACCACTGATCATGCCGGAGGCCGGGTCAGTGGGACGCGGGAAACCTCAGGTACTCCGGCGGCACCGCCTTCGTCAGCCACACCCCGTTCGCGCTGACGTGGAAGACGTGGCCGTCGCGGTCCATGGCGCCGGTGTCCACGGAGAGCACGACGGGGCGGCCGCGGCGGGCCCCGACCCGGGTCGCCGTCTCGCGGTCGGCCGAGAGGTGCACGTCGTGCCGGTTCATGGGCGTGAGGCCCTCGGTGCGGATCGCGTCCAGGTAGCGGTCCACGGTGCCGTGGTAGAGGTACGGCGGTGGGGTCGCCGGGGGCAGTCCGAGGTCCACCTCGATGCTGTGACCCTGGCTGGCACGGATCCGGGCGCCCTCGACCGCGAAGCGCTTCTTGTCGTTGGCGGCGACCACATGGTCCAGTTCCTCGCGGGTGAACCGGAAGCCGTGCGCGGCGGCCGCGGCGATCAGTACGTCGATCTCGACCCAGCCGGCCTCGTCGAGGACGAGGCCGATCCGCTCGGGTTGATGGCGCAGGTGTTTCGAGAGGTACTTCGACACCTTCACGGTGCGTCTTTCGTCCATCCGCTCAGCATGACGGGAGAGACACGCATCACGCATTTTGTTTTGACGCTGAGGTTTGATCCACAACCAAGTGTAGTTATCCACAGGTTACTTGGCGTTTCTGTGGATAACTCACCGTCGTGTCAGGCCTGTTCGTCAAGATCGACTGGGGGCAGTCGCTTTGACGTGAGCGCATCCAACCCCCTTGCCCGCACCTCCCGTTCAGCCGCCAGCGCGATGAACTCCGCCACATCCTCCGCGCCAACCAGCCCCTCCACCGCCCGCATTGTCTCCTCGGGCAGAGACACGGAGCGTGACGAAAGCGGCTCAGGCGGGCCCTCACCCGAACCCAGGTGCTGCCGAAGCTGCCGCACGGCCAACAGCCGCATCGCACGGGCGAGTTCCGCGTTCACCGTCTGCTGGGCCAGCGGCCGCAGCCGGCGCACGAGAGAGGCCGCCTCGGCCGCGTCCGCGTCGGTCGGGCGATGAGGTCCGTCGAGGTAGCGGGCGAAGACGTGCTCGGTGGTGAACTCCAGGAAACGGGCGGCGATGTGCTCGACCTGCCCCCTCAACTCCCGCAGATGGCCGGAGATCGCCGACAGCGGCACCCCTGCCGCGTGCAACTCGACGGCCACGGCCAGCTCTTGGGGGCTCGGCACGAGGAAGCAGTCCCCGTCGCCGGGCACCGGCTCCAGCACACCGAGCTCCACGGCGTCGGCGACGGCCGCGTCGTCAGGAGTGCCGCCGAACCGCTCCTCCAGCTCGGCGCGCGAGATCCGTACCGCCTCCTCGTCGCTCCACGGCCCGTCGACCTCGGCGACCAGCCCGAGCACCCCGCCGAGTCCGCGACCGGCGTCCCAGGCCTCCAGGAGCTCCTTGATGGAGGCCAGGGTGTAGCCGCGGTCGAGGAGGTCGGCGATCTGGCGCAGGCGGACGAGGTGGGCGTCGGAGTAGAGGTTGGCGCGGCCGCGGCGCTCGGGGCGGGGGAGCAGACCGCGGTCCTGGTAGGCACGGATGGTGCGGACGGTGGCGCCGCTGAGGTGGGCGAGATCCTCGATCCGGAGCGCCGGGTGGTCCTGGACGCGGCTCATGCGACCGTCCTCCGTATGGCGCTCATGCGACCGCCTTCCGCGTGCTGTCCATGCGATCACCCTCGCCCCCGGCGAGGGCCGTCCGTGTGCCGTTGATGAGCCACCCCGCGCCTCCGCCGACCGCCTTCCGTATGCCGCTCATGCGACAACCCTCGCCCCCGCCGCCCCCTGCGGATACCCCACAGCGCCGCTCTACGACCCGTCCCGCGAAGGCCTGTACGACCGATGGAGGAGTCGGTGTCCACGGGCCCGTGCCGTACCGCAGACGCACCGCGCGGTGGCTGCGCGGCTCACAGGGGCGGCTCCAGTCGGGCGATCGCCCGCAGTGCGCGCGGCGCGACCCGGGACAGCAGACGCGCGCCGTGGGCCTCGGGTGTCACCGGTACCACCGCCTCGTTGCGCACGACCGCCCGCAGGATCGCGTCGGCGACCTTCTCCGGCGGGTAGTTCCGCAGTCCGTACAGCCGCGCGGACCGTTTCTGGCGCCGCTTCTCCTCGTCGGCGTCCACCCCGGCGAAGCGCGCGGTGGAGGTGATGTTGGTGTTGACGAGGCCGGGGCAGATCGCGCTCACCCCGATCCCCTGCCCGGCCAGCTCCGCGCGCAGGCACTCGCTGAGCATCAGCACTGCCGCCTTGGAGGTGCTGTAGGCGGGCAGCGCCTTGGAGGGCTGGTACGCCGCCGCCGACGCGGTGTTGACGATGTGGCCGCCCTGTCCGCGCTCGGCCATCTGCCTGCCGAACAGCCGGCAACCGTGGATGACCCCCCACAGGTTGACGTCGAGGACCTTCTTCCAGTCCTCGGGGCTGGTGTCGAAGAAGGAGCCGCCCAGACCGATCCCGGCGTTGTTCACCAGGACGTCCACCACGCCGTACTCGGCGGCGACCTTCGCGGCGAGCTTCTCCATGGCCTGCTCGTCGGAGACGTCGACGGTCTCCGCCCAGGCCGCGGGGGAACCGAGCAGCCGGGACATCTCGGCGGTACGGGCCGCGCTCTCCGTGTCCCGGTCGACGGCGATCACGCGTGCGCCGGATTCCGCGAACGCGTAGGCGGTCGCCCGCCCGATGCCGCTGCCCGCACCCGTGACCAGCACGAGCTGCCCGCCGAAGCGGTCGGCGTACTTGCCGCCGAGTGTCACCGCCTGAGGTCGCCCGCCTTCCACGGAGGTCACGAAATCGGAGATCCAGGAGGCCAGTTGGTCGGGCCGGGAGCGCGGTATCCAGTGCCGTGCCTGGAGGGTGCGGCGGGTCAACTGCGGGACCCACTGCTCCAGTTCGTCGTAGAGCCGCTCCGACAGGAACGCGTCCCCGAGCGGCGTGATGAGCTGCACGGGCGCGTGGGCGTACGCGTCCTTGCGTGGCCTGCGCAGGCGGGGGCGGATGTTGTCCCGGTACAGCCACGCCCCGTGTGCCGCGTCCGTGGGCAGCGACGAGGTGGGGTAGCCGTCGCCGGGGACCCGTTCGGCGCGCTCCAGGAGGCGCGGCCAGGTCTTGCCGAGCGGGCCGCGCCAGGCCAGTTCGGGCAGCACGGGCGTGTGCAGCGCGTACACGTACCAGGACTTGGCGCCCTGGCCGAGAAGCTGGCCGACGCGGCGCGGGGTCGGGCGCTTGATCCGGCTGTCGATCCAGTGCCCGAAGTGGTCCAGGGACGGCCCGGACATCGAGGTGAAGGAGGCGATCCGGCCCTTGGTGCGCCGGACCGTGGTGAACTCCCAGCCCTGTACCGAGCCCCAGTCGTGTCCCACCAGGTGCACCGGCCGGTCCGGGCTGACCGCGTCCGCGACGGCCAGGAAGTCGTCCGTCAGCTTCTCCAGGGTGAACCCGCCGCGCAGCGGCTGCGGTGCCGTCGAGCGGCCGTGGCCCCGGACGTCGTAGAGCACGACATGGAAGCGGTCCGACAGCCGTGACGCGACCCGCGACCACACCTCCTTGCTGTCCGGATAGCCGTGCACCAGGACGACCGTCGGCCACGACGGGTCTCCCAGTTCCGCGACACACAGCTCGATGCCGCCGGTCCGTACCCGGCGCTCGCGCGCACCCTCAAGAGTCACGCCGCTCACTCCCCCTCCGCCCAGCGCCGCACGTGCGGCAGATCGTCGTCCAGCCAGAACGCGCTCTGCTCGGGGTCCTCGGAGTCGGTGACGACGAGGATCTCCTCGAACTTCGCGCCCGTGCCCCGGAAACCGAGGTGGGGTTCGACCGCCCACAGGCCCGGCTGCGGCGGATGGTCGGAGAAGCGGTACGGCGACCACAGCGGCGACCAGCCCTCGCGGTGGCCGTGCAGCGCGTCGGCCGCCAGGCCCTTGAGGGACTGGGTGCCGAAGCCGAAGACCTTCGGCGACCACCGGCGCTCCCGCACCCGGTCCACCTTGTGCGCGATCACCCCGAAGGGATACGCGCGGTGCCGGTTGGCGTAGCCCTGGCGGACCATGAGGCGGTCCACGTCCTGGTAGATCTCGCGCAGCGACCGCCGCTCACGTACTTCACGAAGAATCAGTTCGCGGTGCGCCCGGAGGTCGTCCATCAGTTTGTCCTGCACCGGGTTGGCGCCCAGCGAGCCGGAGTACCCGATGTCCGCCGTGAACCCCTCGAACACCGGGGCCATGTCGAGGATGAACGGCATCCCCGGCTCCAGCCGGCGGTTGGTGGGGAAGAACTGGAGCGGGATCCGGAAGTTCACGAACGCCGTGCGGTCCCCGAACCAGGCGAAGGGGAGATGGAACCAGTCCCGAACCCCGCGCTCGCTCAGCCACTCGCGCTGCATCCGCGCCGCCTCACGCTCGGTCACCCCGGGCTCCAGGCGGGCCGCGACGGCCTCGGCGCATTCGTACGCCAGCCGCTGGACCTTTCTGAACCCCCGCAGTTCAGTGGCCCGTTCGTCTGTCACTGCCGTCGTCATGCCACTCCGCCCCACCCAGTCCACGTCGACTGCGCTACGTGTCCGTAACTTGACATCGTCGAATGTGACAGTTGTTAGAGGCAGCGTCAATAGCGGGGTCGTGGCCTGTGGAAAACCGCCCCGTCGGGTCCCGGCCGGGCCCTCGCGTAGCTCTCAGGCATGGCATCCCCTAGGGATCCGTACGTCTGGAGTCTGACCCGAAGACAGCTCTGCGGTGTGACGACCGGCGTGGCACGGGTCACTACCTTCGAAGACGTGACTGTGATCGCGACCGAAAGCCTGAGCAAGCGGTTCCCCCGGGTGACCGCTCTTGACCGGCTCTCCGTCGACGTCGGGCCCGGTGTGACCGGACTCGTCGGAGCCAACGGAGCCGGCAAGTCCACCTTGATCAAGATCCTGCTGGGTCTGTCCCCCGCCACGGAGGGCCGCGCCGAAGTGCTCGGCCTCGACGTCGCCACCAAGGGCGGCGCCATCCGTGAGCGCGTGGGGTACATGCCGGAGCACGACTGTCTGCCGCCCGACGTCTCGGCGACCGAGTTCGTCGTCCACATGGCCCGCATGTCCGGCCTGCCGCCTGCCGCCGCGCGCGAACGCACCGCGGACACGCTGCGCCATGTCGGGCTGTACGAGGAGCGGTACCGCCCCATCGGCGGCTACTCGACCGGTATGAAGCAGCGCGTGAAACTGGCCCAGGCCCTGGTCCACGACCCGCAGCTGGTCTTCCTGGACGAGCCGACCAACGGCCTCGACCCGGTCGGCCGCGACGACATGCTGGGCCTGATCCGGCGCATCTACACCGACTTCGGCATCTCGGTCCTGGTGACCTCGCACCTCCTGGGCGAACTGGAACGCACCTGCGACCACGTCGTCGTCGTGGACGGCGGCAAGCTGCTGCGCTCCAGCTCCACCACCGACTTCACCCAGACCACGACCACCCTCGCGATCGAGGTCACCGACACCGACGCGCACCCCGACGGCACCCGCGCGGTGCGAGAAGCGCTCCACGCGCGCGGGGTGGAGGTCCTCGACGCGAACAGCGCGCTGCCGGGCGCCGGCCACATCCTGCTGCTGACCGCGCAGGGTGAGGAGACGTACGACGTCGTCCGGGACGCGGTCGCCGACCTCGGCCTCGGCCTGGTGCGCATGGAGCAGCGCCGGCACCACATCGCCGAGGTCTTCAAGGACGACCACAACGACCAGGACACCGGCAACGACCAGGACACCGGCGAGCAGCGGAAGGAGGCCGTCGGCCATGGCAGTTGAGCACCCGGTCACCGCCCCCGCGGGCGATCAGACCCGCATCCACAACATCGGCTACCGCACCTACGACGGCCCCCGCCTCGGCCGCTCCTACGCCACCCGCTCCCTCTACTCGCAGTCCCTGCGCGGCTCCTACGGCCTGGGCCGTTCGGTCAAGTCCAAGGTGCTGCCGATGCTGCTGTTCGTGGTGATGTGCGTGCCCGCGGCCATCATGGTCGCCGTCGCGGTCGCCACCAAGGCCAACGACCTGCCCGTCGACTACACGCGCTACGCGATCGTCATGCAGGCCGTCATCAGCCTCTACATCGCCTCCCAGGCACCGCAGTCCGTCTCGCGCGACCTGCGCTTCAAGACCGTCCCGCTGTACTTCTCGCGGCCGATCGAGACCGCCGACTACGTCCGCGCGAAGTACGCGGCGCTGGCCTCGGCGATGTTCATCCTCACCGCGGCCCCGCTGCTGGTGCTCTATGTGGGCGCGCTGCTGGCCAAGCTGGACTTCGGCGACCAGACCAAGGGATTCGCGCAGGGACTCGTCTCGGTGGCACTGCTCTCGCTGCTGTTCGCCGGCATCGGCCTGGTCATCGCCTCGGTCACCCCGCGCCGCGGCTTCGGCATCGCGGCCGTGATCGCCGTCATGACCATCTCCTACGGCGCCGTCTCCACACTCCAGGCCATCGCCGACGCCCAGGGCAGCACGGACGCCGTCCCGTGGATCGGGCTGTTCTCCCCGGTCACCCTCATCGACGGACTCCAGAGCGCCTTCCTCGGCGCCAGCTCCGCGTTCCCCGGAGCGGTGGGCCCATCCAACGGTGAGGGCGTGGTCTATGTCCTGGCCGTCCTCGGCCTCATCGCCGCCTGCTACGGCCTTCTGCTGCGCCGCTACCGAAAGGTCGGACTGTGACCACGCTCAGCATCGACCACGTCTCCCGCTGGTTCGGCAATGTGGTCGCCGTCAACGACATCACCATGACGATCGGCCCCGGCGTCACCGGCCTCCTCGGCCCCAACGGCGCCGGGAAGTCCACCCTCATCAACATGATGGGCGGCTTCCTCGCCCCCTCCACCGGCACCGTCACCCTCGACGGCCAGCAGGTGTGGCGCAACGAGAACATCTACAAGCACATCGGCATCGTCCCCGAGCGCGAGGCGATGTACGACTTCCTCACCGGCCGCGAATTCGTCGTCGCCAACGCCGAGTTGCACGGTCTGGGAGCCAAGGCCGCCCAGAAGGCGCTGGCCACGGTCGAGATGGAGTACGCGCAGGACCGCAAGATCCAGACGTACTCCAAGGGCATGCGCCAGCGCGTGAAGATGGCTTCGGCGCTGGTCCACGAGCCCTCGCTGCTCCTGCTGGACGAGCCGTTCAACGGCATGGACCCGCGCCAGCGCATGCAGCTCATGGACCTGCTGCGACGCATGGGCGACGAGGGCCGCACGGTGCTGTTCTCGTCCCACATCCTCGAAGAGGTCGAGCAACTCGCCTGGCACATCGAGGTCGTGGTGGCCGGACGCCACGCGGCCAGCGGCGACTTCCGCAAGATCCGCCGCCTGATGACCGACCGACCGCACCGCTATCTGGTGCGTTCCAGCGACGACCGCGCCCTCGCGGCGGCGCTGATCGCCGATCCGTCGACATCCGGCATCGAAGTCGACCTGGCGGAGGGCGCGTTGCGCATCCAGGCCGTCGACTTCGGCCGCTTCACGACCCTGTTGCCCAAGGTCGCCCGCGACCACGGCATCCGGCTGCTCACGGTCTCGCCGTCCGACGAGTCCCTCGAGTCCGTGTTCTCGTATCTGGTCGCGGCGTAGGAGGCCGAAGATGTACGACCCCACAGTCGCCCGACTCACCTACCGGGCCCTGCTCGGCCGCCGCAGGGCCCTCATCCTGGGAGCCCTGCCCGCCCTGCTCATCCTGATCGCCGTGATCGTGCGCGCTCTGGTCGGCGCCGACGACCAGACCACGGCCGACCTCCTGGGCGGCCTCGCGCTGGCCACGATGGTGCCGATCATCGGTGTCATCGCCGGCACGGGCGCGATCGGCCCGGAGATCGACGACGGCTCGGTGGTGTACCTGCTGTCCAAGCCGATCAAGCGGCCCACGATCATCTTCACCAAGCTGATCGTCGCCATCGCCGTGACGATGGTGTTCTCGGCGCTGCCGACCCTGATCGCGGGCCTCATCCTCAACGGCAACGGCCAGCAGATCGCCGTCGCCTACACGGTGGCCGCGCTGGTCTCCTCCATCGCCTACGCCGCGCTGTTCCTGCTGCTTGGCACGGTGTCCCGGCACGCGGTGGTTTTCGGCCTCGTCTACGCCCTGGTCTGGGAGGCCCTGTTCGGTTCCCTGGTCGCCGGGGCGCGGACGCTCAGCGTCCAGCAGTGGTCGCTGGCGGTGGCCCACAAGGTCGCCGGCGGGGACCTGGTCACCTCGGACGTCGGGCTGACGACGGCCACGGTGCTGCTGGTCGCGGTGACCGTCCTCGCCACCTGGTACGCGGGACAGAAGCTGCGGACGCTGACGCTGGCGGGCGAGGAGTAGACGCCAGGCTTATTGACGGGGACTTCACCCCTGTCCAGGCAGACTGGGCAGTAGGGGATGCACTGCGAGGAGGAACGGGGATGGCGGACGCGCACTACGACGGGCGGGCACGGTCCGGGGACGACACCTGGGACGACCTCGTCCTGGACCAGGACTTCATACGCTCCGCGGAGACCTCCGAGCCGTCCGCCCGGGCCCGTATGCTCGCCGCCCGCTGGCGCAGCGAGAAGCCCGAGCCGCAGCCATGGCGTTCCGACGAACCGCCCGCGGGCTGGTTCTTCAGCAAGGCGCGCCGCAAGTGGTGGCGGCGGTAGGCGAACACCGGGCCGCTTTTAATCAGTGGCGCCCAATTCGGCGTACAGGCACGATGGTTGTGTCCACGCCGGACAGTGACTCCGGCGCCACGTTCTGGGAGAGGAGCCGGGCGATGTCCATGCACGACAGTACGTCCAGCTCCCTTCAGGGCAGTCCGCGGCGGGTTCCGGTGTAGTTACGCCACCGTCGACCCGCTCGCACGGGAGCTGCCCGGGGCGGCCGCTTCGAGCACGCGATGTCGCTCTCGCGTGGGCCGCCCACCCGGAGGATTGGCCGAGTGGCAAGGCACCGGCTTGCGCTGTGCTCAATTAGAAGCAAGTCGCGGTCGGGGGAAACCCCGCGCACGTTCGATCCGTGCATCCTCCGCAACACGATGAAGCACACGACACTGGACCCACCCAGGGGCGCGGGAACTGCGTGACCAGCCACAACCGGCCCGCAGCACCCCACGACCTCAACCCAGCAGACGCTCCAGAACCACAGCGATCCCGTCCTCCTCGTTGGAGGCCGTCACCTCGTCGGCCACCGCCTTGAGCTCCTCATGTGCATTGGCCATCGCCACACCGCGCGCAGCCCATCCGAACATCGGCACGTCGTTCGGCATGTCGCCGAAGGCGATCGTGTCCGCGGCCTTCAGCCCCAGCCGTCGCGCGGCCAAAGACAACCCCGTCGCCTTCGACAGTCCCAGCGGCAGCAGCTCGACAATCCCCGCACCGGCCATCGCGACGCTCACGAACCCGCCCGCCACCCGCCGGGCCGCCTCCGCCAGCTCGTCGTCGGACAGTTCCGGATGCTGTATGTAGATCTTGTTCAGCGGCGCGGCCCACAGATCGGCCGCGTCCGTGAAGGGTGTCGCGGGCAGGTCCCCGGTGAGCGCGTACCCCTGCCCGACCAGCACCTCGCCGTCGAGACCGGCCCGACTCGCCGCGAGGTGCAGCGGTCCGACCTCCGCCTCGATCTTCGCGAGGGCGACCGCGGCGAGCTGCCGGTCCAGGGTCACGGCCGTCAGCAGCCGGTGCTCCCCGGCGTGGTACACCTGCGCACCCTGCCCGCAGACCGCGAGCCCCTCGTAGCCGAGGTCGTCGAGGATGTGCCGCGTCCACGGCACCGCGCGGCCGGTGACGACGATGTGCGCCGCACCGGCCTCGGTCGCCGTCGCGAGAGCGGCACGCGTGCGCTGCGAGACCGACTCGTCGGAGCGCAGAAGCGTTCCGTCGAGGTCGGTCGCGATCAGCTTGAAGGGAAACTCAGCGGTCGTACTCACTTGGCAACGGGCTCCAGCACCTCGCGCCCGCCCAGGTACGGACGCAGCACCGGCGGCACGTACACGGAGCCGTCGGCCTGCTGGTGGTTCTCCAGGAGCGCCACGATCGTGCGCGGTACGGCGCACAACGTGCCGTTGAGCGTCGCGAGCGGCTGCACCTTCTTGCCGTCGCGCTGGCGCACCGACAGGCGACGGGCCTGGAAGCTGTCGCAGTTGGAGGCCGAGGTCAGCTCGCGGTACTTGCCTTGGGTCGGGATCCACGCCTCGCAGTCGAACTTGCGGGACGCCGACGCGCCGAGGTCGCCCGAGGCCACGTCGATGACCTGGAAGGGCAGTTCGAGGCCGGTCAGCCACTGCTTCTCCCAGTCCAGGAGCCGCTGGTGCTCGTTCTCGGCGTCCTCGGGGGCGACGTACGAGAACATCTCGACCTTGTCGAACTGGTGCACGCGGAAGATGCCGCGGGTGTCCTTGCCGTAGGTGCCGGCCTCGCGGCGGAAGCACGGCGAGAAGCCGGCGTAGCGCAGCGGCAGCTTGTCGGCGTCGAGGATCTCGTCCATGTGGTACGCGGCGAGCGGCACCTCGGAGGTGCCGACCAGGTAGTAGTCGTCCTTCTCCAGGTGGTACACGTTCTCCGCGGCCTGGCCGAGGAAGCCGGTGCCCTCCATGGCGCGCGGGCGGACCAGCGCGGGGGTGAGCATCGGGATGAAGCCGGCCTCGGTGGCCTGGGCGATCGCCGCGTTGACGAGGGCGAGCTCCAGGAGCGCGCCGACGCCGGTGAGGTAGTAGAAGCGCGAGCCGGACACCTTGGCGCCGCGCTCGACGTCGATGGCGCCCAGCGACTCGCCGAGCTCCAGGTGGTCCTTGGGCTCGAAGCCCTCGGCGCCGAAGTCGCGGATGGTGCCGTGCGTCTCCAGGACGACGAAGTCCTCCTCGCCGCCCACGGGGACGTCGGGGTGGACGAGATTGCCGAGCTGGAGGGCGAGGCGCTTGGTCTCCTCGTCGGCCTCGTGCTGCTCGGCGTCGGCCGCCTTGACGTCGGCGGCCAGCTGGCCCGCCTTCTTCAGGAGCTCGGCCTTCTCGTCGCCGGAGGCCTTGGGGATGAGCTTGCCGAGGTTCTTCTGCTCGGAACGCAGCTCGTCGAAGCGGACGCCGGACGACCTGCGCCGCTCGTCGGCAGACAGGAGGGCGTCGACGAGCGCGACGTCCTCTCCACGGGCGCGCTGGGACGCGCGCACTCGGTCGGGGTCCTCACGGAGCAGGCGAAGGTCAATCACGCGGCCAAGGCTACCGGTGCCTGGTGAGAGCCCACGACTCGCTATTCCGAACTACGCCTTACGTACCGTTATGGGGGAATTGCGTACCGTGTCAATAAAAGGCGTCTCACTCCCTGGAACGGGGCAAGCGGGAGGCAGTCGGTTGACTCGATTCCCTTGTGGGGAACGGGACTTGAAGGCCGCTCTGTCCACAGGAATCCACACCCCCGGAAAGTTATCCACAGGGTGTGCGAAAGATCTGTGGACTACGGAAGTGATCATTCCGAATCAGGTCGGGCGGGCCGAGAATTCCTGATCCAAACCCTGTTCACGCCCACTTTCGGGTGGAAATGGGTCGCTCCAAAGGATTGATCGATGGAAACGGGTGGACGAAGGGTGACCTGTGGAGCTGTGGACGAAGTTGAGAGCTGTAGGGCGATTTGTCGACTGGGTAGTGCTTCCGTGTCGACTTGTCCCCAGGTCGAGACGGTGCCCTGTGGATAACATCTGTGGATAACGAAAATATGCAGGTAGGAACGGCCGGAAACCCTGCGTACTCCTGCTGGACGCTTGCTAGAAACGCCCGTCCTGGCAGCGCGCCACCCAGTCCGCCGCCGCGACGAACTCCTCGTCCGACGTCCCGCGCAGCGGTGCCTGTAGGTCGGCGGTGGTCACGTCCGCACGCGGGTACGAGCCGAGGTAGCGCACATCGAGGCAGATCCGCTTGAGCCCCATCAGTGCCTCGGAGACCCGGCGGTCGGAGATGTGTCCCTCGGCGTCGATGCAGAAGCAGTAGTTGCCGATGCCGGCGCCGGTGGGCCGGGACTGGAGCACCGTCAGGTTGATGCCACGGGTGGCGAACTCGCCCAGCAGGTCGCGCAGACCGCCGGGGTGGTCGTCGCGCTGCCACAGCACCACGGACGTCTTGTCGGCACCGGTCGGCGCGGCGGGCCGGGCGGGTCGGCCGACCAGCACGAACCGGGTCTGGGCGTTCTCGGCGTCGTGGATGCCGGTCTCCAGCGCCTCCAGGCCGTACCGGGCGGCCGCGAACTCGCCCGCGAAGGCGGCGTCGTACTGGCCCTCCTGGACCAGGCGCGCGGCGTCCGCGTTGGAGGCGGCGGACTCCCAGTGGGCGTCCGGGAGGTTCTTCTTCAGCCAGTTGCGGACCTGCGGCTGGGCGGCCGGGTGTGCGGAGACCGTCTTGATCTCCGACAGTGTGGTGCCGGGCCTGACCAGCAGTGCGAAGGTGATCGACAGCAGCACCTCGCGGTAGATCATCAGCGGGGCGCCCGCGACCAGCTCGTCGAGGGTGGTGGTGATGCCGCCCTCGACAGAGTTCTCGATCGGCACGAACGCGGCCTCGGCCTCGCCCGCGCGCACCGCGTCCAGCGCGGACTGCACGGACACGTACGGGACTAGCTCCCGTGTGGCCGTCTCCGGAAGCGTGCGCAGGGCGACTTCGGTGAAGGTGCCTTCGGGACCGAGATACGCATAGCTCGCTGGCATGAGCTCACCCTAATGGGCCTTGCGGAACCCGGTGCACTCGTCTCACGACAGCCCCTCCGCTGAGTGAACCGGCGTGACCGCGGGCCGCCGCCGGCGTTCGCGTGAGCTGAGCTGAGCTGAGCTGAGCTGAGCTGAGCTGAGCCCCACCCGCCTCACCCCTCCAGCAGCCGCTGCCCCACGTACTCGCCCTCCGCCGCCCCGCCCGGCACCGCGAACAGCCCGCTTGACTCGTGCCGGATGTACTTCGACAGGGCGTCACCGCGGTCGAGCTTGCGCTGCACGGTGACGAAGCCGCGCAGCGGGTCGGCCTGCCAGCACACGAAGAGCAGCCCCGCGTCCGGTACCCCGTCCGTGTCGATGCCGTCGTGGTACGAGAACGGGCGCCGCAGCATCGCCGCCCCGCCGTTCTGGTCGGGCCGGGTGATGCGCGCGTGGGCGTTGATCGGGACGACCAGGTCGCCGTTGGCGTCCGTCTTCTCCAGGTCCATCTCGGTCGTCTCGGAGCCCCCGGACAGCGCCGCCCCGTTCGCCTTGCGGCGCCCGACGACGTTCTCCTGCTCGGCGATCGAGAGGTTCTCCCAGTCGTCGAGGAGCATCCGGATACGGCGTACGACGGCGTAGGAGCCGTTCGCCATCCACGACGGGTCCTTCGAACCGGACGCCGGCACGAAGATCCGCTGGTCGAAGTCGGACTCGCTCGGCTTCGGATTGCGCGTGCCGTCCATCTGGCCCATGAGGTTGCGGGCCGTCATGGGGTGGGCGGTGGCGCCCGGCGACCGGTTGAACCCGTTCATCTGCCACCGGACGCGGGCCGCGCTCCCCGCGTCCTTCTGGATCGCGCGCAGGGCGTGGAAGGCGACCAGCGCGTCGTCGGCGCCGATCTGCACCCACAGGTCGCCGTTGCTGCGGGTCTTGTCGAGCTGGTCGGAGGAGAAGTCGGGCAGCGGGTCCAGGGCGACCGGGCGCTGCTTCTCCAGGCCGGTCCTGGCGAAGAAGCCGTGCCCGAACCCGAAGGTGATGGTGAGCGCCGACGGACCGGCGTCCCGGGCGACATCCGTGTCGTCCGAGGCCGTCGCCTCGCCCGCCATCAGTCGCCGGGCCGTCTCCGACCAGCGGCGCAGCAACGCGGCCGCGCCCTTGCGGCCTGCCCCCGCCGTCAGGTCGAAGGCGACGAGGTGGCCGCGGGCCTGGAGGCCCTGGAGGATGCCGGGCTGATGTTTCCCGTGAAACATCGCCTCGCCGGCGCCGACCGAGGTGAGCGGCGTGACCTCGGAAGGCCGGGCGGCATATCCGACGGCCCCGCCGGCCGCGCCGAGGACGAGCCCGGTGGCACCGGCGGTCCCGAGCAGTCGGCGCCGCGAAACGCCCTCTTTGATGACGGCGTTCTCCGAAACGCCGTCATTAAGTGCCTTCTCGGGAGTACGGGCCTCCGGAATGGACTGGTCAGCCATGGGTGGTTCAGCCGATCTGCGCGTTCTTCGAGACGGTGGTCTGGTCGATGTCGGAGGTCCGCACGGTCACCGCGATCTTCCAGTCGCCCGCCACGGGGAGCTGGATGCCGTTCGCCGACCAGTGGCCGGTGGTGATGTGGTCGGGGACGACGGGCAGCGGCCCGATGTCCTGGGACTCCAGGGTGAAGGAGACCTTCACCTCGGGTACGTCGAAGCCGCGCCCATTGGGTCGCTCCACATAGACGTGCATTTCGTTGGCGCCCACGCGCGCGGGGTCGAGGTCGATCCGCACAAGGCCCTTGCCGTCCTCGCCGCCCGTGTCGAAGGCCATGTCGAGCGTCAGCGCGCCCGAGGACGAGGTGGCGGAGGAAGAGGACGACGATGTGGCCGCCTTGGCCTCCTCCTCGGTGCGGCCGGGCTCGGTCTGGGTCAGCACGGTGGTGACGGCGAGGAGGACGACGGCGACGCCCGCCTCGGCGAGCACCGAGCGGCGCAGCCCGAACCGGTCCGGGTCGGCGTCCCGCTGCCGCCGCTGCCGCGCCGTGTCGACGGCGGCCTGCTGCCGGGCGAGCTGGGCGGCCCGCTTGGAGTCGCCCTCGCCGCCGGAGGCCGCGGCACTGGCACGGACGGGCTCCTTCTCCAGCTCTGCCGCGTCGGCCTCCGTGGTGTCGGCCTCCGTCGGGTGGACCTCCGCCGCGACTCCCTCGCCCAGCCGCGCGGTCCACCGTCGGGAGATCCACGCGATGCCCACCAGCAGCGTCACGAGCCCGATCTTGACGAGCAGCAGCCGGCCGTACGTCGTGTCGGTGAAGGCCGACCAGGAACCGAGCTGACGCCACGACTGGTAGGTGCCGGTGGCGACGAGGGTGAGGACGCTGCCGAAGGCGAGGCGGGAGAAGCGGCGTACGGCGGAGCGCTCGATCGGGGTGTCCGCCCGGTACAGCGTCACCAGGAGCGCGGTCAGCCCGCCCAGCCAGGCCGCGACCGCCAGCAGGTGCACCACGTCGACGGGCATCGCGATACCGGTCTGGAGCCCGGTCGAGGCGTGCTCGGCCATCGCCCAGCTCGCCGCGAGCCCGGCGGCGACGACCGTGCCGCCGATGGAGAGCCCGAAGGTGAGGTCCCGCTTCTCCTGGTCCTCGCGTTTGTCGTATGCCCCGAAGAGCACGGCGATGAACAGTGCCGCCGCGGCGAGCAGCAGCAGCCGGGAGACCATCGAGGCGCCGGTCTTGGTCTGCAGGACCTGTCCGAGCAGGTTCAGGTCGAAGATGTCGCCGAGCTTGCCGGAGCTGGTGTACGAGCCGCGCAGGAGCAGCAGCAGGAGCGTGGCCGAGGTGAGCGCGAGCCACCCGGAGACGACGAGCCGTTGCAGGGCCCGTACGCCGGAGCCGCGCTGCCAGCAGGCCAGGACGAAGGCGGCGCCGCCGACCATGACGATGAACCCGGCGTAGGAGACGTAGCGACCGAAGCCGTAGAGCCAGCCGACGACTCCGCCGCCGGCGGTCGGGCCGGAGGCCGAGACGGTGGTCTTCGAGGGGGCGCCGACGGAGAAGGTGTAGGCCCCGGCGACGGGATGGCTGTCCTCGGAGACGACCTGGTAGGTGACGGTGTAGGTGCCGTCGGGCAGTCCGCTGTGCAGGGGGACGGCGTACGTCGTGCCGCTGACCTCGGACGGTTTGCCGGTGTCGACGCGCTTGCCCTTGGGGTCGAGGACCCGCAGGGAGTCGTCGGACATCGCGACCTTCTCGGAGAAGGTGAGCGAGACCTGGGTCGGGGCCTTGTCGACCACCACCCCCTGCTGGGGGTCGCTGCCGGTCAGCGCGGCGTGCGCGGAGGCCGGTCCGGCACCGGCGAGAAGCAGTCCGGTGGCCGCGAGAAGCAGCAGTACCAGGATCCGGACGCGGGGGGCGATGGTCTGCGTCAAGGTGGTCCCTCCCTCAGTGCCCGGTCTTGGGGCTGTACGTCGCGGACTTCACCGGCATCTCGACGGTGACCGGGTCGGACTTCGCGAAGTGCAGTTCCACGGAGACCGTCTCGCCCTGCTTCGGCTTGCGCTTCAGGTTCTCGAACATCAGATGGTTTCCGCCGCTTTTGAACACGAGTTGACCGTGTGCGGGCACGTCGAGGCTCTTGACCTCCGCCATGGCGGAGTCGACGGTCTCGTGCACGGTGACCTGGCCGACATCGCTGGTGACCGAGGTCAGGTCGTCCTTCGCGCCGCCCTGGTTGGTGACCGTGAGGAAGCCCGCCGCCATGGAGTCGGAGACCGGCTGGGGCATGTAGGCGGCGCTGACGGACAGTTCGGCCTGTCCGTCGTCGGAGCCGGAGCCGGAGTCCGAGCAGCCGGTCAGCACCAGGGTGCCGACCGCGGTGGCCGCCGTGGCCGCGAGGAGCGGGAACCGGCTCACGGGTTCGCTCCCGTGATGAGCTTGGGGAGGTCCTTGGTGTAGTCGTCGACGGTGGCGTCCTCGCCGTAGAGGACGTATCCGCCGTCGGTCTTCGGCGAGAACGCGACGACCTGCGTGCCGTGCGTCGAGACGATCTTGCCGTTCTTGTCCTTGTGCGGCGCCTCGATGGAGATGCCGAGGGTGCGGGCGCCGGCCTGGATGGTGGCGAAGTCGCCGGTCAGGCCCACGACCTGGGAGTCGATGCCCTTGAGCCACTTGCCGAGCGCCTTGGGGGTGTCCCGGTCGGGGTCGGTGGTGACGAACACGATCCGCAGCTCGTCCTGCTGCGCCTTGGTCAGCTGCTTCTTGGCGACGGCGATGTTGTTCATCGTCAGCGGGCAGACGTCGGGGCAGTGGGTGTAGCCGAAGTAGATCAGCGTCGGCCGGCCCTTGGTCTGCTCACGGAGGTCGTACTTCTTGCCGCTGGTGTCGGTGAGGACGAGGTCCGGCTTCTCGAACGGCTTGTCGAGGACGGTGGCGGCCTTGTCGGAGCCCGCCTCCTCGGAGACCACCGAGACGGGCGAGCCGCTGTCGTCGCCGCTGCCGCAGGCGGTCAGCGTCAGGGATGCGGCGGCGAGCAGGGCGGCCGCGGCGAACGTCTTCTTGCGCATATCAAAATGTCCCAGATGTGAAGGGCCCGGGGTGCACCGGGGTCGTGCACGTACGACCCCGGCGCACCCTGCGGAAGGGTGGACCTCAGGCGTCGGTGGTGCGCCGACGGCCGGCGAGCACGCCGTAGCCGACCCCGACCACGCCGACGGCGATGCCGACCACGCCGAGCACGCGCGCGGTGGTGTCACTGCTGTCGGCGGGGGCCACGGTCGCGGCGGCGGCGTTCTCGGTCTCGTCGGATGCCTCCTCGGCCGCCGAGGCGCCGTGGTGGCCGTCCTCGGAGGCCTCGGACAGCGTCAGTACGGGAGCCGGGTTCTCGGGCTCCTCCTTGCCGTCCTCCTGGATCTCGATCCAGCGGACGACCTCGTCGTTGGAGTACGTCTGGACCGCCTTGAAGACCAGTTCGTCGGCGTCCTCGGGCAGGGCGCCGATGGCGATCGGGAACTTCTGGAAGTAGCCGGCCTCGACACCCTTGCCGGTGGCGGTCCAGGTGACCTTGGAGACGGCCTCGGAGATCTTCTGGCCGTGCAGTTCGAGCGGCTTGTCCAGCTTGGTCTTGGTGACCTTGGAGGTCCAGCCGGCGATCGGCTCCGGCATCGCCGAGGCGAGCGGGTGGTCGGTCGGGAAGCTGACCTCGAGCTTGGTGGTCGAGGCCTTGTCGCGCTCGTTGGGGACCCTGAAGTCGACGACCGCGTAACCGCCCTTGGCGGCGGTGCCCTCGGGCTGCACGCTGACATGCGCGAACGCGGGGGAGGACAGGACGACGACGGCGGAGGCGGCGATGGCGCCGACTGCGGCCAGACGAGAAACCTTCATGAAAGAGAGCACTCCACTTCGCGTGTGATTCCGGAGTTGAAGAGGGACACGCGCGCGCGAAGGTGCCCGATCACTCGGAAACAGGGGCACGCGTGTGTGGCCGCACGACGGCGGCCCCCAACCCGGGAAGGGGTGCTCGCGTCGTGTCAGGCGGCGAGGACGAGACCACCGGCGGCGGGCGGACCGCGCCTGATCACCGCGTGCCGGAGTGCGGTCGTACGAGGCTCGGGGGGTGCGAGCAGATCGGTGCGCGGCAGCCGCGGACCGGCCTCCGGCGCACCCGGCAGCCCGGCTCGCAGGGCGCGCACCAGAGCGAGCGCCCCGCGCAGGGACCGTACGAGCGCCCCCTCGGCGACGCCGTGCGCCGAGAGTTCGGTCAGCCGCAGCAGGGCCAGGTCGCCGTGGCGCAGCAGCCAGCCGGCGGCGAGGGCCGCGAGGACGTGGCCGAGCAGCATCGGCACGGAGGGCGTCAGCGAGGTGGCGGTGCCGGCGGTGGACATGGTGTCCATCGAGCCGTGCGCGTGCGTGTCCTGGTAGAGGCGGGCCTCGGTGAGGATCCGGACCGCCTGGGTGGGGCTGATCGCCGCCGCGGTGGTCCCGCAGACCAGTCGCGCGGCCTGCTCCACCAGAGAGGCGTCCGAGGACATCGAGGACATCGATGGCATCGAGGACGTCGACTGGGCCGCGGTGCCGTGCTGTCCCAGCCCGAACAGCGTGTGCAGCACGGTCTGTCCGACCGCCAGCAGCGCCGCGATCCCGGCCAGCGAACGCACCCGCCCGGCGAGCGGTGCCGCGACCGCGAGGACCCCGAGGAATCCCGCGCCCAGCGTCCACAGCGGAACGGTCGCGCAGGCGGCCATGGTGTGCCCGGCCGCGGCCAGCACGACACAGACCGCGGCGAACACCGCGGCCCGCAGGAGCCGGAGAACGGCTCCGGTGCGCTGGTGGGGGGCAGACATGGCGGGCTCATCATCGCACTGGCCTTACGACGGCCATACGGCAGGTCCACAAGATGACGTACGGGTGGTACGACCGTAAGATCACTCTCTGATACGAAGCGTCCCCGCATACCCCACATACCCCACGCACCGCCCGGTACGCATCCCCCATATGGGCGGCGTCACGTCAACTGTGTGCTTACACCCGGCCACTGGCGGCAATAGGTAACGGTATGTCGAGCCGCGGCCGGGAGGCTGGAGCATGAGCATCTGGTGGTCACTCCATCTGCGCCGCGAAGCCGCGAGCGTTCCGCTCGCGCGACGCCTGCTGCTCGGCACGATGGAGACCGCGGGCGTCGACCCCGATGTCTCCTACGACCTCTCCGTGGCCCTCAGTGAGGCCTGCGCGAACGCCGTCGAGCACGGTGGGGACACCGGGCAGGGCGGCACCTCGGAGGCGTACCGGGTCACCGCCTATCTGGACGGCGAGAAGTGCCGTATCGAGGTCGCCGACTCGGGCCCGGGCTTCCTCCGCCCCACTCCGGCGGTCCGGCGTGCCCCCAGCGAGGCCGAGCACGGCCGTGGGCTGTGTCTGATCCAGGAGCTCGCCGACCACGTCCACATCGGCAACAAGCCGGGCCGGGGCGGTGCGGTGGTCAGCTTCGACAAGATCCTCAAGTGGAAGAAGGACGCTCCGCTCATGGCGGTGTAGCGCCTTCCTTACCTGTCCAACCGCCGTTGTCAGTGCGGCCGATTAGGGTCGCGGCATGGAGATCGGATCCGAAGAGCTGCCCGGTGGGGTGATCCTGCGGCCCGCCGCTCAGGGCGATGCCGACGCGCTGTGCGCTGCCTACGTCGACAACCGCGAGCACCTGGAGCCGTGGGAGCCGCGCCGCCCCGAGGACTTCTTCACGGTCGAGGGCCAGCGGATACGTCTGGAGGAGAAGCTGCGGCAGTTCGCCGAGGGCCGGCTCGTGCCGTGGCACTTCGAGTCCGACGGGCGGATCGTGGGGGCGATCACGCTGTCCGGCGTCATCCTGGGGTCCTTCCGCAGCGCCTACCTCGGGTACTGGATCGCCGCCGACCGGCAGGGCCGCGGTCTGGCGACGGCCGCCGTGGAGCGGGTGTGCCGGATGGCTCGGGAGCGTGTCGGGCTGCACCGGATCGAGGCGACCACCGTCGTGGACAACGGGGGATCGCAGCGTGTGCTGGAGAAGTGCGGCTTCGAGCCGATCGGACTGGCGCCCCGCTATCTGCACATCGACGGGGAGTGGCGGGACCACCGCATGTTCCAGAAGGTGCTGCACGACGACGACCCGCAGCCGTGACAGCGAGGCCGTGCGGCCCAGCCGTGACAAAAGCCGCGTAAGTGCGCGCGAGGGCGCGGGATTTCAGCTTCCTCAGCATTCACAGGCGGCTCTCAGCGTCCCCCCATCTCCCTGACGGACACCGTCCATAACTTCCTGATCATGACGGGAAACCACAAGGACAAGACGATCACCAGGCGCCGCGCCATCGCCGTGACGGGCGGCACGGTCGCCGCGGGCGGCCTCGCGATCGCCGGTTACCAGTCGGCCTTCGCCGACGACGCCACCACCGCCGACGCGACGGCCTCGGCGTCGGCCACGAGCACCAGCAGCGAGTGCATGACACTCATGACGAGCGTCACCGAGGGTCCGTACTACCTCGACGGCGCCCTGGTCAGAAAAGACATCACCGAGGGCAAGAGCGGTGTCCCGCTGACGCTGCGCCTCACCGTCGTCGACGCGACCGACGGCTGCACCCCGGTCCCCGGCGCGGCCGTGGAGATCTGGCACTGCGACGCCTGGGGCTACTACTCCGGCTACACCACCGCCAACCCCGGCGGCTCGGCCCCCGCCGAGAGCGAGGACGGCTCGACCGCCAACGACGCCACCTACCTGCGCGGTTATCAGATCGCCAACGGCAACGGCGTCGTCAAGTTCGAGACGATCTTCCCCGGTTGGTACACCCCGCGCACCTGCCACATCCACGTCAAGGTCCACACCGGCGGCGAGAAGGAGGACGGCACCTACGAGGGCGGCAAGGTCAACTACACCGGCCAGTTCTTCTTCGACGACACCATCGCCCAGGAGATCTTCACGCTGGAGCCCTACTCCCAGCACTCCGGCAGCTACACCACCCTCGACAACGACATGGTCTACGACGGCGGCGGCGCCTCCAGCGGCCTGCTCACCCTCAAGGCCGTCCACAAGAAGGACCCCTCCAAGGGCTACAAGGGCTTCCTGACCCTCGGCATCGACCCCGACGCCGAGAGCACCGGCGCGGGCAGCGGCGGTGGCGGCACCCCGCCGAGCGACGCGCCGACGGGCACCCCGCCGAGCGACGCCCCGACCGACAGTGCCTCCCCGTCGGCCTCCGAGTCCTCGTAAGGTACGGCCATGAGCAGCCGCGAGGACGAAGCTCTGGCGCAGGCCGCCGTGACCGCGCTGACCGGGCAGCTGGCCCTGGCTCCCAAGCCGGGCCTGCCCGATCCGCGTGACCTCGACGCCCGCGTCACCCGCCGGGACCACTGCGCCCTGCGTTGGTCGGCCAAGGCACTCGTGCCCGGCCTCGCGGCGATGGCCGCCGCCGCCCGCCGCACCGGCGAACCCACGCCCGGACTCCGTACGGAACTCGGCGCGATCGGCCGCTGCACCGAGCACTCGGTGGGCCTCGCGGGTGGCGGTCACCGCGGCGCCACCTGGACACTCGGCCTGCTGGTCGCCGCGGCCGCCCTGAACCCCCGGGCCGTGGCGACGGACATCGCCGCGACCGCCAAGGGCATCGCCCGGCACACCGACAAGCGCGCCCCGCGAAAGCCCTCGCACGGCTCCTCGGTGTCGGCGAAGTACGGCGCCGCCGGGGCGCGGGGCGAGGCCCGGGCCGGATTCCCGCACGTACGGCGGGCGTTGGACGCCCTCGCCGCCGCACGCGCGGCCGGCGCCACCGAGGGCGAGGCCCGGCTCGACGCCCTGCTCACCGTGATGTCCACCCTCCAGGACACCGAACTCCTGTACGCCGCGGGCCCGCTCGGCCTGCGCCACGTCCAGGCGGGCGCCCGCGGGATCCTGGAGGCCGGCGGCACCTCCACCGAGGCGGGTGCCGCGGCTCTGGTCGCGTTCGACGAGGACCTGCACGCGCGCGCGTGGAGCCCCCGTGGCAGCGCGGGGCTGCTCGCGGGGGCCCTGTTCCTGGACTCGCTCCCGGTGACGGTCAGTTCACGAGCACGGGCCGCTGCCTGACGTCCGGCTGGGAGGCGGTGACCCGGCGCGCCGCCGGTCCCATGGCGTACGACGCCAGCAGCGTCACCCCTCCCAGCAGCAGCCAGCCCGCCGTCCCCCAGCCGATCAGCAGCGTGGTCACCACGAGCGGACCCAGCGTCCGCGCCACGGTCACGCCCGTTCCGAAGAATCCCTGGTACTCACCCACCCGGTCGGCCGGGGCCAGATCGAAGGACAGCTGCCACGATCCGGCCGACTGCTCCATCTCCGCGACGACCTGGAGGACCCCTCCGGCCACCAGCACCCCGGCGGCGACCCACGGTGACGCGCCGGCCGACAGCGCGAACACCGCGCACGCCGCGAGCATGACCCACCCCGACCGCCGCACCGCGCGCGTGGCCGACCCGATCCCCGTGACACCGCGCGCCATCCGCACCTGGAAGACCATCACGGCCCCGGTGTTGAGCACGAACAGCGCGGACACCAGCCACGTCGGCGCCTGCGTCCGCTCGGCGATCCACAGCGGAAGCCCGAGACTCAGCAGCGGCATCCGCAGCAGCAGGACGGTGTTGAGGGCCGTGACGGCGACATAGCGGCGATCCCGTACGACACCGAGGCCGTGACGTTTTTGCGAAAGCGTCGGCGCCACCGACGGCAGCCGCAGCAGCACCCCCGCACACGCCGCGAACGTCACCGCGTCCAGCGCGAACACCGCGAGATACGCCTCCCGCGTCCCGGCCTGGATCGCCAGCCCGCCCAGCCCGGCACCCACCGCGAGCCCGGCGTTGAACGCCGACTGGAGATACGCCAGCGCCCCGGTCCGCTCCCCGGCGGGCACCAGCCCCGCCAGCAGCGTCTGCCGGGCCGCGGCCAGCCCCGACTGCGCGGCGGCGTAGGCGCACGCGATCGCGACGAACGGCACGAACCCGCGCACGAACAGGAACGACGCCACCGCGAGCCCCGCCGCCAGCGCCAGCAGCACAGCCGTACCGCGTGCCCCGCGCCGGTCCGCGAGGCGCCCCAGCGGCACCCCCGCCATCGACCCGACCGCCCATCCGACGGTCAGCCCGAGCCCCACGCGCGCGGGGGAGAGCCCGACGACGTGGGTGAAGTAGAACGCGGAGGTCACGAGATAGGCGCCGTCACCGACGGCATTGGTCAACTGGGCCAGAGCCAGGACGCGTTGCGGCCCCGTGGGCGGGACGAGGGAGTTCGTCATGGCTACGACGGTAGAAGAGAAATGGACCCCACCACAGACCCAATAGCAGGCCATTTCATTGGCCCAATTCTATAGTCCCGATCCGTCCAGAACCTTCCCCAGCACCTCCAACGCCTCGGGGTACACCCGCTCCCTCGGCGTCCCGTACCCCACCACGAGCCCCTGAGGCCGCCCCTCGGCGTCCGGCGCGTGCCAGTGGTCCCCCAGGTGCCCGACGGCGAGACCCGCCGCCTCCGCCCGCGCCAGGGCCTCCTTCTCGTCCGCGACCTCCACCAGCGCGTGCAGCCCAGCCGCGATCCCCCGCACCGGCCGCCGCTCCCCCAGCCGGTGCAGCAACTGGTCCCGGCGCCGCCGGTACCGCAGCCGGCAGGCGCGCACATGACGGTCGTACGCATGACTCCCGATGAGCTCGGCGAGCGCCAGCTGCCCGATGGACTCGGTGTGGTGATCGCTGTGCAGCTTGGCGTCGGCGATCGCGTCGACCAGGTGCGGCGGCAGCACCATCCACCCGAGCCGCAGCGCGGGCCCCAGCGTCTTGGAGGCGGTGCCGAGGTACACCACATGCCCCGGCGCCATCCCCTGGAGCGCGCCGACGGGCTGCCGGTCGTAGCGGAACTCACCGTCGTAGTCGTCCTCGACGATCAGCCCGCCACGCGCGCGTGCCCAGTCGGTGAGCGCCCGCCGCCGCTCGGGATGCAGCGTCACCCCGGTCGGGTACTGATGGGCGGGAGTGAGCACGACGGCTCTGGAGTCCCCCAACCCGTCGGCACGGGCTCCCCTTTCGTCGACGGGCACGGGCACCACGCTCCCGCCGCCTCGTCGTACGACCTCCCGGTGGAAGGGCAGCCCCGGATCCTCCATGGCGATCTCGCCGCCGTCGAGCACGCGCGTGAGGAGCGCGAGCCCCTGTACATACCCGGACGTGATCACGATCCGCTCGGGGGGCGCGATGACCCCTCGGGCACGCCCCAGATACCCGGACAGCGCGGTCCGCAGCTCGATGCGCCCGCGCGGATCGCCATAGTCGTACGCCAGTGAGGGCGCCGTCGCGATCGCCCGCCGCAGCGCCCGCAGCCAGGCCGCCGCCGGGAACGCCCCGACGTCCGGACTGCCGGGCCGCAGATCGAACCGGGGCGCACGCGTGAGTGAGGCGGCGTCGGGTGTCTCGGCGTCGCCGGAGGGAAGGGAAGCGACCTGCGTCCCGGACCCCTGCCGAGCGGTCAGATACCCCTCGGCGACCAACTGGTCGTAAGCCGCCTTGGCGGTCCCCCGGGAGATCCCGAGCTCAGCAGCGAGCCGCCGAGTGGCGGGCAACCGGGTCCCCGGCGCGAGCCGCCCATCACGCACGGCGTCCCGCAGAGCCCGCTCGAGCCCGGCCCGCCGCCCGTCAACAGCCCCAAGCTCAATATGCAGGTCCACACCAACCCCCCAAGGGGCGCGGGGAACTGCGCGACCAGCCCCCACGACCCGCAGACCGCAACGAAAGGCCGGGTACCCCTTTGGTACCCGGCCATCAGTCTTGTATCAACCCTTGAGCGACGCCATCCAGGCCTCGACCTCGTCGGAGCGCCGCGGCAGCCCCGCCGACAGATTCCGGTTCCCGTCGTCCGTCACGAGGATGTCGTCCTCGATCCGCACCCCGATGCCCCGGTACTCCTCCGGCACCGTCAGGTCGTCGGCCTGGAAGTACAGACCGGGCTCGACCGTCAGCACCATCCCCGGCTCCAGCGTTCCCTCGACGTACGTCTCGGTCCGCGCCGCGGCACAGTCATGGACGTCCATGCCGAGCATGTGCCCGGTCCCGTGCAGCGTCCACCGCCGCTGGAGCCCGAGCTCCAGCACCCGCTCGACGGGACCCTCGACCAGACCCCACTCGACGAGCTTCTCGGCCAGCACGTGCTGCGCGGCATCGTGGAAGTCGCGGTACTTGCCGCCGGGCCGCACCGCCGCGATACCGGCCTCCTGGGACGCGTAGACGGCGTCGTAGACCTTCTTCTGGATCTCGGTGTACGTGCCGCTGATCGGCAGCGTGCGCGTGACGTCGGCGGTGTACAGCGTGTGCGTCTCGACACCGGCGTCCAGCAGCAGCAGGTCCCCGGAGCGCACGGGCCCGTCGTTGCGCACCCAGTGCAGCGTGCACGCGTGCGGACCGGCGGCGCAGATGGAGCCGTAGCCGACGTCGTTGCCCTCGACCCGCGCGCGGAGGAAGAACGTGCCCTCGATGTACCGCTCGGAGGTCGCCTCGGCCTTGTCGAGCACGCGGACGACGTCCTCGAAGCCGCGCACGGTCGAATCGACCGCCTTCTGGAGCTCGCCGATCTCGAAGTCGTCCTTGACCAGCCGCGCCTCGGAGAGGAAGACCCGCAGCTCCTCGTCGCGCTCGGCGGTGACCTTGTCGGTCAGCGCGGCCTCGATACCGGCGTCGAACCCGCGTACGACCCGCACCGGACCGGTCGCCTCGCGCAGCGCGTCCGCCAGCTCGCGCACATCGGAGGCGGCGATGCCGTACAGCGCCTCGGACTCCGCCAGGGAGTGCCGACGGCCCACCCACAGCTCGCCCTGTCCGGACAGCCAGAACTCGCCGTTCTCGCGGTCGGAACGCGGCAGCAGGTAGATCGTCGCCTTGTGACCCTCTGCGACCGGCTCCAGGACGAGCACGCCGTCCTCGCTCTGGTTCCCGGTGAGGTACGCGTACTCGACGGAGGCCCGGAAGGGGTACTCCGTGTCGTTCGAGCGGGTCTTCAGGTTGCCGGCGGGGATCACCAGCCGCTCGCCCGGGAAACGCGCCGACAGCGCGGCACGGCGGGCCGAGGTCTCGGCGGCCTGCGGGATCGGCCGCAGGTCGTGCAGCTCGGTGTCGGCCCAGCCGGACTTCATGCTGTCGGCCAGCTCGTCGGACACGCCCGGGTACAGCCCGTTCTTGCGCTGCTTGATCGGCTCTTCGGACTCGTTCTCCGGGGTCCCCGGGTTGAGCTCGTCGGCCACGGTCATCCTCCTAGATACGGCACTGGACCCCGTCCATCGTACGGTCGTACGGAAGGGGGCCCAGGGCCGTTGGACCTGTTACCGAGAGCTACCCGAGGCACTACTCGAAGTGCGCGGCGAGCAGCACGACGTCCTCCTCGGAGTCCGCCGCGTCGAGCCCGTCCGGCAGCACGGTCCGCAGGACGTGGTCGGCGATCGCGTCCGGGTCGTGCCGCAACGCCTTCGGCACCCCGGCCGCCGCCGAGTGCAGCCGCGCGAAGGCACGGTCGGTGGGGTCGCCGGTACGGTGCAGCAGCCCGTCGGTGTACAGCAGAACCGTCTCTCCCGGCTCGGCCTGCAACTCCACGCTGGGCGCCTCCCAGCAGGAGAGCATCCCGAGCGGCGCCGACACGGACGTCTCCACGAACTCCGTGCGCCGCTCCCCGACCAGCAGCGGCGGGCAGTGCCCGGCACCGGCCAGCGTGATCTTGCGCAGTGCGGGCTCGCAGTAGGCGAACAGGGCGGTCGCGGAGCGGGCCGGTTCGGTCAGCCGCAGCAGCAGCTCCAGGTCGGACAGGACGGCGACGGGGTCCTCGCCCTCCATCACGGCGTACGCCCTCAGGCTGGCTCTCAGCCGGCCCATCGCGGCGATCGCGCTCGGACCGGATCCGGTGACCGAGCCCACCGCGAGACCGAGCGCGGCGTCGGGCAGCGGCAGCGCGTCGTACCAGTCGCCGCCGCCGCGCGGGCCGGTGCGGTGCCGGGCGGCGAGCCGCACACCGGCGACGCGGGGGAGCCGGGACGGCAGCAGCTCCTCCGCCATCGTCGCCATGCACGCGCGCGTGCGCTCGACTTCGAGCACGCGCGCCAGGTGCTCGGTCGCGTAGCGCGCGTACAGGCCGACGAGATGGCGCTGGCGCTCGGTCGGTTCGGCGGGCTCGTCGTACAGCCACACGGCGGCGCCGAGGCGGCCCGCGGTGTCGGAGGCGAGCGGCAGCGCGTAGCACGCGCCGTAGCCGAGGCGGGCGGCCACCTCGCGGTGCCGGGGGTCGAGGCCGTCCTCGGCGAAGAGGTCCGGCTCGGCGATCTCGCAGGGGGCGCCCGGCAGTCCTGCCGCGGTGTCGAGGAGCCTGCCGTACGACATCGCACTGCGCGGCACGGTCTCGATGTGACCGAGATCGGCCCGGGCCAGGCCCAGGCCGATCGTGGTGTCGGGGCCGAGTCCGTCGCCCGGTTCCAGGACGACGAGGCCGCGCCGGGCGCCCACGAGGGCGGCTCCGGCGCGCAGGAGTTCCGTCAGGGCTTCCTGCAACACGTCCGTGCGGGCCAGACGTTCCGTGAGTTCGTGCAGGGTCGTGAGGTCGGAGACCCAGCCTGCGAGACGGTCCTGGAGCAGGGCGCCCGGGGCGTTCGGCGCGGGCGGTGAAGGGACCGGAGAGGTGCCCGGGACGGCGGGCGCGGGCGCGACAGTGTGTGCGGGCGAGGGAACCGTTGAATCGATTCCGGCCACTTTCGGAGGGTGAGGGGCGTTCATGGCGTCCGGCTTTCCGACCGGTGCGTATTGCTCAAAAGCATCGCAAACCCCCATGTCATTCTGCGCCGCTAGCGGTGTCTCCACATGTACACGCACTCGTGAGGGGATGTCCAGCATTGTCCTGCCGGGATTCCTGGTGTCCATGGGTCACCGCGGTCCCTCTTGCCGAAAAGCAAAGTTGGCCTAAAACTGACTCGGGTAACGCCCTATTGCGGTCGACTGGCCTTGCTCCACTGAGCGTCACAGCGGTCGTGATGGGTACGTACTCGGAGAAGGCCAGGGGTGGTTGACATCCACCCGGAACCTGGTGACGGACCCGGGCGTCTTAGCCACCGACGACCGTGCCCCATCCTCCGTGGCGGAGGCGAGGAGAAACACGCGGGACGGCAAAACGCCAGACTTCGCCACCCCCACGCCACGCCCATGCTTTTGATAGACGCAGTGTGGGTCAGGCTGCCGCGGACGCAGCCAACGCTCGACCCATAGGGGTTCCCCTTGTCTCGGACAGGGGTGTGATGCGCCAACAGGTACGCACAGTGCAGTGATCGACACATGGTGTGATGTGGCCCACGGTGTTGCCAGCGGTGCAACGGAAAGGAACGAGCGCTCATGCGCGAGATCCTCGGAAAGGCACGCAGGCTCCTGTCCAAGCGGAACGACGGGGGGCCTGAGTTGATCAGCGCGGCCCTGACCTTCGCGACGGAATGGCAGTGGCCCGTACTCCCGGGCGCGGCACCGGACCCGCAGGGTCGGGCCCGCTGCAGTTGTCCGGACCCCGAGTGCACGGTCCCCGGCGCGCATCCCTTCGACCCCGGGCTCCTCGCGGCCACCACCGACGAGCGCATGGTGCGCTGGTGGTGGGCCAACCGGCCCGCCGCGCCGATCGTCCTCGCCACCGGCGGCACGGCACCCTGCGCGGTGTCCCTGCCGGCCCTCGCGGGCTCCCGGGCGCTGACCGCCCTCGACCGCCAGGGCATGCGCCTCGGCCCGGTGATCGCCTCGCCCACCCGCTGGGCGATCCTCGTCAAGCCGTACTCCATGGAGCAGTTGGGCGAACTGCTGTACGCCAAGGACTTCGTCCCCGGCTCCCTGCGCTTCCACGGCGAGGGCGGCTATGTCGCGCTGCCCCCGTCCGAGACGGGCCGGGGCGCCATCCGCTGGGAGCGCGCTCCGCTGCCCGGCTCGGCCTCCCCGTGGGTACCCGATGTCGAGGCCGTGGTGGACGCGGTGGTGGACGCCCTCACTCGTACGGGTGTGAGCGCGCCCGAGTTGTAAGGGTGTCGGGCGCGCGCGGAACCAGCCGCCCACGCGCGCTCGTTATCGTCCCTTTCATGAACCTTCGTCTGCTCGCCCTGACGGGCGTCGTCGTGTGCGCGGTCGCGCTGCCGCTGGCCGTGGCGTCCGCGGGACAGGTGGGCGAGGAGCCTCGCTCCGCCGTACGCGATCAGGCGGCTGTACGCGACGAGGCCGCCGTACGTGATGAGGCGGCCGTACGTGATGAGTCCGCCGCACGTGAGGCAGGCGCCGCACCTGATGGGGCGCACGAGGACGACAAGGTCGCCGACCCCACCAGCTCGCCGTGGCTGCTCGGCCTGGGCCTGGCCACCGCCGCCCGCTGCGGCCCCGAACTCACCTCCCCCGAGGGCATCGAGGCGCAGACCTGTGTCCTGACGCAGGGCGAGGAGACCTGGGCGCGCACCTACTACCGCAACGTCACCGGCGACGGGCTGGAGTCCGTCCTCAGCCTCATGGGCCCCGGCGGCCGCACCGTGCAGATGCACTGCGCCGTGGGCGCGGACGACGAGCCGGGCACCTGCGAGACGCCCAGGGAGCGCACCCAGGGCGAACCGGCCGCCTACACGGCGGTCGCGGAGTTCGCGGGAAGGGGCGGTCAGGGGCCGCTGCTGCTGCGTTCCGGAAGCAACTCCGGTGCACACACGGGCAGTTGACGACCGGCAGCATTCCGTAAACGGAACGGCGCACAGAAAGACCCGGTTGCTGGCGACGGGGGATGCACCAGCAACCGGGCTACTGGAACGGTAACAAGAGATCGGCTGTTCGCAAATTCGATCTCGGTTTTTCATCGGCTTTCCGGACACCGACTCACTTGCTCCCGACGGGAGTTGTGAGCGGATCCAGTCGGCCCGCGAGCCCGGGAGGCGCTGACCGACCGGTCAGCAGCTCCCGGACTTCGAGGCTGTGTGTCAGCTGAGCGTTACCTGTCGGTTGGTCAGCCCGCCACGCGCGCGGCGCTCGTCCGCGGTGAGCGGAGCGTCCGAGGCCAGCGCGCCGCTGAGCCGCTCGGCGAACTCGGCCGCCGGCTTCTCCACGTCCTCCGCGGTGACCCCGCTCGGCAGGTCCCAGACCGGCACGGTGAGCCCGTGAGCACGGAAGGAGCCCACGAGCCGGGTGCCCTCGCCGAGACCGGCCCGGCCCGCCGCGTGCAGCCGCGCGAGCGCGTCCAGAAGCTGCTCCTCGGGATACGGCATGACCCAGCGCAGGTGGTTCTTGTCCGGCGTCTCGCACCAGTAGGCGGCATCCACGCCGTGCAACTTCGCGGTCGGGATGGCCGCGGCGTTGGCGCGCTCCAGGGAGGCGGTCACCTCCGGGGTGGAGTTCTCCGCGTCCGGCACCCAGAACTCGAAGCCCGCGTGCACGACTGGCTCGAACGTGCCTTCGGGGTCGAGCAGGTCCTGGAGCCGCGGACCGTCGGCGGGGGCGCGGCGGCCCTGGATCGGGGTGCCCGGCTCGGCGGTGAGGGCGCGCTGGAGGGTGTCGGCGAGGTCGCGGCTGATGTCGCCCGACGCCGTGTCGTTCTGCAGACCCAGCAGCACCGAGCCGTCGTCGCGGCGCAGCGCCGGCCAGGCCATCGGCAGCACCGTGGCCAGCGAGACCGACGGGACGCCCTCGGGGAGGCCGCCCTTCAGGGTCAGCTCGACGGTGGCGGCGGGCACGAGCTCGCGCAGGGCCACCCAGTCGCCCTCGCCCGACAGCCCCTCGAACGGGCGCTGCACCAGCTCGGTCACCGCGTGCGCGGCGGCCCGGCCGTGACAGGCCTTGTAGCGGCGGCCGCTGCCGCAGGGGCAGGGCTCTCGGGCACCGACGACCGGGACCTCCCCGTCGGTGATCTGCGGGCGCTTGGCCTTCGTCTGGGGTCGCTTCTTGGCCATCGTGAGGTCTCCCGGTTACGGCTGGTCTCGTACGGCGGGAGCCTAGCCGTTCACGGGATGACCGACGGGAGCCTGTGGACAACGTGCCGGTTCATCCTGGCCGTGCTGTCTCAGTCCCGGTCGGTGAACGCCTCCGCGAAGTCCACGGCGAGCGTCGACACCGAGGGAGCCGTGATGCGCGTGGCGAAGTCGTCGCGACGGTGACCGGCGTCCGGATCGTGCACGTCGTCGTGGACGACGACCCACACCGTGACCTCGCCGCGGGCGTCGTCCCTGACACCCCAGTCGTCGGACAGTGCGGTGATGATGTTCAGCCCGCGGCCGCCGTGTGCGGTGACCGAGGGCGTGGCCGGAGCAGGGCGGGTGGGCCCGCCGCCGTCCGTCACCTCGACCGTGAGTCTCCCACCGGTGTCCACCCGCCAGGCGGCACGGACATCGCCGTCCCCGGCCAGGGCTTCGCCCAGGGGCCGGCCGTGCTTGCACGCATTGCTCAACAGTTCGGAAAGAATGAGTACGGCGTCGTCGATGACCGCTTCCGACACGCCACCCGTGCGTAGCTGAGAACGCATCCGGTGTCTTGCTTCCCCCACGCCCGCAGGGCCATGGGGTACGGCCATGCTCGACGACGTGGGCACCTCCTGTGCCACCACCAACGCCACCCCCGAGACCTCCTTTGCCCCACGCCACGGTGTGGATGCCCCATTGGCCTGTACCGGAAACCGGCCAATCAAGGACTGCTGACGCATTCGTAACGATCGAATACGGTCCGAACGCGCCGGAGCACTCCCTGTAATCGCCTGGCTGGATTTCGACGTTATGGCCGGGTTGGGAGAATGGGGGTGTTCGGGGTGCCGGGTCAAGATGCCGTCAGAGGTCTTTACCAATTGTCGGCGCTTTGGTTATCTGCCCAGCTGGCGCAGGACCGCGCGCGGTCGGTTGGTGATGATCGCGTCGATGCCGAGCTCGACGCAGAGATCCACGTCCTCGGGCTCGTTCACCGTCCATACGTGCACCTGGTGACCGGCTCGTTTCAGCCGCTCGATATACGCCGGGTGATTGCGCACGATCCGGATCGAGGGCCCCGCGATACGGACTCCCGCCGGAAGCCGACCGTCCCTCAGCCGGGGCGAGACGAACTGCATCAGATAGACCGTGGGCAGCGCCGGCGAGGCGGCACGCACGCGATGCAGCGAGCGGGCCGAGAAGCTCATGATCCGTACCGGGGAGTCGGCCGCCGAGGCGGGCGCGTCCAGCCCGAACCGTTTCAGCAGGACGAGCAGCCGCTCCTCCACCTGTCCGGCCCAGCGGGTGGGGTGCTTGGTCTCGATGGCCAGCTCCACCCGCCGTCCCGCGTCCGCGACCAGCTCCAGGAGCCGCTCCAGCGTCAGTACGGAGGTGTCCTCGCGGTCCTCCGGGCGGTGCTCCCAGTCGGGCTCCTCGTCCCGGTTCCGCCAGGAGCCGAAGTCCAGGGCGGCCAGGTCCGCCAGTTCCAGGGCGGAGACCGCCCCGCGCCCGTTGGACGTACGGTTGACGCGTCGGTCGTGGACGCAGACGAGATGGCCGTCGGCGGTCAGGCGCACATCGCACTCGAGCGCGTCTGCGCCGTCCTCGATCGCCTTCTTGTACGCGGCCAGAGTGTGCTCCGGGGCCTCTTCGGAGGCTCCACGGTGGGCGACGACCTGAATGCTTTGCTGTCGTGCGTGGGTCACCGCGTCATGGTGCCACCGCACCGGGGCACCCGTCGCACGAGGAGGCCGCCGAGATGCGTCCGGTTCGCCGGACAGGTCCGATATAAAGGAAAGTCGTGGACCCACAGCCACCGCTTATGGTGCCCTGACGTCCCGTGGGAAAAGCTGAGGGCATACAAAAGCACATGCACAGCTGCATCGCGCCGGACCGTCGGCACAGCGTGAACGAGCGTGGCCGAGTGCGACCTTAGGACAACAGCCGTGGATCGAGGAGAAAAGCTGTGAGCACCGAGAACGAGGGCACTGCGGTACCCCCGGCCCCGTCCGCACCTCCTGTGCCGGTGGATTCCCCCGCAGCCTCCCCGCAGGCGACCGCGCCCGACAGTGGCGCCCCGACGACCCCGCTCCCCACGACGCCTCCGCACGCCCCCGGCGCACCGGAGCAGGAGCTGGTCCACGCGGGCCAGGCACCGGCGTACGCCTCGGCGGGCATGGGCGGTCCGCAGGGCGGCGCCGCCCCGGGCCAGACACCGGACGCCTCCTGGCCGCCTCCGCCCCCCGCCACCCCGGCGTACGCCGACAGCGGCTCGGGCGGCGCGGGTGCCGATGGCTGGGGCGCCTCCTACCAGCAGCCCGCACCGAAGTCCGGCCGCGGCCGTGGCGGCCTCATGGCGGCGGTCCTGATCGCCGCGCTGGTCGCGGGCGGCCTGGGTGGCGGCCTCGGCTACACCCTGGCCAAGAACGACGACGACACCTCGTCGACCACCGTCTCCGCCTCCGACAGCGGCGGCTCCGTCAAGCGCGAAGCCGGCACGGTCGCGGGCGTGGCCGCCACGGCGCTGCCGAGCACGGTCACCATCCAGGCCGAGTCCAGCAGCGGCGAGGGCGGCACCGGCACCGGCTTCGTCTTCGACACCGAGGGCCACATCGTCACCAACAACCACGTGGTGGCCGACGCGGTGGACGGCGGCAAGCTGACCGCGACCTTCCCGAGCGGCAAGAAGTACGACGCCGAGGTCGTGGGCCACGCGCAGGGCTACGACGTGGCGGTGATCAAGCTCAAGAACGCGCCGAGCGACCTGAAGCCGTTGACGCTGGGCGACTCGGACAAGGTCGCGGTGGGCGACTCCACGATCGCCATCGGCGCCCCCTTCGGCCTCTCGAACACGGTCACGACGGGCATCATCAGCGCGAAGAACCGCCCGGTGGCGTCGAGCGACGGCAGTGGTTCGAACGCGTCCTACATGAGCGCCCTGCAGACCGACGCGTCGATCAACCCGGGCAACTCCGGCGGCCCCCTCCTGGACGCCCAGGGCAATGTGATCGGCATCAACTCCGCGATCCAGTCCACCAGCAGCGGCGGCCTGGGCGGCACCAGCCAGTCCGGCTCGATCGGCCTCGGCTTCGCCATCCCGATCAACCAGGCCAAGTACGTGGCCCAGCAGCTGATCAAGACCGGCAAGCCGGTGTACGCCAAGATCGGCGCCTCGGTCTCCCTGGAGGACTCCACGGGCGGCGCGAAGATCACCGAGCAGGGCGCCAGCGGCTCCGACGCGGTCGAGGCGGGCGGCCCGGCGGCCAAGGCGGGCCTCAAGCCCGGCGACGTCATCACCAAGCTCGACGACAGCGTCATCGACTCCGGCCCCACCCTCATCGGCGAGATCTGGACCCACCAGCCCGGCGACAAGGTCAAGATCACCTACGAGCGCGACGGCAAGACCAACACCGTCGAACTCACCCTGGGCTCCAGGGAGGGCGACAGCTGACCCCACGCGCGCGTGGGCACCGGTTACTCTTGTCCCCGCGCCGCCGGTGACCGGTGGTGCGGGGTGGGTTGCCCGAGCGGCCTAAGGGAACGGTCTTGAAAACCGTCGTGGCAGCGATGTCACCGTGGGTTCAAATCCCACACCCACCGCGCGGATCGGCGGCCCCTGACCAGGTGAATCGGTCAGGGGCCGCCGTGCTGCGCGCTTCGGTTGGCCCCGTACGCTCGCCCTCATGGCGCACTCCATGGACGACCTGCCCCCGTATGAGCTCGCCTTCCCGGGCTCCCTCCGCGACAAGCTCGTAGCCGCTGTCCTGTCCGGTGCGAAGACCTCGACGACGGGGTTGTTCAGGGAGTACGAGGTCGGGGGTGAGGCGTTGCCGCAGGCCGGGCAGCGGTTTGCGCTGCTCGATTCCGAGGAGCGGCGGATCGCTGTCCTGGAGGTCACGGACGTACGGGTGCTGCCGCTCGGCGAGGTCGATCTGAGGCACGCGGTGGACGAGGGTGAGGGGTATGAGTCCGTCGATCAATGGCGGGCTGCGCATGAGCGGTTCTGGAACAGCGACCAGCTGCGGGAGTTCCTGAAGGACCCCGAGTTCGTCGTCGGGAACGACACCCTGGTCGTCGCCGAGCGTTTCCGGGTCGTTCCCTACAGCTCGTAGTCCTCCGCCAGTTCGTCCCACGCCACGTCCCGCAGCCCGTCCTCCGCGTCGCACCCCGACGGCACCTGGGTGGTGGGCTGGAACCAGATGACCGTGAGGCCTGACCGATACAGGACCGGATCGTGGGCCGGGTTCATGGCGTTGGAGCGGAAGCGGCCCACGCACGCCACCGTCGGGAGTACCTCCACCGGGCCGAACGCGCCCGAGTACTGGTCCGGGTACTCCCGCGCGGGCGTGACCAGGTGGACCGGCGACCCCGGGAACTCCCGCTCGGCCGATCGCAACAGGCCCCTGATCTTCATCTCGTTGACCGGCTTGCAGGGATAGCCCTCCAGCAGTCCGCCGTACGTCGAGGAGAGCCGCAGCTCGGAGAGTTCGATGCTGCGGCCGGAGGTCAGGACGAGGCGGGCCAGTGACATGGTCGGCACTCTAGGGCGGTGGTGCATCGAGCTCCCGTGAATTTCATGGCCGACGTCCGTTCCTACGGCCGGTGCCCCGTCATGCGTGCCGCCGACGCGATCGTCGCGCGGGCCTCGCGTTCGGTCAGGCCGGTGTTGAGGGCCGCGTCGACCAACGGGTCGACGAGGGCGGGGCCGATGCCGTTCTCGTAGGCGCGGCAGGCCGCCCAGAACAGGCGGGTGTTGCGCTGTCCCTCGTGCGCGGCCAGGACGAACTGGACCAGGCCCTGACCGTGGTCGCCGGCCGACGGGCTGGCTCTTATCCCCATCTCCTCGCCCACGACACCCCTGAGCAGCCCGTATTCCGTACTCTGCCTGCAAACAAAAAACCG
>NZ_JABERD010000062.1 GCF_013044505.1 Streptomyces sp. S3(2020) | reverse complement strand
GTGAGGCGAGGTCGCGTGGGGAGATCTAGTCGCCGGGGGAGCGTGGGGCCTCGTCCAGCCAGTCGAAGTCGGCGAAGTCGTCGGCGGGGGGTGCCTTGAAGTCATCCTGCGCGCCGGGGGTGCCGAAGCCGGTGCCCGGCAGGCCCTCTTCTCGTTCGCGGGCGTTGGCCACCGCGCGGAGGCGGTCGACCGCGCCGTCCATGGCGAACTGGGCGGCGCCGAGGCCTTCCACGACGTAGCCGCGGCGGGCCTGGCCCGTCTCCTCGAAGGCGGACAGGATGCGGTACGTCGCCGAGAAGCCGCCCTCGACGCCTTCCGCGGAGACCGCGCCCCGGGTCACCACACCGTGCCGGTCGAGGAGGGTGCGGGCCAGCGCGTGGGCCCGCAGGGTGGGGTCGGGCTCCCGGCCGGGCAGCAGAGACCAGCGGCCGGCGACCGTGGGCGGACCGGTTCGGGAGGCGGGGCGGGCGGCGGCGGTGAGGGAGCCGTAGCGGCCGCGCGGGACCGTGCGTTTGGCGCGGTGGGCCGTGGAGCCGGCCGTGCGTCCTGAGCCCAGCAGGGAGCGCATGGGCGTGAGCGTGTCGCTGGTCAGGCGGCCGGACCAGGCCAGGTCCCAGACGGCGTCGGCGAGTTGGGGATCGGTGACGTCGGGGTGGGTGGTCGCGCGGACCTGGTCGGTGATCTGGCGGAAGAACAGTCCGTAGCCGCCCGAGAGGGCGGTCAGTACGGACTCGTGCAGCGCCGTCAGCTCCAAGGGGTGCGGTGGTGGCAGGAGCAGGGGCGCCGCGTCGGCGAGATAGAGGGAGACCCAGCCGTCCTTGCCGGGCAGGGAGCCCGCACCGGCCCACACCAGCTCGCCCGCGGAGGTGAGTTCGTCCAGCATCGCCGGGGTGTAGTTCGCGACGCGCGACGGCAGGACCAGCTTCTCCAGGGCGGAGGCGGGCACGGAGGCGCCCTGCAACTGCTCGACCGCGCGCGCCAGTCCGTCGATGCCGCGCAGACCGTGCCCCTTGCCGATGTGCTGCCACTGGGGCAGGAACTGGGCGAGGGCGGGTGGGGACACCGGCTCCAACTCATGGCGCAGGGCGGCCAGGGACCGGCGGCGCAGACGGCGCAGTACGGTGGCGTCGCACCACTCCTGGCCGATGCCCGCCGGGTGGAACTCGCCTTGCACGACACGTCCGTTCGCGGAGAGGCGCTGCAACGCGCCTTCCGTGACCGCCACGCCGAGGCCGAACCGGGCCGCCGCGGTCGCCGAGGTGAACGGGCCGTGGGTGCGGGCATGGCGGGCGAGGAGGTCGCCGAGCGGATCCTTGACCGGCTCCGTGAAGGCCTCGGGCACGCCGACCGGCAGAGCTGTGCCCAGTGCGTCACGCAGGCGGCCGGCGTCCTCGATCGCCGCCCAGCGGTCGATGCCCGCGATACGGACCTTGATCGCGCGCCGAGCCCGGGCGAGTTCCTGCGCCCACGGTTTCTCCGCGCCCCGCTCGGCCAACTCCGCGTCCGTGAGGGGGCCCAGGAGGCGGAGGAGGTCCGCGACGCCCTCGGCGTCCTTGATCCGACGGTCCTCGGTGAGCCACTGGAGTTCTTGTTCCAGTTCGGCCAGCACCTCGGCGTCGAGCAGTTCGCGCAGCTCCGCCTGGCCGAGCAGTTCGGCCAGCAGGCGGGAGTCCAGGGACAGGGCCGCCGCGCGACGCTCGGCGAGCGGTGAGTCCCCCTCGTACAGGAACTGGGCGACGTATCCGAAGAGGAGGGAGCGGGCGAAGGGGGACGGCTCGGGGGTGGTGACCTCGACCAGACGGACCTTGCGGGACTCCAGGTCGCCCATCAGCTCGACGAGACCGGGAACGTCGAAGACGTCCTGGAGGCACTCGCGGACCGCCTCCAGGACGATCGGGAACGAGCCGAACTCGCTCGCCACCTGGAGCAGCTGGGCGGCGCGCTGGCGTTGCTGCCACAACGGGGTGCGTTTGCCCGGGCTGCGGCGCGGCAGCAGGAGCGCGCGGGCGGCGCACTCGCGGAAGCGGGACGCGAACAGGGCCGATCCGCCGACCTGCTCGGTGACGACCTGGTCGACCTCGCCCTTGTCGAAGACGACGTCCGCGGCGCCCACGGGGGCCTGGTCCGCGTCGTACTCCGTGCCGAGCCTGGCCGGTTCCTGGTCGAGCAGGTCCAGGCCCATCAGGTCGGCGTCGGGCAGCCGCAGGACGATGCCGTCGTCCGCGTGCATGACCTGGGCGTCCATGCCGTACCGCTCGGAGAGCTTGGCGCCCAGGGCGAGGGCCCACGGGGCGTGCACCTGGGCGCCGAAGGGGGAGTGGACGACCACGCGCCAGTCGCCGAGTTCGTCGCGGAAGCGTTCCACGACGATCGTGCGGTCGTCGGGGATGTGGCCGCACGCCTCGCGCTGTTCGTCGAGGTACGCCAGGACATTGTCGGCCGCCCAGGTGTCCAGGCCCGCCGCGAGGAGGCGGGTGCGGGCCTTGTCCTTGGGGAGCGAGCCGACCTCGCGGAGGAACGCGCCGACCGCGCGGCCCAGTTCGAGCGGGCGGCCCAGCTGGTCGCCCTTCCAGAAGGGGAGCCGGCCCGGGACGCCGGGGGCGGGGGAGACCAGGACGCGGTCGCGGGTGATGTCCTCGATGCGCCAGGAGCTGGTGCCGAGTGTGAAGACGTCGCCGACTCGTGACTCGTAGACCATCTCCTCGTCGAGCTCGCCCACCCTTCCGCCGCCCTTCTTCGGGTCGGCTCCGGCGAGGAACACTCCGAAGAGGCCGCGGTCGGGGATCGTGCCGCCGGAGGTGACGGCGAGGCGCTGGGCGCCGGGGCGGCCGGTGATCGTGCCGGCGACCCGGTCCCAGACCACGCGCGGGCGCAGCTCCGCGAAGGCGTCGGACGGGTAGCGGCCGGCGAGCATGTCGAGAACCGCGGTGAAGGCGGAGTCGGGGAGGGAGGCGAAGGGGGCGGCTCGGCGGACCATGGCGAGGAGGTCGTCCAGCTGCCAGGTGTCCATCGACGTCATCGCGACGAGTTGCTGGGCCAGTACGTCGAGGGGGTTGGCGGGGACCCTCAAGGACTCGATCGAGCCGGTGCGCATGCGTTCGGTGACCACGGCCGCCTGGACCAGGTCGCCTCGGTACTTCGGGAACACCACGCCCGTGGAGACCGCGCCTACCTGGTGGCCCGCGCGGCCCACGCGCTGGAGGCCGGAGGCCACGGAAGGGGGTGACTCGACCTGGACGACCAGGTCGACGGCGCCCATGTCGATGCCGAGTTCGAGGCTGGAGGTGGCGACCACGGCGGGGAGGCGGCCCGCCTTGAGGTCCTCTTCGACGAGGGCGCGCTGTTCCTTGGAGACCGAGCCGTGGTGGGCGCGGGCGATGACCGGGGGTGCGCCCTGGGCCGCGCCTGAGCCGCCCATGAGTTCCGCGGGGGCGTGGTGCTCGTCCAGGGTTTCGCCTGTTGCCCGTTCGTAGGCGATCTCGTTGAGACGGTTGCAGAGGCGTTCCGCCAGGCGCCGGGAGTTGGCGAAGACGATCGTCGAGCGGTGGGACTGGACGAGGTCGGTGATGCGTTCCTCTACATGGGGCCAGATCGAGGGGCGTTCCGCTCCCTCTGTGCCGTCGGCCACCGGGGAGCCGCCCAGTTCGCCGAGATCCTCCACGGGGACCACGACGGACAGGTCGAATTCCTTGCCGGACTTCGGCTGGACGATCTCCACCTTGCGGTGAGGGGAGAGGTAGCGGGCGACCTCGTCGACCGGGCGCACAGTCGCGGAGAGACCGATGCGGCGGGCCGGCCTCGGGAGGAGTTCGTCGAGGCGCTCCAGGGAGAGGGCGAGGTGGGCGCCGCGTTTGGTGCCCGCGACGGCGTGCACCTCGTCGAGGATGACCGTTTCGATGCCGGTCAGCGCGTCGCGGGTGGCCGACGTCAGCATCAGGAACAGGGACTCCGGGGTGGTGATCAGGATGTCCGGAGGGCGGGTGGCCAGGGCGCGGCGCTCCGCGGCGGGGGTGTCGCCGGAGCGGATGCCCACCTTGACCTCGGGCTCGGGGAGGCCGAGGCGGACGGATTCCTGGCGGATGCCGGTCAGGGGGCTGCGGAGGTTGCGCTCCACGTCGACCGCGAGGGCCTTGAGGGGGGAGACGTAGAGGACCCGGCAGCGCTTGCGCGGGTCGGCGGGCGGGGGTGTGGAGGTCAGCTGGTCCAGGGCGGCCAGGAAGGCGGCCAGGGTCTTGCCGGAGCCGGTGGGGGCGACGACCAGGACGTCGGAGCCCTCCTTGATGGCGTTCCACGCGCCTGCCTGGGCCGCGGTGGGCGCGTCGAAGGCGCCCGTGAACCAGCCGCGGGTGGCGGGGGAGAAGCCGTCCAGGGCTCGGCGTGCGTCGCTGACCATGTGTCCATCCTGCACCCGGGTACTGACATTCGGGTCTGACCTGCGGTTTCCGCCGGTTGGGGCGCGTCTTGTCTGCCTGCGGCGGCCCGTGGCGGCTTCTGTGGGGGTGTGCGTCGTGCAGTGCGGTTCGTTGTGGGTCGGTGCCGCACCGGGAGGTGTCCGTCCTCGGTCGGGCGGTGCGGTGTGCTGGAGCGGCGAGGTGGGTCGGGCGCCCGACGCTGCGGGCGGCCCCCCCGGTACGTCCCCCGCTCGCCGTTGCGCAAGCGCGGCGCCGCGGGGGTGCGTGGCCAGGCGGACAATGGCTCCATGGTGGGTTCTCGTGAGCGGGCGCGGCACTGGCAGTACGCCGAGTTGCCGGGGGTCGATCTGCTGCGGGCCCGGTATGTGCGGAAGAACTTTGTGCGGCACACCCATGAGAACTTCGTGATCGCCGCCATCGCGGACGGTGTGGAGGTCTTTCACTACCGGGGGGCCGATCGGTACGCGGGCGCCGGTTCGCTTGCGCTGGTCAATCCTGACACCGCTCATACCGGGCGGGCGGGGGTGCCCGAGGGGTGGCGTTACGGGGCGGTGTATCCGTCGCCCGAGCTGGTGGCGGAGATAGCTGGTGAGACCACGGGCATTCGTGGGACCCCGGGGTTCGTCAGTCCGGTTCTCGACGATCCTTATGCCGCCGGGCTCGTGCATCAGGTGCTGCGGGCCGCGGACGAGGGGAACGCGCTGGCCGCCGACACGTTGCTGCGGGTTGCCGTGACGCGGTTGCTGCGGCTCAACGGTGGGACGTTGCCGGAGCGGGAGGTGCGGACGGCGGGGGCGCGGGTCGCGGCACGGGCGCGTGGTGTGCTGGAGGAGCGGATGGTCGCGCCGCCGACCCTGGAGCGGCTGGCCGTGGAGCTCGGTGCCGGTCCGTTCGCGTTGCTACGGGCCTTCCGGGACGCGTACGGGATGCCGCCGCATGCCTGGCTGACCGATGCGCGGGTGCGGCGGGCCCGGAGGCTGCTGGACTCGGGGATCTCTCCGGCCGAGGCCGCCATCGCGGTGGGGTTCACCGACCAGCCGCATCTGAACCGGCACTTCACCCGGATCGTCGGGGTGCCTCCCGGGGCGTACCAGCGCGAGCGCAAGAACGTACAAGACGGTGGGCGGGGGCTGGTCCTACCGTCCGATGCGTGGCAGAACAGACAGCACTCCCAGACACACGCGCCGACGACGGAGGAAAGCCGGACGCCGCCGTCGTACGGGACGCCCTCGGGGTCGGGGTCGCCGTAGGACTGTCGGGGTTCGCCTTCGGGGTGACCTCGGCGGGCAGCGGGCTCACCCTGCTGCAGACCTGTGCGCTCAGCCTCCTGGTGTTCACCGGGGCGTCCCAGTTCGCGCTCGTGGGGGCGCTCGCCGCCGGTGGCAACCCGCTCACCGCGGCAGCCGGAGCGTTCTTCCTGGGTGTGCGCAACGCCTTCTACGGGCTGCGGCTTTCGCAATTGCTCGCCCTTCCGCGCGCGGTGCGGCCCTTTGCCGCGCAGTGGGTCATCGACGAGACGGCGGCCGTCGCGCTGGCCCAGCCCACCCGGCGCAGTGTGCGCATCGGTTTCGCCGTAACGGGGCTCAGCCTGTACGTGCTGTGGAACCTCACGACTCTGCTCGGTGCGCTGGGCGCCGAGGCGATCGGCGACACGGACGCGTGGGGCCTCGACGCGGCCGGGCCCGCCGTGTTCCTGGCGTTGCTCGCGCCGATGCTCACGACCGCCACCGAGCGTGCCGTCGCCGGGCTCGCCGTCCTGCTGGGGCTCGGTCTGCTGCCTGTTCTGCCCGCTGGAGTGCCCGTCCTGGCGGCCGCTCTCGCGGCGCCCCTCGTGCTGTGGGTCCAGGGACGTCGTCAGGGGGACGAGCGGTGAACGTCTGGATCGCCATCGGTGTCACCGCGCTCGGCTGCTACGTCGTCAAGCTTGTCGGGCTGCTCGTTCCCGCGGGCGCCCTGGAGCGGCCTCTCGTCAGGCGGCTCGCCGCCCTGTTGCCGGTCGCCCTCCTTGCCGCGCTCACGGCTCAGCAGACCTTCGCCGACGGGCACGACCTCGTGCTGGACGCCAGGGTCGCGGGGCTTGCGGCGGCCGCGCTCGCGCTGGTGTTGCGCGCCCCCTTCCTGCTCGTTGTCACGGCGGCTGTGGTGGTGACGGCGGGTGTGCGGGCCATCGGGTGAGGATCGGTGGCGCAGCGGGCCCGGCGCGTGGAGCTCAGTCGACCGAGCGGGCCGGCGTGTCGGGGTCAGCCGACGGAGCGGGCCGGCATGAGGAGCTCAGTCGACCGGGCGGGCCGTCGCATCGGGGTCAGCTGACCGGGCGGGGCCTCGCATCGGGGTCAGCCGATCGAGCGGCCGTATGCCCTCAGGGTCCGTAGCGCATCGATCGTGACTATGGAGCGTGCCTCCAGGGCCGCGCTCGGGGTCCACTGGCGCCAGCGGATCGGCCAGCCGCCGTCCTCCTGCTGTTCGCCCGTGAGGAAGTCCAGGGAGCGTTCCATCTCCTCGTCCGTGAACCACGCGCGCGCGAGCGAGTGCGGTGACTTCGCGTAGTCGTGCGGGAAGTGGAGCTCGCCCGGGGCGTAACCGGGCGACACCGGGTAGGTGTCCAGGCGCTCCGGGTCCAGTGCCGCGAGGCGGCGCTCGCGCACCAGGCGGCCCAGCCGGTCGGCGGACGCCTCCGCGCGGGGACGGTCGGGAGCGGAGTCCAGGAAGGCCACGGCGGCCCGCACCTCGTACGGGTGCGACTCCCGCAGGGACTCGACCGCGTGCCAGCAGAAGTCCGTGGCCCGGAACAGCCACGCGTGCCACACCTCGTTGCGGTGCAGCAGGCCCACCACCGGGCCGGTGGCGAGGAGCTCGCTGGGCGGGTCGTCCACGATCGGGATGAACGGAGCCGCGGGATAGCCGCGCTGGCCGGGACGGATCGCCGGCAGGGCGCCGTCCCGGGTGGAGACCGACGTCAGATAGCGGCACACCCGTTCCACGCGCTGTCCGCCGCAGCGGCCGATGGCGTCCAGGACGCGCAGCGCGTGACCGGCGTGCAGCGGCTGGCTGACCGGGCCGCGCAGGTCGGGCTCCAGGGCGTGGCCGTAGCCGCCGTCCTCGTTGCGGTAGGCGTCCAGCGCGGTCTCCACCGGGTCGGCGTTCCCGTGCAGGAAGTGGTGTGCGAAGAGGCGTTGTTCCAGCACGCGCGCGGTGAGCCAGACGAAGTGCTCGGCGCGGAAGAGCGGGGAGTGCGCCGGGGGCGTCGGGGGGAGTGGGGAAGCTCCTGTTTCGGCCATGCGTCAGACCGTAGGACGGAAAGCGTTCTCGGCAAGCGGTCCCGGCCGAGGCCCACTCTCAGGGGCGGGATACTGGTGTCATGCGGTTGACGGTCTTCTGGGAGCGGATGGCGGAGCACTTCGGTCCGGGCTCCGCCGACACCTTCGCGCGTGACCATGTCATGGCGGAGCTCGGCGGGCGCACCGTGTACGAGGCGCTGGACGGTGGCTGGGAGGCCAAGGACGTGTGGCGTGTGGTGTGCAGCGTCATGAACGTGCCACAAGAACAGCGCTGACCGGTCACTAAGATCGGACGGGGGCAGCGGATTGTCGGCCATGTGGGCGAAACTTGCTCCGTGGCCCCCACCGACGAGACCGACGAGGTCCCCCAGCACGCGTCCCCGTTCGGGACGACGCCGCCCACCCGGCCTCCGGCCGACGGTCCTGCCGGGGCGAACTCCCGTATGCCACGCTGGCTGCCGCGCGCGGTGGTGCTCACGCTCGCCCTCTACGCCACCTTCCAGCTGGGTACCTGGGCCTTCCACCAGCTCACCGGGCTGCTGATCAACATCGTCATCGCGTTCTTCCTGGCCCTGGCCATCGAACCGGCGGTGAGCTGGATGGCCTCGCGCGGGCTGCGCCGGGGGCTCGGTACCTTCCTCGTCTTCCTCGCCGTGCTGGTCGTGTCCGCGGGCTTCGTCACCCTGCTCGGCACCATGCTGGCGAACCAGATCATCAAGATCGTCGAGGATTTCCCCGCCTATATCGACTCCGTCATCAACTGGATCAACACGCACTTCCACACGGATCTGAAGCGGGTGGACGTGCAGGAGGGGCTGCTGCGCTCCGACTGGCTGCGCAACTACGTGCAGAACAGCGCCACCGGCGTCCTGGACGTGTCCGCCCAGGTTCTCGGCGGACTCTTCCAGCTGCTGACGATCGCGCTGTTCTCGTTCTACTTCGCCGCGGACGGCCCGCGGCTGCGCCGTGCGCTCTGCTCGGTCCTGCCGCCCGCCAAGCAGGCGGAGGTGCTGCGGGCCTGGGAGATCGCGGTCAACAAGACCGGCGGCTATCTGTACTCGCGCGGTCTGATGGCGCTGATCTCCGGTGTCGCGCACTACATCCTGCTCCAGGCCCTGGCGGTGCCCAACGCGCCCGTGCTCGCCGTCTGGGTGGGGTTGGTCTCGCAGTTCATCCCGACGATCGGTACGTATCTCGCGGGCGCCCTGCCGATGCTGATCGCCTTCACGGTCGACCCCTGGTACGCGCTGTGGGTGCTGATCTTCGTCGTGATCTACCAGCAGTTCGAGAACTATGTGCTGCAGCCCAAGCTGACCTCGAAGACCGTCGACGTCCATCCCGCCGTCGCCTTCGGCTCGGTCATCGCCGGTACCGCCCTTCTCGGTGCGGTGGGCGCGCTGATCGCCATTCCCGCGGTCGCGACGCTCCAGGCGTTCCTGGGGGCGTATGTGAAGCGGTACGACGTCACGGACGACCCCCGGGTCCACGGTCACCGTCTGTCGGAGTCCAACCTCTTCACGCGCGCGCGTGCGCTGTGGACGAGGCGGCCCGGGGAGCGGGACTCGACGGACGACTCCTCCTGAGAGGCGTGCCGGTCAGGCCCTCGTGGCCTTTCGCAGCGTGGCGACGGCACCTGCGACGACCAGCCCGGCGAGGGCGATGATCTCGGCACCGGTCGAGACGACGAGCGCGGTGTCCCCCGACGAGAGGTGGTCGCCGGTGTTCGGAGTCAGGAACGCGCCCGTGCCGATGAACAGGCCGACCGTGAGAGCGAGCCCGGTCGTCCAGCGGTTCACGCGCCAGAACAGCAGGCCCGCTGCCACCAGCGGAATGACGAGGCCCGGTGGGACGACGGGGTAGTCCGCGCCGGCGGCGATCTGGCCGACTATGGACGCGGCCAGCAGGAGCAGGGCGGCGAGTGCGGCGGTGACAGCGGGAGGGCGTGCCGACGCGGTGCTCTCCCCCGGGGGCTTCACGGACTCTCGGGTGCTCTTCGTGGTCTCCATGTCCACAGACTCGCGCGGGGCGTCCGTCCCGTCGTCGTCCAGGTGGAGACACCGGCGGTACGCCGTGGGAAGCACGTCGGCCGGGACCCCCGGTCGCCCTTGTCGGTCCCAGGAGTTGAAGAGCACCTCGCCTACGGTGTCCGGTCGCCAGTACCTGATGTGCTGCCACTCCCCGACGGTCCGACGGTCAGGGCGGAGGTGTCCGCCTCGTGGAGCGGGAGCAGGAGCTGTGACCTGGCCAGGGGAGCGAAGCCGAAGCCGGTGAGGGTGGCGGCCCGGGCGGGTGGGTCCAGGAACGCGTCGGGGACGTACCAGGAGCGCCGCTCGGCCACGAAGGCGACCAGCGGGTGATGGGCGTGGAACAGGGCGAAGTGCGTGCCGTCCCGATCGTCGGGCGCGGCGCTGCGGAAGGTCCGCGGGTACTCCATCCGCGGGTACTCCATGTCGGCGAAGTCCACGACCTGCCGGCACGCGCCTCGTCCACTTGCACTCCCGTCTCGCCCTCCCGGACCGCTTCGGCCTGTGAGGGCAGCGCCGCCCATGGGCCTGCCCCGGCGTGTTCTGCCCTGTAGAGCCGGCTTCACAACGCCCCCACACATACGCCCGGAAGTGCCGCGTGGTGCGCTTGACACAAAAATCGAACATCCATTCTTATAGAAGCTCCGGCGAGACTCTCGGCGGGGATTTCCGCACGGTTTCGGTCGAGAAGTCCCCTAGTTATCCACAGGCTGGACGGGCGTCGGGGCGCATTGTCAGTGGCAGGCGTTAGCGTCTTTGACGTGAAGCGATCGACTCAAGCAAACCGGGTGGAACCCATGGCAGGAACCGACCGCGAGAAGGCCCTGGATGCCGCTCTCGCACAGATTGAACGGCAATTCGGCAAGGGCGCGGTCATGCGCATGGGCGAGCGGTCGATGGAGCCCATCGAGGTCATCCCGACCGGGTCGACCGCGCTCGACGTCGCCCTCGGCGTCGGCGGCCTGCCGCGCGGCCGCGTGGTGGAGGTGTACGGACCGGAGTCCTCCGGCAAGACCACGCTGACGCTGCACGCGGTGGCGAACGCGCAGAAGGCGGGCGGCCAGGTCGCGTTCGTGGACGCGGAGCACGCCCTCGACCCCGAGTACGCGAAGAAGCTCGGCGTCGACATCGACAACCTGATCCTGTCCCAGCCGGACAACGGCGAGCAGGCCCTGGAGATCGTGGACATGCTGGTCCGCTCCGGCGCCCTCGACCTCATCGTCATCGACTCCGTCGCCGCGCTCGTCCCGCGCGCGGAGATCGAGGGCGAGATGGGCGACAGCCACGTCGGCCTCCAGGCCCGTCTGATGAGCCAGGCGCTGCGGAAGATCACCAGCGCCCTCAATCAGTCCAAGACCACCGCGATCTTCATCAACCAGCTCCGCGAGAAGATCGGCGTGATGTTCGGCTCCCCGGAGACCACGACCGGTGGCCGCGCGCTGAAGTTCTACGCCTCGGTGCGGCTCGACATCCGCCGCATCGAGACCCTGAAGGACGGCACGGACGCGGTCGGCAACCGCACCCGCGTGAAGGTCGTCAAGAACAAGGTCGCGCCGCCCTTCAAGCAGGCCGAGTTCGACATCCTCTACGGCCACGGCATCAGCCGCGAGGGCGGCCTGATCGACATGGGCGTGGAGCACGGCTTCGTGCGCAAGGCCGGCGCCTGGTACACGTACGAGGGCGACCAGCTCGGCCAGGGCAAGGAGAACGCGCGCAACTTCCTGAAGGACAACCCCGACCTGGCCAACGAGATCGAGAAGAAGATCCTGGAGAAGCTGGGCGTCGGCGTACGACCGCAGGAGCCGACCGCCGAGCCGGGCGCGGACGCGGCGGGCGCCACCTCCGCGGACGACGCCGCGAAGACGGTGCCGGCACCGGCGGCCAAGGCCGCCAAGCCCAAGGCCGCGGCTGCCAAGAGCTGATCCCGTGACACGACGAACCGACTGGGCCGAGTACGCCTACCAGGACGCTCCGCGCGAGCGGGGCGGGGCAGGCGACGGGGGATCCTCCGGACCGGGCGGCGATGCGTACGGGGACGATGCGTACAGGGACGATGCGGGGCGCGGTGCGGACGGGGGACACGGCCGCGCCGCGTCGTACGGCAGCGGTGGCTCGTACGGCGCCGGGGGAACGTACGGCGACGACGGCGACTACCGTGCCGGACAGCCGTACGGCCATGACGCGCCGTACGACGACGGGCCGGGCGACGGCTCGGTGCCGTCAGGCGGAGGCTCCCGCCGTGGGCGCGGTGGCTCCCGTGGGGGCCGTGCCGCCCGTGGCGAGGGCGGTTCCCGTGGGCGTCGACAGCGACGCGGCGGGGAGCCGTCCGGTACGGACGAAGGCGCCCCCTCCTCGTCGAGGGCCGAGCAGGGGGAGTCTTCAGGGGACCCGGTCGAGCGGGCACGGGCTATCTGTCTGCGCCTGCTCACCGGGACCCCGCGTACGCGGAAACAGCTCGCGGACGCCCTGAGCAAGAAGGGGATCCCGGACGAGGCGGCGCAGGAGGTGCTGTCGCGGTTCGAGGAGGTCGGGCTGATCAACGACAGCGCGTTCGCCGAGGCCTGGGTGGAGTCCCGGCACCACGGCCGGGGACTCGCCCGGCGCGCCCTCGCCCAGGAACTGCGCACCAAGGGCGTCGACTCCACGCTGATCGACGCGGCCGTCTCGCAGCTCGACTCCGAGCAGGAGGAAGAGACCGCGCGCGACCTCGTCGCCCGCAAGCTGCGTTCCACGCGTGGCCTCGACCGCGACAAGCGCCTGCGCCGCCTCGCGGGCATGCTCGCCCGCAAGGGGTACCCCGAGGGCATGGCTCTGAGGGTGGTCCGGCAGGCGCTCGAAGAGGAGGGCGAGGACGCCGAGTTCCTCCAGGACGAGGGGTTCTGAGACCCGCGGGTTGAGTTCGGCGGGGAGTTGGGGCCAGGTCGTGTGCCGGGGCTGGGCTGGGCTGGGACTCGGGCTTGGGCCAGGCCTCGGGCTTGCGAAGGCTTCCGAGGGCCGCGAAGGCACCGACAGAGGGTCGACGCCGTCGGCACAGGTGCCCGTCCGGTACGGCTTCCGTGTCCAGGCGTCACCGCTCAGCCGGCGCAGCCTTACCTTGCGTTCCACGAGGGGTGAGCCTTCCCCGCCCGCCGGTACCGTCTGCTGCCGTCGCGCGGCCGTCCGTACCCGTGCGCCTCTTCTGCCGCCGTCTCACCGGAGCCGGTCGGTGAGCCGAACCCGCACAGGTACGTCCGGAAGGTGGCCCCGCCATGCCCAGAACCGCCCGCGCCCGCAGGGCGCTGGTCGCGTCCGTCCTCGGAGGCAGCCTGGCCCTGAGCGGCTGTGGCCTCGACTGGGGCGAAGACTCGGGAGAGTCGCTCGACGGCACGATCACGCTGGGGTTCGTCAACGGCGGTTCCACCCGCTTCCACCGCTGTCTGCAGGAGGCCGTCGAGGACACCGCCGCCAACAACACCACCCTGATCCACACGGCCGAGTCCGGGCAGGACGCCAACACCGAGTTGGCGAACATCAAGGACATGATCGCCCGGCACGTGGACGCGCTGATCGTGCAGACCGTCGACGTCGATGCCCTCAAGGACGACATCGCCAAGGCGAAGGAGGCCGGTGTTCCGATCTTCCTCACCTCGATCGTCCCCGACGACACCTCCGACATCCTCGGAGCCGTCGTCGTCGACCTGAAGAACGTGGGCGCCCTGGACGCCCGTTGGATCGCGAGGGACGCCGCCGGGAAGGGCGTGCAGGTCGGCATCGTCGCCGGTGCGCCCGGCGCCGCCTCCGACCTGCTGGTGGGCGGCTTCAAGGACGCTCTGCCCGCCAACGCCACGGTCGTCGCGAACGAGCCCGGCATGTTCGACCCCAGCAAGGCCGGGAAGGTCGCCGAGAGCATGATCCAGGCCCACCCCGACCTCGACTACGCCTTCGTCGCCAACGAGGAGATGGCCTTCGCCGTCCGCAAGGCCTTCGACGCGGCCGGCGCCGAGGACGTCAGGATCGTGACCGTCAACGGCACCGACGAGGGCCTGGCCGCGCTGAAGGACGGACGCTTCGCGGCCACGGTCGCCAACTCGGCTGCGGACACCGGAGAGTTGGCGGTGGACAACACCCTCGCCCTGCTGCGGGGCGAAGACGTCGAGGGCGGTGCCAAGGTCGCCACGACCCGGGTCCGCCTGGTCACCAAGGGCAGCGCCGACACGGCCCCGCTCTACTGCGACCCAGAGATCGACTGAGACTCCGCCACCACAGGCGGCCGTGGCCCCGCCCCTACGACGCCACGGGCAGCCCCGCGGCCCGCCACGCCTGGAACCCGCCCACCAGGTCCGTGGCCCGGCGCAGCCCCAGCCGGTGCAGCGACTCGGCCGCCAGACTGGAGGCGTAACCCTCGTTGCAGATCACCACGACACGCAGGTCGTGCCCCGTGGCCTCGGGGGCGCGATGGCTGCCCCGCGGGTCGAGGCGCCACTCCAGCTCGTTGCGCTCGACGACGAGGGCGCCGGGCACCCGTCCGTCCCGTTCGCGCAGGGCGGCGTAGCGGATGTCGACCAGCAGCGCCTCCCCGCGCCGCGCGGCGTCGTAGGCCTCGCGTGCCTCGATCCGCTCGTAGCCCTCGCGGACCCGCTCCAGCAACTCGTCGATGCCGACCGGGAGTTCCCCCGAGCCGTCGCCGTCGCCGGGAACGCCCGCCCGCCGCTCCTCGCGCGTGCCCGAGCCACTCACTGCCGGTCCTCCGGTCACTGCCAGTCCTCCGGGCGCTCCACGTGCTCCAGGCGCAGCACGTGCCCGGTGCGGCTGTAGCGGCGGATCTGCGGCAGGGGCGGGTAGTAGGCGTGGACGGAGATCGCGTGCTCGGCGGTGGACTCGTTGAGCACCTCGTGGACGTGGTGCTGCCCGAAGGAGCGCCCCTTGCCCGCCGGAAGCCGCCGCTCCCGGTCGATGCCCTCGGTGAGTTCCAGGGTCTTCCAGCCGTCCGCGGGGAGCCGCGCGGTGAGCGAGTTCTCCTTGAGCTCACCGGAAGCCGTCACGAAGGCGCCGACGGACTCGGCGTGGTCGTGCCAGCCGGTGCCCGTACCGGGCGGCCAGCCGATCAGCCAGGCCTCGCTGCCGCCGGGCCCCTCCAGGCGCACCCAGGTGCGGCCCTCGGGGTCGAGCGGGAGCGAGGAGATCAGCTGGGCGTCGGCGGCGGTCCGCCGTACGAAATCGAGGAGTTCCGCCTGCGTCGGCGTGGAAACGGCGGACACAGAAGGGGAGACAGACACGGGCACCGTCCTGATGAGCGTTCGCGGGAAGCGCGCGGCAGCACCGAAGAGGCGCGCGCTGGAGAAGAGAGATGCGAATTCAGCAGGACTCGCGACACACGCAGCCCGCATAGCGGACGAGGTCCATATGGACCCTCCGCCACAGGTGCACGCAGGTGTCGGTCACGATCCGGAGTACACCATGGCGGTGCAGGCCGGTCAACTCACTGTCACTATGTGGACCTCACGGTGACGGTACGTACGGCGGCGAGGGCCCGCGCGGCTCGGCCCCGTGAGCTCGGGCCGAGCCTTCCGCACCACTCGGACCCGACCCCGCGACGACCGCGGCCCGAGCCGTCCGACACCGTCGACGCGAGCGGGATTCCGCTCCCGCACGAGCTCCCCGGCGCCGTCAGCGCGCCCCCGCTCCCGCCTCCGCCTCCGTCTTCGCGGGCCCGCCCAGCGTGGCCTCGGCGGCCGCGTACAGATCGGCCGGCCGCACGCCGTTCAGCGCGGTCACCAGGTGACCGTCGGGCCGTACCAGCAGCACACTGTGCGCCGCCGCGCCCGGATAGCTCTCCGCGACCAGCAGCTCGGCCGGATGCGGCAGCGCCGTCACCGCGGCCGCGAGGCGGGGCATGAGCCCGGCGCCCACCCAGTGCTTGCGCTCCCACACCCCGGTGCCCGGCGCGATCAGCACCACGAGCAGTGCCCCACGCCCGAGCCGGTCCCGCAGCCGTACGAAGGAACCGTCCTCGGCGGTGACCCGGACATCGGCGACCGGCGCACCCGGCGCGGTGTCCACCGGGACCTCCGCCTCCAGATGCCGGGGCGCGAGCGGCGAGGTGGCGTACGCCCCCGGCGCACCGAGCGCCCCGCGCCCCAGGTGACCGTCCGTGAGCAGCGCGTCGTGACCCCGCGCGGAACCCGGGACGACGGCCCGCAGCCCTCCGCCGCCACGCACCAGCGGCAGGGCCTGGTCGGCGGCGCGCAGCCGGGCGGCGACGACCGCGCGCCGCTCGGCCTGGTAACTGTCGAGCAACGCTTCGTGCGGCCCGTGATGCCAGGCCAGGGCCAGTTTCCAGGCGAGGTTGTCGGCATCCCTGAGCCCCTCGTCGAGCCCCTGCGTGCCGAGCGCGCCGAGCAGATGCGCCGCGTCCCCGGCGAGGAACACCCGCCCGGCCCGCCAGCGGCGCGCGAGACGGTGGTGCACGGTGTGCACGCCGGTGTCGAGGAGTTCGTACGGCGGTGTCGGGCCGCCCGTCCAGCCGGCGAGGGTCTCCCGGACCCGGGCCACCAGGAGTTCGGGCGTGACCAGGTCCTTGCCGGGTGGCAGCAGCCAGTCGAGGCGCCAGACGCCGTCGGGGAGGGGGCGTCCGGTGACCTCCCCCGCAGAGGGTCCGGACGTCCGCCACGGCGGCATCCGATGGAGCAACGCTTCGTCCTCCCACGGAAGTTCCGTGCGCAGCGCGGCGACCGCGTGCCGCTCCACCGCCGTACGGCCGGGAAAACGGATGTCGAGGAGTTTGCGTACCGTCGAGCGCGGGCCGTCGCAGCCGACCAGGTGACTGCCGCGCCACCAGGTGCCCTTGGTGCCGCGGGTGTGGGCGGTGACACCGGAGGGCTCCTGCTCGACGGTGTCGAGCCGGCTGTCCACACAGACCTTGACCAGCCGCGCCTCGGCGCAGGCCGCACGCAGGGCGCCGGTCAGCACGTGCTGGGCGATGTGCAGGGGCGCGGGCCCGGCCTCGCCCGAAGCGTGCTCGGAGGTGCCGTCGAAGGTGACCTCGCGCATCACCTGCTTGCGGCGCAACGACCGCCATCCGGCCCAGCGGCAGCCGGCCTCGGAGAGCGGGACGCCGGTCAGACGTTCCATCAGGGCGGCGGTGTCCTCGCGCAGGACGACGGTGCGGGCGGGACGCGGTTCGTCCTTGCCGGGACCCTCGTCCAGGACGACGGACGGCACCTCCTGGCGGGCCAGCGCGAGGGCGAGCGTGAGCCCGACGGGCCCCGCTCCGACGACGATCACCGGGTCCACGACGCGGCGCCCCCTGCCCGTGAGGGCGTCCCGAGAGACGTATGTGAACAGGAGGTTGGAGCAGGGTGCACGATCACAGAACGTATGCAACCCATTGCCGGTGCTTGCGTCAAGTGACGGAGGCAGTGGCGATCATGCCACTGCCTCCGTAGGGTGCACGCTGCTTGACTGACCGTCAGTTATAGCTTTTTTCGGTCGGTGTAGGTCCCGGTGCCCGGCAGGCCACCACCCTCACCACCGGTCCCGAAGGTGCCACCGACCGCGGCCGGGTTGAGCTCCTCCATGTCCTCGGCGCCGAGAACCGCGCCCGTGCTCTTCTTGCTGCGCCGCAGCCGCTGTTCGAGCCAGCTCGCGAAGCTCGTGAGGATGAAGTTCACGACGATGAAGACGATCGCGACGACGATGAAGCTGGGGATGACGTTGGCGTAGTTGGCGGCCAGCGTCTGGCGCGAGTTGAGCAGCTCGGGGAAGCCGAGCATCACACCGCCCAGCGCGGTGTCCTTCACGATGACGACGAGCTGGCTGACGATGGCCGGCAGCATCGCGGTGACGGCCTGCGGCAGCAGGATGCTGGTCATCGTCTGGCCCTTGCGCAGGCCGACCGCGTAGGCGGCCTCGGTCTGGCCCCTGGGCAGGGAGAGGATGCCGGCCCGGACGACCTCGGCGAGGACGGAGGCGTTGTAGAGCACCAGGCCGGTGACGACCGCGTACAGGGGCCGCTGCTCGCTGCTGATGTCGGTGGAGCGGACGTAGAACTCGTTGGCGAACAGCATCAGCAGCAGCACCGGGATGGCCCGGAAGAACTCGACCACGGTGCCGGCCGCGCCGCGTACCCAGCGGTGGTCGGAGAGGCGTGCGATGCCGAAGAAGGCGCCCAGCGGGAGGGCGATCACCATGGCGAGGGCCGCGGCCTTCAGTGTGTTGCCGAGTCCCGGCAGCAGATACGTCGACCAGGCCTGGTCGGTGGTGAACGGTTCCCAGAGGTCCCACTCCAGCTGGTTCTTGTCGTCCATCTTCTGCCAGATCCACCACAGCAGGAGGGCCAGCAGGAGGAAGAAGACCACCGAGACCAGGACGTTGCGCCGTTTGGCGCGGGGGCCGGGAGTGTCGTACAGAACGGAGCTCATCGCTTCACCGCCAGTCGCTTGCTCAGCCATCCGAGGAAGAGGCCGGTCGGCAGGGTCAGGACCACGAATCCGAAGGCGAAGACGGCGCCGATGGCGAGCGTCTGGGCCTCGTTCTCGATCATGGTCTTCATCAGGAGGGCCGCCTCGGCCACACCGATCGCGGCCGCGACGGTGGTGTTCTTCGTCAGGGCGATCAGTACGTTGGCCAGCGGACCGATGACCGCGCGGAAGGCCTGCGGCAGCACGATGAGCCGCAGGACCTGGCTGAAGTTCAGCCCGATGGCACGGGCCGCCTCGGCCTGTCCGACGGGCACGGTGTTGATGCCGGAGCGGATCGCCTCGCAGACGAAGGCCGCGGTGTAGGCGATGAAGCCGAAAACGGCCAGCCGGAAGCCCTGCACGTCGAAGTCGTCCGCCGCGCCCAGCGTCACGCCGAAGACGTCGGCGAGACCGAGCGAGTTGAAGACGATGATCACCGTCAGCGGAATGTTCCGGACGATGTTCACGTAGACGGTGCCGAACCCGCGCATCAACGGGACCGGGCTGACCCGCATCGCGGCCAGCAGGGTGCCCCAGATCAGGGAGCCGAGGGCGGAGAGGACGGTGAGTTTCACCGTCATCCAGAACGCCCCTAGGACGTCGTAACCATCAAGAAAGTCGAACACGATCTCCCGCGCTTCCGGGTGTCTGGGGTACGTGGAGGGGCGCGGCGCGCCGCCGCCCTGATCGCGGCGGGCGGCGGCGCGCCAGTGGATCCCGGTGTTACTTGACGATCACGCCGATCTTCGGGGCGGGCTCGTTCTTGTAGTCGGCCGGACCGAAGTTGTCCTTGACGGCGGTGTCCCAGGCGCCGTCGCTGACCATCTTCTCGAGCGCGGTGTTGATCTTGTCGGTGGTCGCGGTGTCGCCCTTCTTGACACCGATGCCGTAGTTCTCGTTGCTCAGCTTGAGGCCGGCGAGCTTGAACTGACCCTTGTACTTGTCCTGCGCGGCGAAGCCCGCGAGGATCGAGTCGTCCGTGGTCACCGCGTCGACGGCACCGCTCTGCAGGGCCGCGATGCACTCCGAGTAGCCGCTGTACTGCTTCAGCTGGGCCTTCGGGGCGATGTCCTTCTGGACGTTCTGCGCCGAGGTCGAGCCGGTCACGGAACACAGCTTCTTGCCGTTGAGGTCGGTGCCCTCGGCGATGTCGGAGTCGCTCTTGACCAGCAGGTCCTGGTGCGCCAGCAGGTACGGGCCGGCGAAGTCGACCTTCTCCTTGCGCTCGTCGTTGATCGAGTAGGTGGCGGCGATGAACTTGACGTCACCACGAGCGAGCGCGTTCTCGCGGTCGGCGCTCTTGGTCTCGACGAACTCGATCTGGTCGGCGTCGTAGCCGAGCTGCTTGGCCACGTACGTCGCGACGTCCACGTCGAAGCCGGAGAAGGAACCGTCGGGCTCCTTCAGGCCCAGACCGGGCTGGTCGTACTTGATGCCGATCTTGATCTTCCCGCCGCCACTGGAGCCCGAGTCGGCGCTGTCGCTGTCGCCGTCGTCTCCGCCGCACGCGGTCGCGGTCAGGGAGAGGACCAGCGCAGCGGCGGCCGCGGCGGTGACCTTGCGGAGCTTCATGGTGAACATCCTTTGTGTGATGAGAGATGCGGTCCGTCGAGACGGGGCGGCGGGTGACGCGGGTCGTGACGCGCTGTCAGTGATGCAGGATCTTGGACAGGAAGTCCTTGGCGCGGTCGCTGCGTGGGGCGCTGAAGAACTGGTCCGGCACAGCCTCCTCGACGATCCGGCCGTCCGCCATGAACACCACCCGGTTCGCGGCCGAACGGGCGAACCCCATTTCATGGGTGACGACGATCATGGTCATGCCGTCGCGGGCCAGCTGCTGCATGACCTCGAGGACCTCGTTGATCATCTCGGGGTCGAGCGCCGAGGTGGGCTCGTCGAAGAGCATGACCTTGGGACCCATGGCCAGCGCCCGGGCGATGGCGACACGCTGCTGCTGGCCGCCGGAGAGCTGCGCGGGGTACTTGTCCGCCTGGCTCGCCACACCGACCCGGTCGAGCAGGGCGCGAGCAGTCTCCTCGGCCTTCTTCTTGTCCGCCTTGCGGACCTTGATCTGGCCGAGCATCACGTTCTCGAGCACGGTCTTGTGCGCGAAGAGGTTGAAGGACTGGAAGACCATCCCGACGTCGGCGCGCAGCCGGGCCAGCTCCTTGCCCTCCGCGGGCAGGGGCTTGCCGTCGATGGCGATCGTGCCGGAGTCGATCGTCTCCAGGCGGTTGATGGTCCGGCACAGCGTGGACTTCCCGGACCCGGAGGGTCCGATGACCACGACGACCTCGCCGCGGGCGATCGTGAGATCGATGTCCTGGAGAACATGCAACGCGCCGAAGTGCTTGTTGACGCTCTTCAGGACGACCAGTTCGCCGGTCGCGGCCACATCTTCCTTGGCCACCGATACTTCGGTCATCGCTATCGGGCTCCGTCCTCCTCGGTTTCGGAGGACAGTAGTGACCCCATGCGACCTGCGTCATTACCTTTGAGGGGAATCTGAGCATCACGATCCGATAGCAATCGGACACGTGTCGTAGCAGTTGTGAGCAGGGCGCATATCGGCCGGGTAACGGAAGCGGCTCGCAACCGGAACCCACTTGACGTCGTCCTCTTCCATCGGCGTGACTTCACAAGGTGCACGCGCGCGCGTGCACGCGTTTTTGTCCGCACCCAGATCGTACTTTTGCCCTCATTCAGATCGTACGGCCGATGAACCGAAGGAGGCCCGGATGAGACTGCTCCTCGTGGAGGACGACAATCACGTCGCCGCCGCTCTGTCCGCGGTTCTGGCACGGCACGGATTCGACGTCACCCACGCGCGCAGTGGCGAGGAAGCCCTCCAGGCGCTCGTCCCGGAGGGCGCCGGCTTCGGAGTCGTCCTCCTCGACCTGGGCCTGCCCGACCAGGACGGATACGAGGTCTGCGGCAAGATCCGCAAGCGCACCAGCACCCCGGTGATCATGGTCACCGCCCGCTCCGACGTCCGTTCCCGCATCCATGGCCTCAACCTCGGCGCGGACGACTATGTGGTGAAGCCGTACGACACCGGAGAGCTGCTCGCCCGGATCCACGCCGTCAGCCGGCGCACCGCCCACGAGGACCCCGCCGCGGAGGCGGAGGCCGCGCTGCACCTCGGCCCGGTCCGTATCGAGCTGCCGACCCGTCAGGTGAGTGTGGACGGTTCGATTGTCCAACTGACCCGCAAGGAGTTCGACTTGCTCGCCCTGCTGGCCCAGCGCCCCGGAGTCGTCTTCCGCCGGGAGCAGATCATCAGCGAGGTGTGGCGCACCAGTTGGGAGGGGACCGGGCGCACTCTGGAGGTGCACGTCGCCTCCCTGCGCGCCAAGCTGCGCATGCCGGCCCTCATCGAGACCGTACGCGGCGTCGGCTACCGGCTCGTCGCCCCGTCCTCGTAGCGGGTCCGGGTGCGCACAAGACTCCTCCCGCTGCTCATCGTCCTGATGGCGGCCGTGCTGCTGGCGCTCGGCATCCCGCTCGGCTTCAGCGTGGCCGCGGCCCAGCAGCAGAAAGTGGTCGTCGACCGGATCGACGACACCGCGCACTTCGCGGCCCTCGCCCAGTACGTCACCGGCGAGGGCGGCGAGCGCCAGAAGACGTTGCAGAGCGAACTCGACAGCTATTACGAGGTCTACCGCATCCGCGTCGGCGTCTTCTACCAGAACAAGAGCATCATGGCGAACGCCCCCATGACCTTGTTCATCCCCGACACCGGCGAGGTGCGGGCGGCGTTCGACGAGGCGTTGCTCAGCAGGCGCAGCGAGGATCCGCCGCAGATCTTTCCCTGGCAGCAGGGGCGGCTCGTGGTCGCCTCCCCGGTCATCCGGGACGGTGACGTCGTCGCGGTCGTCGTCACCGACTCGCCCACGGGGGAGATGCGTTCGCGGATCCTGCACGGCTGGCTGGTCATCGGCACGGGCCTGATGGCCGCGATGCTGGTGGCTGTCGGTGCCGCCCTGCGGCTGACCGGGTGGGTGCTCAGGCCGGTGCGCGTGCTCGACGCCACCACGCACGCGATCGCGAGCGGCCGTCTGAAGTCGCGGGTCGCGGCCGCCGGCGGTCCGCCGGAACTCCAGCGCCTGGCCCGGTCGTTCAACGAGATGGCGGACAACGTCGAGGACGTCCTGGAGCAGCAGCGCGCCTTCGTCGCCGACGCCTCGCACCAGCTGCGCAACCCCCTCGCCGCGCTGCTGCTGCGCATCGAACTGCTCGCCTTCGAACTCCCGGCAGGCAACAAGGAGATCGCCTCCGTCCAGACGGAGGGCAAGCGGCTCGCGCAGGTCCTGGACGACCTGCTCGACCTGGCCCTGGCCGAGCACACGGACGCGCATCTGCGGATCACCGACATCGGTGCGCTGGCCGCCGAGCGGGTGGCGGCCTGGGCGCCGACCGCCGAGGCCAAGGGCGTACGCCTGGTGGGCGACTGCCCGCCCATCACCGGCTGGGCCGACCCGGTCACCCTCTCCAGCGCGCTGGACGCGGTCATCGACAACGCGGTCAAGTTCACGCCCGAGGACGAGTGCGTCGAGGTGACGGTCTCCTCCAACGGCGAGACGGCGACCGTCGTCGTCACCGACAACGGCCCCGGTCTGACCGCCGAGGAACTCGCCCGCATCGGCGACCGCTTCTGGCGCAGCAACCGCCACCAGAACATCAAGGGCTCCGGCCTCGGCCTGTCCATCTCCCGGACCCTGCTGCACGCCGGCGGCGGCACGATCTCCTACGGCCATCACGAACCGCACGGCCTGACGGTGACGGTGTCCGTGCCCCGCAGCGCCGCTACGGCTTGACGGAGCGGTAGTAGCGCCGCGCGCCCTCGTGCAGGGTCAGCGGGGAGGTGTAGATCGCCGTGCGCAGGTCGACCAGCTGGGCGGAGTGCACCTTGCCGCCGATGTCGTCCCGGCTGCGGATCACGGTCCGGGTCAGCCACTCGGTGAGCCGCGGGTCCAGGTCCTCGCGGGTGATCAACAGGTTGGACACGGCGATGGTCGGCACGGCGTACGCGTCCTGGCCGTCGTAGGCCGACTCCGGGATGTTGGCCGGACGGTAGTAGCGGTTGGCGGCGCTCTGGGTGTGGAGTTTGGCGACGAAGTCGGCCTTGATCGGTACGAACTTGAAGGACGACGTCTTGGCGAGCGCCTTCAGCCCGTTCGTCGGCAGTCCGCCCGACCAGAAGAACGCGTCGATGGTGTGCCCGAGCTGTTCGACGTCCTTGATGCCGTACGGGAACGGCTTGATGTCCGTGGCCGGGTCCATGCCCTCGGCTCGCAGCACCCGGTCGGCGATCAGCCGCACACCCGATTTCTCGGGCCCTATGGCGACGCGCTTGTGCTTCAGGTCGGCCAGGGAGTCGATGTCCGAGTTCCGCGGGACGATGAGCTGAACGTAGTCGTCGTACAGACGTGCGACTCCGCGCAGTCGGGCGGCCTCTACCGGATGCTCGATCGCGAACGACTCCACCGCGTCCGCCGCGGCGATGGCGAAGTCGGCCTCGCCGGTCGCCACGCGCGTGACGTTGTCCTGTGATCCGTCGCTGGTCTCCAGGTCCACCTCGAGGTCGGGCATGTCCTTGGCGAACTCGTCGCTGAGGTCCTTGCCGTAGGCCTCGTACACCCCGCCGCGTGAGCCCGTGCTGAAGGAGATCGACCCGCCCGGCGGCTCCTCGCCCGGCAGCAGCCACCACAGCAACAGCCCGAAGACCACGAAACCGGCGGCCGCGCCTTGCAGCGCCCGGCTCCTGCTCATACGGGGGAACACCTTGGACATGCGCGCGATCCTGCCAGCAGGGACGCGGTGCTGACCAGGGCGGGGGTCACAGGGGGTGTCCGCGCGGGTTGCCGGGAGGGGAGCGGTGCCGGCCAGAGCCGGGGTCGTAGGGGGTGTCCGCGCGGTGCCTGGTAGGGGAGCGGGTGCCGTCGGGGTCGGTGGAGACCGCCGGGCTGTCAGTGGTGATCGGTAGAGTCGCCGTATGAGCTCATCGCCCGCTGACCTGGTCCGTCAGTTCCACCTCGCCTTCGGACTGGACGCCCGTGCTACGCCGACCGCGGTGTCGCCGGAGCTGGCCGCCCACCGCGGCGAGCTGCTCGCGGAGGAGGCCGCAGAGGTCGCCGAGGTGGCCGTCGAGGGGCCGCTCGACCGGCTCGCGCACGAACTCGCCGACGTGGTCTATATCGCCTACGGCACGGCCCTGGTCCACGGCATCGACCTCGACGCGGTGATCGCCGAGATCCATCGCTCCAACATGACCAAGCTGGGACCCGACGGCCATGTCGCCCGCCGGGCCGACGGCAAGGTCCTCAAGGGGGAGCACTACGAGGCCCCGGATGTGTCGGGCGTACTGCGGAGACAGGGGTGGGCCCCGGAGGGGGTCGCCTGAGGAGCGAGGGCTCGTCGGGCGGCTGGGTCCCACGCCACCCGCCCGACGCCACTCGCACGGTGCCTCGCCCTACGCCGTCCGTCAGTCCGCCACCGACGCCTCCGCGACCGTCGACGTGTCCTCCCGAACCGTCCGACGCTCCTCGGAACGCCGTGTCCACCAGGACGCCAGCGGCTCCGTGTAGCGCGCGGTCAGCGGGCCCAGGACGACCAGGATCAGGACGTACGCCGTGGCCAGCGGGCCCAGCGACGGTTCGATGCCGGCGCTCACCGCGAGCCCCGCGATGACGATCGAGAACTCACCGCGGGCGACCAGCGCGCCCCCCGTACGCCAGCGGCCCTTGACGGAGATCCCGGCGCGCCGGGCGGCCCAGTAGCCCGTGGCGATCTTCGTCGCCGCGGTGAGCACGGCCAGCGCCAGGGCGGGCAGCAGGACGGGCGGGATGCTCGCCGGGTCGGTGTGCAGCCCGAAGAAGACGAAGAACACCGCGGCGAACAGGTCCCGCAGCGGGCTCAGCAGCGTGTGCGCCCCCTCCGCGACCTCCCCGGACAGCGCGATGCCGACCAGGAAGGCACCGACGGCCGCCGACACCTGAAGCTGCTGGGCCACGCCCGCGACCAGGATCGTCAGCCCGAGCACCACCAGCAGCAGCTTCTCCGGATCGTCGCTCGACACGAACCGCGAGATCAGCCGCCCGTAGCGCACCGCCACGAACAGCACCAGACCCGCCGCCCCCAGCGCGATCGCCAGCGTCACGCTCCCCGCCAGCAGTCCGGCCCCGGCCACCAGCGCGGTGACGATGGGCAGGTACACCGCCATCGCCAGGTCCTCCAGGACCAGCACGCTGAGGATCACCGGCGTCTCCCGGTTGCCCACCCGGCCCAGATCGCCGAGCACCTTCGCGATGACGCCGGACGACGAGATCCAGGTGACGCCCGCCAGGACCACGGCGGCCACCGGCCCCCAGCCCAGCAGCAGCGCGGCCAGCGCGCCCGGCACGGCGTTGAGCGCGCAGTCGACCAGCCCCGACGGATAGTGCGCTTTGAGGTTGGTGACGAGATCGCCCGCCGAGTACTCCAGGCCGAGCATCAACAGCAGCAGGATGACGCCGATCTCGGCACCGATGGAGACGAACTCCTCGCTCGCGCCCAGCGGCAGCAGCCCGCCCTCCCCGAAGGCGAGACCGGCGAGGAGGTAGAGCGGGATGGGGGAGAGCCGGAACCTGGCGGCGAACCGGCCGAGCAGGCCGAGGCCGAGAATGATGGAACCGAACTCGATGAGCAGGACCGCGGAGTGCACCCGTTCACTCCCGCCCGAGTATCGCCGCGGCGGCGTCGACGCCCTCACGCGTACCGACGACGATCAGGGTGTCCCCGCCCGCCAGCCGGAAGTCCGGCGTCGGCGAGGGAATCGCCTCGGCCCGGCGCAGCACCGCCACGATCGACGCGCCCGTGTCCGTGCGCATCCGGGTCTCGCCCAGCACCCGCCCGTTCCAGCGAGAGGTCGCGGCCACCTCGATGCGCTCGGCGACCAGCCCCAGATCCGTGGTGTAGAGCAGGCTCGCGCTGTGGTGGGACGGCATCAGGGCGTCGATCAGCGAGCCCGCCTCGGCGCCGGTCAGCCGCAGCGACTGGGCGCAGGAGTCGGGGTCGTCGGCCCGGTACACGCTCACCGTCCGGGCACCGTCGCGGTGCGCCACCACGGACAGATGGCGGTGTTCCCGCGTCACGAGGTCGTACTGGACTCCGATCCCTGGTAGCGGCGTCGCCCTCAGGCGCGGTGCAGACACGTTTCTCCCCTTGTGCTGGGCCTATGTACTAAGCGTGATCGTGGGTGCCGAGTCCGCATGCTGCCATCGGCCCGTACGGTGGCGATATGGGTGTTGCCACGGATATGCGCGACCGGCGCCGGGCGGTGAAGCTGGTCAGGGAAGGATCATGCGGGAGGGGCGAGGAGGGCGAGAAGACGCACGTGTCACTGTTCTGGCGGATCTTCTCGCTCAACGCCGCCGGCCTGGTCGTGGCCGCCGCGCTGCTGCTGGGCCCGGTCACCGTGTCGACGCCGATCAGACAGGCCGAGGCGCTGGTCGTCCTCATCGGCCTCGCCCTGCTGCTGGTCGCCAACGCCCTGGTCCTGCGGGTGGGCCTCGCTCCGCTCAAGCGGCTCGGCCGGGCCATGTCCACCGCCGACCTGCTGCGGCCCGGCGCCCGCGCGGACGTCGCCGGTCCCGCCGAAGCGGCCGAGCTCATCACGACGTACAACACGATGCTCGACCGGCTGGAGGCCGAACGTGCCGCCGGGGCGGCCCGTGCCCTGTCCGCGCAGGAGCGAGAGCGCCACCGGATCGCGCGAGAGCTGCACGACGAGGTCGGCCAGACCCTGACCGCGGTCCTCCTTCAGCTCAAGCGGGTCGCCGACCGGGCTCCCGAGGGGCTGCGCGAGGAGGTCGGCCAGGCCCAGGAGGCCACGCGCGCGGGGCTCGACGAGATCCGGTTCATCGCCCGTCGGCTGCGCCCCGGTGTCCTGGAGGAACTCGGCCTGGCCAGCGCCCTGCGCTCGCTCGCCGGTGAGTTCAGCGCCCATGGTCTGACCGTGCGCCACCGCGTCCCCGGCGGACTGCCGCCCCTGACCGAGGAGTCGGAACTCGTGCTCTACCGGGTGGCCCAGGAGGGCCTCACCAACACCGCCCGGCACGCCGCCGCCGACCACGCCGAGGTCCGCCTCCAGCAGATCGACGGCGGTGTCGAACTGCTCGTCCGCGACAACGGCAGGGGTCTGGGCGAGGCCACGGAAGGGGCGGGGATACGGGGCATGCGCGAGCGTGCGCTGCTGATAGGAGCGGAGCTCACGGTCGCCGGGGCACCGGGCGGGGGCACGGACGTACGCCTGCGCGTGGGAGGACACCGATGACCCCACGCACCCCTGTGCGGGTTCTGCTCGCCGACGACCACACCCTCGTACGACGAGGAGTCCGCCTCATCCTCGACGGCGAGGACGACCTCACGGTCGTCGCCGAGGCCGGTGACGGGGCGGAGGCCGTCGAGCTGGCACGCGCGCGTGACGTCGATCTGGCCGTCCTGGACATCGCCATGCCCCGGATGACCGGCCTCCAGGCCGCCCGCGAGCTCTCCCGCCGCCTGCCCGACCTGCGCATTCTCATCCTGACCATGTACGACAACGAGCAGTACTTCTTCGAGGCCCTCAAGGCCGGGGCCAGCGGCTACGTCCTCAAGTCCGTCGCCGACCGCGATCTGGTCGAGGCGTGCCGCGCGGCCGTCCGCGACCGGCCGTTCGTCTACCCGGGCGCCGAACGCGCCCTCGTCCGCTCCTACCTGGAGCGCCTCCACCGTGGCGACTCCCTGCCCGAGCGGGCCGTCACCGAACGCGAGGAGGAGATCCTCAAGCTCGTCGCCGAGGGGCACACGTCCAAGGAGATCGGCGAGCTGCTGTTCATCAGCGCGAAGACGGTCGAACGCCACCGCGCGAACCTGCTCCAGAAGCTGGGAATGCGCGACCGCCTCGAACTCACGAGGTACGCGATACGGGCCGGGCTGATCGAGCCCTGAGGACCCGGTTGTCCACAGGACGACCGGAGCCGCTTCCGGCACCGCCTACCCTTGTCACATGAGCAGCATCGACCGGAGCCAGGCAGTGGACGTCTCCTCTTCCAAGACCTACGAAGTGCGCACCTACGGGTGCCAGATGAACGTCCACGATTCCGAGCGATTGTCCGGGCTGCTCGAAGGCGCCGGTTATGTGAAGGCGCCGGAGGGTTCCGACGGCGACGCGGACGTCGTCGTCTTCAACACCTGCGCGGTCCGTGAGAACGCCGACAACAGGCTGTACGGCAACCTCGGCCGCCTCGCCCCCATGAAGACCAGGCGCCCCGGGATGCAGATCGCGGTCGGCGGCTGTCTGGCGCAGAAGGACCGCGACACCATCGTGCAGCGGGCACCCTGGGTCGACGTCGTCTTCGGCACGCACAACATCGGCAAGCTGCCCGTCCTGCTGGAACGCGCGCGCGTGCAGGAGGAGGCGCAGGTCGAGATCGCCGAGTCCCTGGAGGCGTTCCCCTCCACGCTGCCCACCCGGCGCGAGAGCGCGTACGCGGCGTGGGTGTCGATCTCCGTCGGCTGCAACAACACCTGCACCTTCTGCATCGTCCCGGCGCTGCGCGGCAAGGAGAAGGACCGCCGTACCGGCGACATCCTCGCCGAGATCGAGGCTCTGGTCGGCGAGGGCGTCTCCGAGATCACGCTGCTCGGGCAGAACGTCAACGCGTACGGCTCCGACATCGGCGACCGCGAGGCGTTCAGCAAGCTGCTGCGGGCCTGCGGGAAGATCGAGGGCCTGGAGCGCGTGCGCTTCACGTCCCCGCACCCTCGCGACTTCACCGACGACGTGATCGCGGCCATGGCCGAGACGCCGAACGTGATGCCGCAGCTCCACATGCCGATGCAGTCCGGCTCGGACACCGTGCTGAAGGCGATGCGCCGCTCGTACCGGCAGGAGCGTTTCCTCGGGATCATCGAGAAGGTGCGTGCCGCCATGCCGGACGCCGCGATCTCGACCGACATCATCGTGGGCTTCCCCGGCGAGACCGAGGAGGACTTCGAGCAGACCATGCACGCGGTCCGCGAGGCCCGCTTCACGAACGCCTTCACCTTCCAGTACTCCAAGCGCCCCGGAACCCCCGCGGCGACCATGGACGGGCAGATCCCCAAGGAGGTCGTCCAGGCGCGCTACGAGCGTCTCGTCGCCCTCCAGGAGGAGATCTCCTGGGAGGAGAACAAGAAGCAGGTCGGCCGCACCCTCGACCTCATGGTCGCCGAGGGCGAGGGCCGCAAGGACGGCACCACCCACCGCCTCTCCGGCCGCGCCCCCGACAACCGCCTGGTCCACTTCACCAAGCCGGACGGGGAAGTCCGCCCCGGCGATGTCGTCACGGTCGAGATCACCTACGCCGCCCCGCACCACCTCCTCGCCGAGGGCGAGGTCCTGAAGGTCCGCCGCACGCGCGCGGGTGACGCCTGGGAGAAGCGGAACGCCGCCGAGGCGGCGAAGCCGGCGGGCGTGCTGCTGGGGCTGCCGAAGATCGGTGTACCGGAGCCGCTGCCGGCCGTGACGGGGGGCTGCGCGGTCGACTGAGCCCACGTCATACTCGTCGACCGACGAGGAATGGGGCGAGGTATGCCGCGCTGGGTGGTCGTGGTGCAGTCCGGCTACGGGGAGTCGTACAGCCTCGACGAGGTGGAGCACATCGAGGACACCCTCGAACGGGCCCGCGCGAGGCTGTACGAGCTCGCCTGCACCCACCGGCCGCGGACCGGGCTGCGGCAGAAGAGCCGCAAGGTCTACCGGATCGGCGACGGGTACGAGTACTTCGTCACCGTCGAAGGCAAGATCTCCACGCACCACGTGCTGTACCGCCTGGCCGAACTGGCGTGGAGCACCGACACCGAGCCGAACCCCTGGCAGTAGGCTCCGATCATGCTTGTCGCCGCCGCTGTGTGCCCCTGTCCGCCGCTCCTCGTGCCCGAGGTCGCCGCGGGTGCCGCGCCCGAGCTGGACGCGGCCCGGACCGCGTGCACGGACGCGCTCGGGGTGCTCGCCGCCGCCCGGCCCGATCTGCTGGTGGTCCTCGGACCGGCCGAGCGGAGCGGGCGCGGTACGCATCCGGAGGGCACGGCGGGTTCCTTCCGCGGCTTCGGCGTGGAGCTCGACGTCAGGCTGGGCGCGGGCATGATCCCCTCGGCTCCGGGCGCGGACACGATCCCCTCGGCTCCGGGCGCGGGCGCCGCGTCCGGGCGGGTGCTTCCGCCCTCCCTCGCCGTGGCCGCGTGGCTGCTGGAACGCACCGGTTGGGCGGACGCCCCGATCGAGGGACTCGGCGTGGGGGAACCTCTGGCCGCCGAGCGGTGTACTGAAGTCGGAAGGGAAATCGCCGCGCGGGCCGAGCGCGTGGCGCTGCTGGTGATGGGGGACGCCAGCGCCTGTCGCACGCTCAAGTCACCCGGCTACCTCGACGAGCGTGCGGCACCCTTCGACGCGGAGGTCGCACGGGCGCTGGGGGCGGCGGACGTGGCGGCCCTCGAAGCGCTCGACGCCGAGCTGGCGTACGAGCTCAAGGTGTCCGGGCGGGCCCCCTGGCAGGTCCTCGCGGGCGCGGCCGAGGGGGCGGGCCTCGGCGGGCGGCTCCTGTACGAGGACGCGCCCTACGGTGTGGGGTACCTGGTCGCGACCTGGTCCTGACCACCCCGGAGACGGCGGACGGCCGGGAGGCTCAGGCCCCGCGGCCGTCCGCCGGTGTGCCGTTCAGGAAGTGGGCGGCGGTGAGGACGGGGGCGTGGTCGTGCCGCCACCCGTGCCGTCGTCCTTGTGTGCGAGTCGGTCCATGGCGTCCTTGGCCTTGCCCGTGCCCGTCTGGATCTTGTCGCTGTACTTGCCCTTGGTCTTCTCGTCGACGACCTTCGCGGCCTTGTCGAGACCGTGCTGGATCTTGTCCCCGTGCTGCTGCGCGAGGCCGGACACCTTGTCCTTGGCCGGGCTGAGTTTGGCTTTCAAATTGTCCAGGAGACCCATCGTTCACCTTCCCGCGCGGGGCAGTTACGTGCGGGCGCCCTCGCCGGCCTCGCTGTCGGCCGCTTCCTCGGCGGACTGCTGCTTGGGAATGTCGACGCCTTCGGCGGCACCGGCATCGACGGCCTCCGTCGCCGTCGGCTCTGCCGTGTCCCCGGCGTCGGTCGCGGCGGTGGTCTCCGCCTCGGCCGACTCCTTCGCCTCTGCCGCCTGCTCCGCCTCGGCTTCGGCCGTCGGTGCGGCGGCCCCTGCCTCGGCGGTTGACGCCTCCTCCGCAGCCTTTGACCTCCGGAGAAGTCGTGCGAAAACGCCCATATCCACTCCATACGTTACTCGTGCGGGCGAAATCCCGCGTTGCCCGGTGCGTCCGTTTGCGTCACCCGGTGCGCCGCCCCTCGAAACCGGCGGCGAAAATCTCGCAACAGGCAACGACCCCGTACGCGTGCCGTCACGTAACTCGTTCGAGGCCATGCCCCGACGTTTGCGAGACTGGGACAGTGAGCAGCGCACCCCCCGCCCCCCGCGTCATCGCCGTCGTCGGACCGACCGCGGCCGGAAAGTCCGATCTGGGCGTCTTCCTGGCCCGACGTCTCGGCGGTGAGGTCGTCAACGCCGACTCCATGCAGCTGTACCGAGGGATGGACATCGGCACCGCCAAACTGACGCCCGAGGAGCGCGACGGCGTCCCGCACCACCTTCTGGACATCTGGGACGTGACCGTCACGGCCTCCGTCGCCGAGTACCAGCGCATCGCGCGCGAGCGCATCGACGCGCTGCTCGCCGAGGGACGCTGGCCGGTCCTGGTTGGCGGCTCGGGGCTGTACGTCCGTGGCGCGGTCGACAACCTGGAGTTCCCCGGCACCGACCCCGAGGTCAGGGCCCGCCTGGAGGAGGAGCTCACGCTCCGCGGCTCCGGCGCCCTGCACGCGCGCCTGGCCGCCGCCGACCCCGAGGCCGGTCAGGCGATCCTGCCCAGCAACGGTCGCCGGATCGTCCGGGCCCTGGAGGTCATCGAGATCACCGGCAAGCCCTTCACCGCCAACCTCCCCGGCCACGACTCGGTCTACGACACCCTCCAGATCGGCGTGGACGTCGCCCGCCCCGAGCTCGACGAGCGCATCGCGCGCCGGGTCGACCGGATGTGGGACGCGGGCCTGGTGGACGAGGTGCGGGCGCTGGAGGCGCACGGGTTGCGCGAGGGGCGTACGGCCTCGCGCGCGCTCGGGTATCAGCAGGTGCTCGCGGCGCTCGCCGGGGAGTGCACGATCGAGGAAGCGCGGGACGAGACCGTCCGTGCCACGAAGCGCTTCGCGCGCCGCCAGGATTCATGGTTCAGGCGCGATCCGCGGGTGCACTGGTTGAGTGGGGCTGCGGCGGATCTCACAGAACTTCCGCAGCTGGCGCTGGCGTTGGTCGAACGACCGGTCACAGCCTGATCACGTCCTGGCATCGGGACGCTCAGGCCGTCATCCGGCCCTCCGGCGCCGTGCCATCATCGAGCTTCGATCGACCAAGTGGAGTCCGAGTTGGGAGGGCGCGTGGCGATGGAGGCCGGCCCTCGCGACACCGCACAAGACACCGAGCCCCTCACCGCAGACGGCGGTGAACCGGAGCAGGATGGGGACCGTCTGAGCCCCGACGGGCCCGACGACACCCAAGGCGGTGTGACCGCCGACGGTCCCGAGCCCGAGGAGATGTTCGCGGGCGGACCGGAGGTCGAGGTCGAGCTGCGCCCGCAGCGCCGGATGCGCATCTGGCAGCTCGCGCCCATCGTCGCCCTGGCCGCGGTCGGCTCCCTGATGTTCGCCTTCCCGCTGGCCTTCGACTTCGGCGACAGCGGGGCCGTGATCGCCATGCTGGGCCTGCTGATCTGCTCCTGCGCGGCAGGGTGGGGCATGATGGCCGCCCGCCGGGTCGGTTACACGTGGCCCGGGCTGCCGCAGCGGGGCTCCGGGCGGCGTCCCGACTGGCGTGTGGTGCTGCTGTACGTCGTGGTCGTGGCCGCGGTGATCGCGCTGGCCGTGTTCCGCGTGGCCCGGCTGCGCTGAACCTCCACGCGCGCGTGGCGTGACGTGCGTACGCGTGCGACGCCGTACGGCCACGTACGCGTGCGACGCTGTACGGCCGTCCGTGACCCGGTGTCGTACCCACCCCGTACGATCGAGGAATGAGCACGCGGATCGCCTTCCTCAAGGGCCACGGCACCGAGAACGACTTCGTGATCGTCCCGGACCCCGAGAACGTCATCGACCTCCCCCCGGCCGCCGTCGCCGCCCTGTGCGACCGCCGTGCCGGCATCGGCGGTGACGGCCTGCTGCACGTGGTGCGATCCGCCGCCCATCCGGAGGCGCAGGACATGGCCGCCGAGGCGGAGTGGTTCATGGACTACCGCAACGGCGACGGCTCCGTCGCGGAGATGTGCGGCAACGGCGTACGCGTCTTCGCGCGCTACCTCCAGCACGCCGGACACATCACCGAGGGTGACCTGGCCGTGGCCACGCGCGGGGGCGTGAAGACCGTGCACCTCGCGAAGGACGGTGACGTCACCGTCGGCATGGGCACGGCCCGGCTCCCCGAAGGGGACGTCACCGTGAGCGTCGGCGAGCGCAGCTGGCCCGCGCGGAACGTGAACATGGGCAACCCGCACGCCGTGGCCTTCGTGGACGACCTCGCCCACGCGGGCAACCTTTACTCCCCGCCGCCCTTCAGCCCGGCCGCCGCCTACCCGGACGGGGTCAATGTGGAGTTCGTCGTCGACCGTGGCCCCCGTCACGTCGCCCTGCGCGTGCATGAGCGCGGCTCCGGCGAGACCCGGTCCTGCGGCACGGGTGCGTGCGCCGTCGCCGTGGCCACCGCCCGCAGGGACGGAACCGACCCGGCCGTGACCGGGACGCCGGTGACCTACACCGTCGATGTGCCCGGCGGCACCCTCGTGATCACCGAGCGGCCCGACGGCGAGATCGAGATGACCGGTCCCGCGGTGATCGTCGCAGAGGGCGAGATCGAATCGGAATGGCTGGAAAACGCGGTCCGCTGAGCGCGCGAATCATGGGTTCGGCGACTTCGGACGTTGGGATCCGCAGCTCCAGGTGTCCGCGGCGATTCGAAACGACGGAGAACCGCAGGTCAGCTGGCGCGAAATCGTAAACCTCGGAACCGTCGCTCGAATGGGTGATCCGTTTCACGCTCGACGAGAGGCGGTCAGCCGCGCGTGGTGGGCTCGGTAGCATCAAGCACCGGCCCGGACGGGGGATTGATGCCATCCCCTGAGCCGTGTCCGCCCTGGGGCACCCCGTCCGCCGGTTAACGCAGCCGGAGGTGCCCATGAGTGCGGAGGCCACGAACCCCGCGACCCCAGGTCCGGTAACAGGACCTGCGGCCCGCTGGCGGGCGCGGATCGACCTGCGCCGCCTGGGCCGCGCCGCCCTGCTCGGCCCGGCCGCCCGCGACCGGCTGCCCGACGCCATCGGCCACGTCGCGGAGGCCCACCGCGCCCATCATCCCGACGCCGACCTCGAAGCGCTGCGCCGCGCGTACGTCCTGGCCGAGTCCTCGCACCGCGGCCAGATGCGCAAGAGCGGTGAGCCGTACATCACACACCCGCTCGCCGTGACCCTGATCCTCGCCGAACTCGGCGCCGAGACCACGACTTTGACGGCGTCTCTGCTCCACGACACGGTCGAGGACACCGATGTGACGCTCGATCAGGTGCGGGAGCAGTTCGGCGAGGAGGTCCGCTTCCTCGTCGACGGTGTGACGAAGCTGGAGAAGGTCGACTACGGCGCCGCCGCCGAGCCCGAGACCTTCCGCAAGATGCTCGTCGCCACCGGCAACGACGTCCGGGTGATGTCGATCAAACTCGCCGACCGGCTGCACAACATGCGCACCCTCGGCGTGATGCGCCCCGAGAAACAGGCGCGCATCGCCAAGGTCACCCGCGACGTCCTCATCCCGCTCGCCGAACGGCTCGGTGTCCAGGCGCTCAAGACCGAACTGGAAGACCTGGTCTTCGCGATCCTGCACCCCGAGGAGTACGAGCACACAAGGGAGTTGATCGTCGACAACGCCTCCCGCGCGGACGACCCCCTCGCGGAGATCGCCGACGAGGTGCGCGGTGTCCTGCGCGACGCGGACATCCAGGCCGAAGTCGTCATCCGTCCCCGGCACTTCGTCTCCGTGCACCGCGTCTCCCGCAAGCGCGGCCGGCTGCGCGGCGCCGACTTCGGTCGGCTGCTGGTGCTGGTCAACGAGGACGCCGACTGTTACGGCGTACTCGGCGAGCTGCACACCTGTCTGACGCCCGTCGTCTCGGAGTTCAAGGACTTCATCGCCGTACCGAAGTTCAACCTGTACCAGTCGCTGCACACCGCGGTCGCCCGCGGCGACGGCCAGGTCGCCGAAGTCCTCATCCGCACCCACCAGATGCACAAGGTCGCCGAGGCCGGCGTCGTCGCGCTCGCCAATCCCTACGCTCCTCCATCGGAGGAGTCCGCCGACGGCGAGCGCGAGGACCCCACACGTCCCGGCTGGCTCTCCCGCCTCCTCGACTGGCAGGAGGCCGCACCCGACCCCGACACCTTCTGGTCCACCCTGCGCGAGGACCTTGCCCAGGACCGCGAGATCACCGTCTTCCGGCCCGACGGCGGCACCCTCGGTCTCCCCGAGGGGGCGACCTGTGTGGACGCCGCCTACGAGCAGTACGGCGAGGACGCGCACGCGTGCATCGGTGCCCGTGTCAACGGCCGGCTTGCGACGCTCAGCACCGTTCTGCGGGACGGCGACACCGTCCAGCTCCTCATGGGCCAGGACCCGGCCTCCGAGCCCTCCAGAGAGTGGCTGGAGCACGCGCACACGCCTGCCGCGCGGATCGCCATCCAGCGGTGGATCGCGACGCACCCGACGCATGAGGAGCCGAACGAGGCGTCGCACGAGGTCGAGGAGCGCGAGCCGGCGCCCCGGGCCGCCGCCGAAGCGCCGGTCGCGGACGGTCCGGCCGCCCGCCCGACCAGCGCCGACGTCCTCGTCGACCCGCCCGGTGCGACCGTACGGCTGGCCGGCTGCTGCACGCCCGTACCGCCCGACGACATCACCGGCTTCGCCGTGCGCGGGGGAGTGGTCACCGTGCACCGCGTCGGATGCGCCGCGGTGGCGCGTATGAAGGACGCGGGGCGCACGGAGGTCGACGTGCGCTGGGGTGACACCACGGAGTGCCGGGTCACGCTGTTCGCCGAATCGTTCGGCCGCCCCCATCTGCTCGCCGACCTCACCGAGGCCATGGCACTCGAAGGCGCGGAGATCGTCTCGGCGACCGTCGAACCCCCCACCCAGCAGCGCGTCCGCCACACCTATACGGTCCAGCTCCCGGACGCGGCACTGCTGCCCGCGCTCATGCGGGCGATGCGGAACGTCCCGGGTGTGTACGACGTGAGCCGGGCGCAGACGACGGGTGTGTGACCGGCTCGTCCTACCGAACAGCTACACGAATGCCGTCTCGGCGACTGCTACGCGAATGCCGTCTCGGCGAAGGAGCAGCCGCCGCGCTCGGCGTGGCCCAGGACGAGGCGGGACGAGAGACGGGGCGGCTGCCGTACGTACTGGCGGAAGCCGGGGGCGCGGAACGTGAGATCGAACGCCTGCCCCTCCATGTGCCAGAGCGGCACATCGGACCACCCGGGCCGGTCGTCCTGAGGTGTCAGCCGGTGCAGCGCGTCGATCTCCAGGTCCACGCCCAGGCCCTTGAAGTCGAGATCCCCTTCGAGATCCCAGACGTCGTCGAAGACGAGCGTCGACGGCGCGATCCAGAAGCTGAAGTACGTCTCCGGCGGGACCGGATGGACCCAGCGCGTGAGGTAGTCGAGATCGAACAGCAGGCGCGGCAGCACGTCATCGGTTCGCTGTACGTACATGCCGTGCACGGTGACGTCGTGCCACCCCATCTGCTCGAAATCGGCGTCGCTCCAGAGCGCCTTCGTGAGTCCGGATTCCTCGTGCACGTCCATGCCCGCATCCAACCAGGCCGTTACCCGTTCGGGTGGGCCGGGCGCGAGTCGTCGCCGCACGGCACGCGCGCGCTGGTAGCCGTGGTGCATGCTGCTCACCCCCCACGCCAGGAGCCCTCGCCGGCTGAAGGCGGCCGCGCTGCTCGCCTCCGCCGTCTCCGTCTGTCTCGTCGCCGCGAGCGCGCCCGCCGCCCCGCTGGGCGTCGGTGACCGCCTCTTCCCGCACCTGGGCAACCCCGGGTACGACGTGGCGTCGTACGACCTCTCCTTCACCTATCCCGGCTCCAACAGCAAGCCGCTTCAGGCCGTCACGACCATCGACGCCTGGACGACCACCGAACTGGACCGCATTAACCTCGACTTCGCCCACGGCAAGGTCGAGTCGGTCGAGGTGGACGGCGAGCCCGCCGCGTTCACCGGCGCCGGAGAGGACCTGGTCGTCACGCCCGAGGAACCGCTGCCCGACGGCAGTTGGATGCGGATCACCGTGAAGCACACCAGCGACCCCGTGTCCGGCGAGGACCGGGAGGGCGGCTGGGTGCGGACCACGGACGGGCTCGCCATGGCCAACCAGGCCGACGCCGCCCATCTGGTGTTCCCGTGCAACGACCACCCCTCCGACAAGGCGATGTTCACGATCCGGGTCACCGCGCCCAACGGCTACACCGCCGTCGCGAACGGCCTGCCGACCGGCGTGGACCGGGTCGCCGGCGAGACCACGTGGACGTACCGGACCCAACACCCCATGGCCACCGAGCTCGCCCAGGTGTCCATCGGCCGCTCCACCGTGCTGCACCGCACCGGCCCGCACGGACTGCCGATCCGAGACGTCGTGCCCACCAAGCACCGTGAGGCGCTCGAACCCTGGCTGGAGAAGACCCCCGACCAGATCTCCTGGATGGAGGGCAAGGTCGGCCGCTACCCCTTCGAGACGTACGGCCTCCTCATGGCCGACGCCGACACCGGCTTCGAACTCGAGACACAGACCCTCTCTCTCTTCGAGAGAGACCTGTTCACCGAGCCCGCCTACCCCAAGTGGTACGTCGAGTCGATCATGGTGCACGAACTGGCCCACCAGTGGTTCGGCGACAGCGTCAGCCCCCGCAACTGGTCCGACCTGTGGCTCAACGAGGGACACGCCACCTGGTACGAGGCCCTGTACGCCGAGGAGAAGGCCGACAAGCCCATGGAGACGCGGATGAAGGCCGCCTACGGCGCCTCCGACCGCTGGCGCGCCGCAGGCGGACCGCCGGCCGCGCCCAAGGCGCCGAACCCCGGCCAGAAGATCAGCATCTTCCGCCCCAACGTCTACGACGGCGCCGCGCTGATCCTCTACGCCCTGCGCGAGGAGATCGGCCGCCCGTCCTTCGAGGACCTGGAGCGGGCCTGGGTGAGCCGTCACGAGGACGGCGTCGCCACGACCGCCGACTTCGTCGCGCTCGCCCAGGAGATCTCGGGCCGCGACCTGGGGGGCTTCTTCCAGGACTGGCTCTACGGCGAGAAGACCCCGCCGATGCCGGGCCACCCGGACTGGAAGTCGGCCGCACCCAGTGGGGCAGCCGCGAAATAAGGCGATGACGAGACGGGCCGTGCCGTGCGACCATCTTCAGGTCGGCGCGGCACGGGACACGGGAATCTCCCGGAGTGCTCGTGCGTTGTCACCAGTGACGGCGGGCGAACCGGCATCCCCAACGACGTAAGGACCCAATGACCTCCTCTTCATCCCCTTCCCAGGACTCGCAGCGCTTCGCGCACACACACCCCGACGGTCTTCGGGCCGATGCCCTGATGGAAGAGGACGTCGCCTGGAGCCACGAGATCGACGGAGAGCGGGACGGCGACCAGTTCGACCGCTCCGAGCGCGCGGCCCTGCGCCGCGTGGCAGGCCTCTCCACCGAGCTCGAGGACGTCACCGAGGTCGAGTACCGCCAGCTCCGTCTGGAGCGGGTCGTGCTCGTCGGCGTCTGGACCACGGGGACCGCGCAGGACGCGGACAACTCCCTCGCGGAGCTCGCCGCCCTCGCGGAGACCGCCGGCGCGCTCGTGCTCGACGGCGTGATCCAGCGCCGCGACAAGCCCGACGCGGCCACCTACATCGGATCCGGCAAGGCCACCGAGCTCAGGGACATCGTCCTGGAGACCGGCGCCGACACGGTCATCTGCGACGGTGAGCTCAGCCCGGGCCAGCTCATCCATCTCGAAGACGTCGTCAAGGTCAAGGTCATCGACCGTACGGCCCTGATCCTCGACATCTTCGCCCAGCACGCCAAGTCCCGAGAGGGCAAGGCGCAGGTCGCGCTCGCGCAGATGCAGTACATGCTGCCGCGACTGCGCGGCTGGGGTCAGTCGCTGTCCCGTCAGATGGGCGGCGGCAAGGGCGGCGGCCTCGCCACCCGTGGTCCCGGTGAGACCAAGATCGAGACGGACCGGCGACGGATCCGCGAGAAGATGGCGAAGATGCGCCGGGAGATCGCGGACATGAAGACCGGCCGCGAGATCAAGCGCCAGGAACGCAAGCGCAACAAGGTGCCGTCCGTGGCCATCGCGGGCTACACCAACGCCGGCAAGTCCTCGCTGCTCAACCGCCTCACGGGCGCCGGTGTGCTGGTCGAGAACTCCCTGTTCGCGACCCTCGACCCGACCGTGCGCCGGGCCGAGACCCCGAGCGGACGGCTGTACACGCTGGCGGACACCGTCGGCTTCGTACGCCACCTGCCGCACCACCTGGTCGAGGCGTTCCGCTCCACCATGGAGGAGGTCGGCGAGTCCGACCTGATCCTGCACGTGGTGGACGGCTCGCACCCGAACCCGGAGGAGCAGCTGGCCGCCGTACGCGAGGTGATCACGGACGTGGGCGCCACGCGTGTGCCGGAGATCGTCGTGATCAACAAGGCCGACGCGGCGGACCCGCTGACGCTCCAGCGGCTGATGCGGATCGAGAAGCGCTCCATCGCGGTCTCGGCCCGTACCGGCCAGGGCATCGAGGAGTTGCTCGCCCTCATCGACAACGAGCTGCCGCGGCCGTCGGTCGAGGTCGAGGCGCTCGTGCCGTACACGCTCGGCAAGCTCGTCGCCCGCGCCCACACCGAGGGCGAGGTGATCTCCGAGGAGCACACCCCGGAGGGCACCCTGCTCAAGGTGCGGGTCCACGAGGAGCTGGCGGCGGATCTCGCGCCGTACGTTCCGGTGCCGGTATCGGTCGCCTGACGGCCGTAGCGTTTCAGGAACGCAGTGAAGGCCCGCCCCCTCCGCAGGGGGCGGGCCTTCATCATGTTCCGGTCACTGACCGCCGTACGTCTTGCTCATGCTCTGGTAGATCGCCTCGGCCTCCTGGCCCAGCTGCGGGCCGGCCAGCCAGGTGTTGTCGGCCGGGCCGATCGACGTGTTCGAGACCAGCTTGGTCTCGCCGTCCACCACCCGGAACCAGCCGCCGCCGGACGAACCGCCGGTCATCGTGCAGCCGATGCGGTACATCGTCGGCAGCGTCGTGCTGAGCGAGAGCCGTCCCGGCTGGTCGATGCACTTGAACATCTTCAGACCGTTGTACGGCGCCGCCTGCGGGTAGCCCCAGGCACCCATCTTGGCGACCTCGGTCGCGGACGGGGCGGAGAAGTCCACGTCCAGCGCGGCCCCGACCGTCTCCTCCAGCGACTTGGCACCGGACTCCGGCTTCACATGCAGCACCGAGTAGTCGTACGCGGCACCGGCACCGCCGGTCTCCGAGCCGCCGGCGATCCACTCGTTCGACGTCGACGCCCAGTCCGCCCACCACTGGCCGTACGGCGCGATCTCGGTGGCGTCGGAATTCGTCAGCTGCGCCTCGGACTTGCCGTAGTCGTTGTAGGCCGGGACGAACATGATGTTGCGGTACCAGCCGCCGCCGTCGCCCGCGTGCACGCAATGGCCTGCCGTCCACACCAGGTTGGACTTGCCCGGGTGGTTCACGTCCTTGACGACGGTGCCCGAGCAGACGGCCGCTCCCTCGGGAGTGTCGAAGAAGATCTTGCCGACCGGGGCCGCGTTCTCGTGGTATGGCGTCTTCTCGGCCGAGGCCTCGACGGGCGCCGGGTCCGGGTCGCTGACGCCCGCGTCGGCCGCCGCGTCCTTCGTCGAGTACGTCTTGTTGGCCTCCTTCGCGGACTTCATCCGCTCCGGCTTCCAGAGGCCCTCGATCACCGGGTTGACGAAGTCCTTGGCCTCACTGAGCCACTTGTCCTTGTCCCAGTCCTTCCAGGCGCCGTCCTTCCACTGGTCGACGTCGATGCCGTGCTCCTTGAGCCTGTCGGCGAGGTCGGCGGGGATCTGGACCTTGTCGTTGCCGCTGTCGGCGGCCTGGGACGCGGTGGCGTCCGGCTTGTCGCTCGCCGTGTCCGAGCCTTCGCAGGCGGTCGCGGTCAGCGCCAGGGCGGCGGCGAGACCGGTGACGGCGAGAGCGGTGCGTCGCCTGCGGCTCGGTGTCGCGGACGTACGTGTGGAACGCATGGTGCGGTAACCCCCGTTGGAACGTCTGTGTCATGTGCTTGTCAGCGCAAGAGGTCCGTCCGTGTGGATGCCTCTCCGCGTGACACCCCACTATGCCCGTGGAGTTGAGGGCGAACGGCGGTGAGCTGGTGAAGGTTCCCGGTCCACCTCACCGCCGCGAGCACTACTGACCGGCGAACTTGTCGCTGACCGAGTCGTACACGCCCTTGGCCACCTCCCCCAGCCGCGGTCCGGCCAGCCAGCCGGCGGTCACCGGGCCGATCGAGGTGTTGGACACCAGCGCGGGCTTGCCGTCCGAACCGGTCGCGACCCAGCCGCCGCCGGACGAGCCACCCGTCATGGTGCACCCGATGCGGTACATCGTCGGGTCCGAGGCGCTGAGCGAGAGCCGACCGGGCTTGTCCTGGCACTGGTACAGCGTCTGGCCGTCGAAGGGTTCCGCCGCCGGGTATCCGGTCGCCGTCATGTTCTGGATCTTCGTCGCGGCCGGAGCGTTGAAGTCCACCGGCAGAGCCGAACCGACCGTCTCCTCCAGGGACTTGCCGCTGCCGCCCTCCTCCGGGGTCACATGGAGCACGGAGAAGTCGTACGAGGCACCGTCACCGCCCGTCGTGCCGCCCTGCTCGATCCACTGGTCCGAGGTCTGCGCCCAGTCGCTCCACCACACGCCGTACGGAGCGACCTCCTCCCGGGAGGCACTCTCCAACTCCGCGGTGGCCAGGCCCTTGTCGTTGTACGACGGCACGAACGCGATGTTGCGGTACCAGCCGCCGCTCTTGCCCGCGTGGACACAGTGGCCCGCCGTCCACACCATGTTGGACTTGCCGGGGTTGGCCGGGTCCTGCACGACCGTTGCCGAGCAGACCATCTGTCCTTCGGGGGAGTCGAAGAACACCTTGCCCGCCTCGGGGACACTGTCGTGATACGTAGGCGACACGGCCTTCGCGTCCACCGGCGCCGGCTCCGGGTCGGTCACTCCCTGGTCACCGTCGAGGTCGCTGTCGTCGACTCCCTGGTCCGGCTCCTCGGCCTCCCGCATCCGGTCCGGGTCCCACAGGCCCTCGATGATCGGGTTGATGTAGTCCTCGGCCTCGCGCAGCCAGTCGTCCTTGCTCCAGTCCTTCCAGGCGCCGTCCTTCCACTTGTCGACGTCGATCCCGTGCTCCTTGAGCCGGTCCTTGATGTCGTCCGGGATGGTGATCTTCCCGTCGTCCGACGTGGCGGAGGCGGAGGACCCGCCGCCTGCCTCGGCGTCCCCCGAGTCGCAGGCGGTCGCGGTGAGCGCGAGCGCCGAGGCGAGAGCGACGGCGGCCAGCACGGGGGAGGTTCTGCGGCGCGCCCCCCTTTCCCGGTGGACGGTGGACAACGGCCGTATGGATCGCATGATCTGACTCCCCCTGAGGTGAACGAACTGGGCGCTGCGGCCGTGATCCCCACATCGACACCCCCGGCGGCTCTGGTCCGTCCGGTGCCGATCTCCTGTGGGCGCACGGCCTCTTGGAACGGCAACACACACTATGCGCTCGCTGTGGGGGACTCCCGACGGAACGGCAACGGTTCCGTCACGGCAAGGATCTTGAGGCAACCCGTAACCGGGTGAACCGTCCGGGGTTGGTAGCCGTGGGGCCTGCTGTCCGTGGGCGGTCCCCTGTGCCCGTGGTGCGACTTCGGCTCGCCCGTGGGCGTGGGACGACGGCGGGAGGGCAGCGAGACGTGGCCGAGTCTTCGTACGGCGGGTGCGTGTCCGAGGGGAGTCCGCGCCGACAGTCGGCACGCGAGTCGGCGGCGCGCACCTATGCGCGTGCCCTGCCGATCGTGCCCGTGCGGGCGCGCGGACTCACCATCGAGGGCGCGGACGGCCGACGCTACCTGGACTGTCTCTCCGGTGCGGGAACCTTGGCCCTCGGGCACAACCATCCCGTGGTGCTGGAGGCCATCCGCAAGGTCCTCGACTCGGGCGCGCCGCTGCACGCTCTCGACCTGGCGACCCCCGCCGAGGACGCTTTCGTCACCGAGCTGCTCCACACCCTGCCGGCCGGTCTCGCCGACCACGCACGCGTGCAGTTCTGCGGACCGGGCGGCACGGACGCGGTGGAGGCGGCCTTCAAGCTCGTGCGAGCAGCAGGGGGCACCGGCATGCTCGCCTTCACCGGCTCCCGCCACGGCATCACCACCACGGCCCTCGAAGCATCCGAGGAGGCGGCCGACGTCCGTGTCACACGGCTGCCCTATCCGCAGGACTACCGCTGCCCGTACGGTGTCGGCGGCACTCGCGGCGCGGAACTCGCGGCCCGCTGGACCGAGTCCCTCCTCGACGACCCCGAGTCGGGTGTCCCGGGTCCTGCCGGGATGATCGTCGAACCTGTACAGAGCGAAGGCGGAGTCATCCCCGCACCGGACGCCTGGATGCGGCGGATGCGGCAGATCACGGCGGCCCGCTCCATCCCCCTGATCGCCGACGAGATCCATACGGGTGTCGGTCGCACCGGCGCCTTCTGGGCGGTGGAGCACAGCGGCATCACCCCCGACGTGATGATCCTTTCCAAGGCCATCGGTGGCAGCCTGCCGCTTGCCGTCCTGGTCCACCGCGACGACCTCGCCCCCTTCGAACGCGCCGCGCCCACCGACACGTTCCGCGGCAACCAACTCGCCCTGGCCGCGGGCACCGCGACGCTCGCCTACGTCCGCGAGAACGGGCTCGCCGAGCGCGCCTCGGTGCTGGGAGCGCGGATGCTCAGCCGACTCCGGGATCTGGAACGACGGATTGCGTGTGTGGGGGAGGTACGGGGGCGGGGTTTGATGCTCGGGGTCGAACTGGTGGATCCCGAGACGGGGTCCGGGCCTGCCGAGGCCGATGCCGGCCGGTACGGGGCTACCGAGAGTGCGGCTACCGATCCCCATCCCGCTGCCCCCGAACTCGCCGCCGCCGTCCAGCGGGAGTGTCTGCGACGCGGCCTCATCGTCGAACTCGGCGGCCGCCACACGAGCGTCGTGCGCCTCCTCCCACCCCTGACCATCAGCGACGAGCAGGCGGACGCGGTGCTCGACCGGCTGTCCGACGCCGTGGAGACGTTGGCTCGCGGCCACACCTCGCACCGCCAGACGGACCCATCGGGTCACGCCGGCCTGGCCGCGCACCACCGTCACGGCGATCGCTCCGCACGCGTGGAACAGGCCGCCGGTCGATGACACGGGCGCGGCCGTGCCTCGTCCGAGCACCCATACACACATCGCCACTTGAACCAACCCCGACTCACTCCTCCAACTCCGGAACGGCATCACACCCCCACTCGACTCACCACCGACCGACGCACTCACAGACCCCGACATGACCCCGGCCTGCTCTCACGACCCAGAACCCGCTCACGAGGAACAGCCTTGAACAGCACCTCCGCACCCGACGGCCTGGTCCACCCACCCGCCCGAGGCGCCTGCGCCACGGAGACTCTCCGGCAGCCCGGTTCCGGGTCCGGGCCCGAGCCGGAGCCCGAGTCCGGACCGACGGCCGCTGCGGCCCCGCGCCCGCAGGAGCGGGTTCCGGAACAGGGACGGGGTCCACAGGAAGGGAAGGCTTCCGTCGGGGGCGACAGCCGAGGTCAGGAACGAGTTCCGGGCCATGTTCCTGGCCAGGGTGGGACCTCCACGCCGGGGAACCGCCAGAGCGTCGATCGGCTGTGGAGCACCGCCACGGAACCCCTGGACCATCCCGACCCGCACACCGCGGCCCAGGCCGCAGCCGTGGAGAACCTGCTCCGCTGCTGGGTGCGCGAAGCCGACCTCCCCGCTCCTGCCGACGGCACCCTCCGCATCCCCCTGCCCGCCAGCGGCACCGCTCTGCTGGCCCCCGTCCACTACTGGTCCCCAACAGGCTGGCACCGCTTCGGCACTGCCCGCCTGGCTGACGTTCCCCCACACTCCCCGCCCGTCGACGCCGTCACGGTCGCGGCACTGCTGACCAGGGAGACGTCGGGAGGAAGTCCCGAGGCCCGTGCCCAGGCCGCGGTCTCCAGCCCGGCCCCTCTCACTGGGTCAGCCGCGATCTCCAGCCCGGCCCCCTCCACTGGGCTGGCCGCTGTCACTGAGCCGGCCGCCGTCGCCTCCTCGGCAGGCCGAGCCACCTCCACGCCCAGGAACGGCACCGACGGCACCGACCTCGTCGCACGCGTCGCCGACTCCGTGCGCCGCACCGGCACCTTCATCGACGAGCGCAGAAGACATCCCTCCGACAAGGCCGATCTCTTCCTCGCCGCCGAACAGGCCCTGGTGCTCGGACACCCGCTGCACCCCGCCCCGAAGAGCCGTGAGGGTCTCTCCGAGGCCGAAGCGCCGCTCTACTCACCCGAGTTGCACGGTTCCTTCCCCCTCCACTGGATCGCCGTCGCTCCTTCCGTACTCGCCACCGACTCGGCCTGGACCGAACGCGGACGCCTCATCCCGGCGGCACAACTCACAGCACGCCTCGCGGGAAACGGACTGCCCCTGCCCGACGGTCACGCGGCTCTGCCGCTCCACCCCTGGCAGTTGCGCGAAGTCCGGCACCATCCCGCGACCGCGGCCCTGCTCGACGCCGGACTGCTCAGGGATCTCGGAGCACTCGGCTCCGCGTGGCACCCCACCTCCTCCGTCCGCACCGTGTACCGCACTGGTGCCCTCGCCATGCTCAAGCTCTCGCTGGGGCTGCGCATCACCAACTCCCGTCGCGAGAACCTCCGTAAGGAACTCCACCGAGGCGTCGAGGTCCACCGTCTTCTGCGCAGCGGGCTCGCCGAGCGGTGGCAGGCCGTTCACCCCGGCTTCGATATCGTCCGCGACCCGGCCTGGCTGGCCGTGGACGGGCCGGACGGCAGCCCTGTGCCGGGACTCGACGTGATGATCCGGCACAACCCCTTCCGTTCTACGGACGATGTCTCCTGCGTGGCCGGGCTCGTCTCGCCCAGGCCCTGCCCTCAGGCGGGCGGCACCGAGGGCGGTGGGACGGCCGACCCGCTGACCATGCGCTCCCGTCTCGCCGATGTCGTGACACGCCTCGCCGGCCGGACCGGTCGACCGCTGGGTGCCGTCGCCGCGGAGTGGTTCCTGCGCTATCTGGAGCAGGTCGTGCGTCCGGTGCTGTGGTTCGACGCGGAGGCGGGCATCGCCCTGGAGGCGCATCAGCAGAACACGCTGGTCCAACTGGACGGCGACGGCTGGCCCGTGGGCGGCCGCTACCGGGACAACCAGGGCTACTACTTCCGAGAGTCCCGACGCACGGAACTCGACGCCAGACTTCCCGGAATCGGCGAGTACAGCGACACATTCGTCTCCGACGAGGTGACCGACGAGCGCTTCGCGTACTACCTCGGCATCAACAACGTCCTCGGTCTCATCGGTGCCTTCGGCTCCCAGCGCCTCGCCGACGAACGTCTGCTGCTCGCCGCCTTCCGCCGCTTCCTGAGCGAGGCAGCCTCCGGACCTGCCCCGCTGCGCACCTCACTGCCTGCCCGCCTGCTCGACTCGCCCGTTCTTCGTTGCAAGGCCAACCTCCTGACCCGCCTGCATGGCCTCGATGAGCTCGTCGGTCCGGTCGACACCCAGTCCGTGTACGTCACCATCGCCAACCCCCTGCACTCGTGATCACCGTCGGGTATCGCGTCATCCCCGGCGCTCCTTCGTTCGTGATCACCGTCAACCCCCTTCATTCCTGAGGAACATGCCCCGACCCGTCTCCTGAGAGGAGCGTCGCCGTGTCTCCCACCGACGCGCGTGCCGACGCCGGTACCGTCCCCGTCACCGATGCCGGCACCTGTCCCAACCCCGGCCTGGACAACCGCCGCACCGCCGTCGATATCGGCCTGAGCGTCGCCGATGCCGACCCTGTGCGGGATGCCGATCGTGATCCCGTCCGGGGTGCCGATACCGATCCCGTCCGGGGTACTGACGCCGATCCAGCTTGGGGCTCGGACAGCGAGGACACCCTTGAGCTGCGCCTGCCCGACGAACTCCTCGCACTCATCGCGGACGAAGCCTCCGACAGCGGTGAGGAACGATGCGGTGAGGAACGATGCGGTGAGGAACGATGCGGTGAGGAACGATGCGGTGAGGAACGATGCGGTGAGGAACGGTGCGGCCGGCGCGGTGCGGCAGGGTCCGGCTCGACCACCCGGGCCTGCGGAGACCTCCTCGACGGTGTCGCCGACTGGGGACCTGTGGCCACACCCGTGGGGGAGTTGCACCTCGTCCCCGTACAGGCCGAACAGGACCTTCCGCTCATCAGCCGCTGGATGAACGACCCCGCCGTCGCGGAGTTCTGGCAACTGTCCGGCCCCCGGAGCCTGGCCGCGGACCACGTGCATGCCCAACTCGGCGGAGATGGCCGCAGCGTCCCCTGCCTCGGCGTCCTGGACGGCACGCCGATGAGCTACTGGGAGATCTACCGGGCCGACCTCGATCCCTTGGCCCGCCACTATCCCGCCCGACCTCATGACACGGGCATCCACCTTCTCATCGGTGCGGTCACGGACCGTGGCCGCGGTCTCGGCAGCGCACTGCTCCGAGCCGTCGCCGACCTCGCGCTCGACAAGCGCCCTGCCTGTGCCCGTGTCATCGCCGAACCCGCCATGCGAAACACCCCTTCCGTCTCCGCCTTCCTGAGCGCCGGCTTCCGGTTCTCCGCCGAGGTCGAGCTGCCCGACAAGCGGGCCGCCCTCATGGTCCGAGACCGATGCCTGCGCGATCTGATGTGACACAACGTCGCGGCAGTGTCACTTTTGGTACACCGCTCGTACCGGCTCGGTTCCCATTCGCGCCGCACATTCTTTGAGCCGATTCCGAGCCGATTCCGAGCCCATTCCGAGCTGGTTCCGGTCCGGTGGCAAGCCGGAGCGACATCGCTGTGGAGGGGAGGTGCTGGGCCGGGCCCTGGCCGGGTGTCCTGGGTCGGCGCTGGCCGCCTGTTCGCAGGTTCGCCTTCGACCGACACCGCTCGACCGGTCGCGCCCTGCGAGTCCGGGCCCTGCCGGTCCGCGCTCAGCCGGCCTGCTCTCAGTCGGCCCGCGGCCGACTGGTCAGCGCCTGACCGGTCTGCACCCGTCCGGTCCGTCCGGCCCGTCCGGTCCGCGGGCAACCGTCCGACTGGCTTGCGCACAGCCGACTGATCCCGCCCGAAACTGACTGATCCGGACCGCATCCGACGCACTTCTCTCGCACCCGAACCGACCCCACCTCAAAGTAGGCCAAGAGCGACCCCGAACCGCCTCATTCCGACCCCCGTCGAACCCATC
>NZ_JABERD010000061.1 GCF_013044505.1 Streptomyces sp. S3(2020) | reverse complement strand
TTCCTCCTCTATCCTCGTCGTCGGCAGGGCCAGATGGTTATAAGAGACAGGTGGGGGGCGATGAACGACGGCACGATCACTCTTCCCTGGCTCGTCATACGACAGGACGACAACGGCAATCGCTACCGCGTGGGCCGGTACGCCACCCGGGCCGAGGCCCAGAAGATCGCGGACAGCCTCGACAACCGCGGCCACAAGCAGCTGTACTGGGTCGAACGCATCGGCCAGAACGGCAGCAGCGCGACGGCGAACTGACCCACACGTAGGCTCCGGTCCATGACCGAACGGACCGTGGTGGTCGGAGCCGCCCTCCTCGACACCGGCCGCCTCCTGGCCGCCCGCCGCAGCGCGCCCCCCGAACTGGCCGGCCGCTGGGAGCTGCCGGGCGGCAAGGTCGAACCCGGCGAGACGCCCGAGGCGGCGCTGGAGCGCGAGCTGCGCGAGGAACTGGGCGTAGAGGCGGAAGTGGGGGAGCGGATCCCGGGGGAGTGGCCGCTGAAACCCCCGTACGTCCTCCAGGTCTGGACGGCGAGACTGCTCCCGAAGTCCGCGGATCCCAAGCCCCTGCAGGACCACGACGAACTGCGCTGGCTGACCCCGGCCGAGCTCTGGGACGTGCCGTGGCTGGACCAGGACGTAGAGGCGGTACGTGAAATCGCCGCCCGGCTGTAGCTGCCTCAGGGGCGCGGGGAACTGCGCGACAAGCCGCAACGCACCCGCGGCCGCTACGCAACAGGCACCCCCGGTCTCGTAGGCGCCCCCCGCTACGCCGTTCGCACCACAACGCGCCCTCCCACGCGGTACCACGCCCCTGATATCGGGTATGTGCCCATTAACCCCATGAAACCGGACATGGGTGTGGCCTGGGAAGTGATCGGCGTGATCGACACCGAAGGCGACTGCGCCGACTGGACCTTTCCCGCGGACCCCGGCGCCGTACGCGCCGCCCGCGTCGCCGTCCGCGCCCGGCTGCGCGACTGGAACCTCGACAGCGTGGCCGACATCACGACCCTGCTGGTCAGCGAACTGGTGACCAACGCGCTGCGGCACGCGACCGGACCCATCGGCGTCCGTCTCGTCCGCCCCAGCGGCCTCGGTGACGTCCTGCTGGTCGAGGTCTCCGACCCGCTCCCGGACCCGCCGCGGGAACGGGTCGCCCACCCCGAGGACGAGAGCGGCCGGGGTCTGCAACTGGTCGCCCACTCCTCGCGCCGCTGGGGCACCAGACCAGGTGAGGCGGGCAAGACGGTGTGGTTCGAGCTCGCGGTCCCGGAATGAACCGGGCCCGTCCGGGCTGTACGGCCCCGCCCGCGCTGTCCAGTGACTGGTTCAGGCCACTGGCGGTTGCCGGAGTACGTGATTCGACAGTGTGTCGGCTGGTTAGAAGACTGGAAGTGTTGTCGCGGTGCGGTCCAAAAAACGCTGGGACCGTGCTGTGATCGTGAACACCGTGTTGTGCGGCGCCGTAGTGCTGGATACTGCGGGCAGCCGCTGCCGGTGACCGGTGCCGGACGCGGTGAGCTGGAGGGGACGGTTCGCGTGAGCGAGATACCAGCGAAGGCCACGGAGTCCGAGGACCCGTCGGACGGCGCGAGGTCGGAGGCCGCGGGTGACACCGCGGCGGACGTGACGCGTGGTGCCATGGGCGGAACAGGCCTGGAATCCACCGGTGAACCCGGCGGAGCCGCTGGCGCCCCGCGGGGCGACGCGATGTGGCAGAGCAGCCCGCCCGGCTCGATCTACGACTACATCAAGGTCGCGTCCTTCTCCATCGGCCCCGACGGCCTCGTGGACCAGTGGAGTCTGCGTGCCGAGCAGCTCTTCGGGATCCCCGCCGACCGGGCCGTCGGCATGGACCCCATCGAGGCGTTCATCGACGCCGGCCAGCGCGAGGTCGGCCAGCGCAAGATGGCCGAGATCCTCGACGGCCGCGAGTGGACCGGAGTGGTCCCCTTCCGGGTGCCGGAGTCGGCCGACCGGGAGGCGGGCGAGGAGGGGCTGGCGGAGGTCTACGTCATGCCGACGCAGACCGCGGAGGGTGAGCGGGCCGCCGTCTGTATCGTCGTCGACGTCCGCACCCTGCGGCGGATAGAGACCGACCTTGCCGCCTCGCAGTCGATTTTCGGTCAATCTCCTTTCGGCTTTCTGCTGATCGACCCCGATCTGCGGGTCCGGCGGGCCAACCATCGCTTCGCCTCCCTCTTCGGCGGCACCCCCGACGACCACCGCGGCAAGGGGGTCGGCGACTATCTGCCCCGCCCCGAGGCCGAGCGGGTGGCGGCCACCCTGCGCCGCGTCCTGGAGAGCGGCGAATCCATCACGGACATGCACGTCACCGGCTTCCTGCCCGGCTCCGACGAGCGCCGCCACTGGTCGGTCAACCTGTACCGCGTGCGCAGCGGCTCCGGCCGCCCCATCGGCATCGCCTGGCTCGCGACCGACATCACGGCCCGCCGCGCGGCAGCCCGGGAAGCGGCCGCGGCGCGGCGCAATCTCGCCCTTCTGAACGAGGCCGGCGCCCGGATAGGCAACTCCCTCGACCTGGAGACCACGGCCCGCGAACTCCTGGACGTCGTGGTCCCCGGCTTCTGCGACCTGGCCACGGTCGACCTCTACCAAGGGCTCCTGGCGGGCGACGAGGCCCCGCCGGGGCTCGCCGACGGCAGCGCGGAACTCCGCCGCGTCGCCTTCGCCAGCGCGGTCTCCGACGTCCCCTTCATCGGCTCGGGCCCGCCCGTCCAGGTCGGCGCCGTCCACCACTTCCCCTTCAACTCGCCCAACGCGGACGCCCTGCGCACCGCCCGCCCCCTGTTCATCCCGGCCGAGGAGGGCGGCCTGGCGCAGTCCACGCTCGCCGTGCCGATGGTCGCCCACGACACCGTCGTAGGACTGGCGCAGTTCGCCCGTACGAAGGGCAGCGAGCCGTTCGGGGACCGGGACCGGGATCTGGCGGTGGAGCTGGCGGCCCGCGCGGCGGTCTGTATCGACAACGCCCGGCTGTACCGGCGTGAGCACGAGCGGGCGTTGATACTTCAGCGGTCCCTGCTGCCCCCGGGCGACCCGGTCGCCTCGGGCCTGGACATCGCCTGCCGCTATCTGCCGGGCAACTCCTCCGCCGACCGGCCCAGCGAGGTCGGCGGCGACTGGTTCGACGTCATCGAACTGCCCGGGCACCGTACGGCGTTGGTCGTCGGTGACGTGATGGGCCGCGGGCTGCGGGCGGCCGTGGCGATGGGTGAACTGCGTTCCGCCGTACGGACCCTGGCACTGCTGGACCTCGAACCGGCCGAAGTGCTGAGCGCGTTGGACGAGATCGCGCGCGGCCTCGGTGCGCCGGGCGGCGTTCAGCAGGCCACCCGAGCGGCCCGCCGGCCCCGTGAGGCGGACCTGTCCGAGGTGTACCTGGCGACCTGCGTGTACGCGGTCTACGACTCGGTGACCCGCCGCTGCACCTTCGCCAACGCGGGCCATCTGCCGCCGGTGCTGGTCGAGCCCGGCGAGGACGCGCTCATGCTCGACGTGCCGCCCGGGATGCCGCTCGGCGTCGGTGGCGAGCCCTTCGAGGAGGTCGAGGTCGAACTACCCGAAGGCGCCCTGCTCGCGCTCTACACGGATGGACTGGTCGAAAGCCGCGATCATCCCCTCGACGAGGGCCTCCAGGCCTTCGTGGGCGCCCTCACCGACCCCTCCGCGCCCCTGGAGGACGTCTGCGACCACGTCCTCAACACCCTCGACACCCACCACGGCGAGGACGACATCGCCCTGCTGATGGCACGTGTCCAGGGCCTGCCCGCGGACTCCGTCGGGGACTGGACGCTGCCGCGGGAGCCGCGGAGCGTGGGGCGGGCGCGCGAGTACGCCCGTGGGCAGTTGCTGTCATGGGATCTGGAGCCCCTGGTCGACACGACGGAGCTGCTCGTCAGTGAGCTGGTGACGAACGCCCTGCGGTACGGCGAGGGCGAGATCAGATTGCGGCTGCTGCTGGACCGGACCCTGGTGTGCGAGGTGTGGGACTCCGGACTGGTCCAGCCGCGGCGGCGGCGGGCGCGGGACACGGACGAAGGCGGGCGGGGGTTGCAGCTGGTCGGGCTGCTCAGCGCCGCGTGGGGGTCGCGCCGGACACCGCTGGGGAAGACGGTGTGGTTCGAGCTGCCGCTGCCGGACGGGGAGACGGGGTTGGCGGACCCGGCGGAGGCCTTGCTCAGCCTGTTCTGAGCTCGCCTGCCGGGTCGTCCGTGGCTGTTCACGCCCGCGTTCGCGTCCGTGGGCCGCCGAAGGTCGTGGGAGTCTCGGCGTCCAGCAGCACCCCGCCCAGGATCGCCCCCGCGACCCCGCTCTCGTGCTCCGCAGCCGGGTTGCCGTACACGCGTACGTCCTGCTCGGCCAGGTCGCGCGCCGCCCCGGCGTACTCGTCCGCGGCCGTCGGGTCCTCGGCGAGCAGCCGTGACGCCTCCGCCAGCCGGGTGCGGGCCGCCGCGCCCACCGCGCCCCGATGGGTCGCGACGACATCGTCCGCGGCGGATATCGCGGTACGGCCGACCAGCAGGGCGGCTGCTCCCAGCACCCCGGCCGTCGGCTCCGCCGTCAGCGGCGCGACCGACCGCACGATCCGCCGCAGGGCGGCGAGCGGATCGGACGGTCCGGTGGTCCGTTCGTCCCGTACGACGGCCAGGGCGCCGTCGGCATGCAGGATCCGGGCCCACAGCTCACCGCTGGGTACATCGGCCGGCCGCGACCGTGCCCTCGCGAGCTCCGCCTCCGCCCCGGTCAGTGCCGTCGGCACCAGGGCCTCGGCGCTCGCCAGCGCCGCACCGAGCCGTTCGACGCCGTCGAGGAAGACGGCGGCCTGGGCGATCGCGCCCTCGGCGGCACGGAGGTGGAGGGCGGCCCTCTCGGTCTCCGCGCGGTCGGCGCACTGGCGGGACTGGTTGAGGCGGAGGGTGGCGAACACCAGGCGGTCCTTGGCCTGTTCGGTGTGGCCGGTGACGGGGGCGGTGGCGGAGGGGGCGTACCGCTCGCGCCAGTCGGCGAGGAGCGCCTCGACGGTCCCGGTGCGGCCGGCCAGCGCCCGGAAGCGGCCCTCGGCGATCTCCAGGGCCTCGCCCAGGCCCTTCTCCAGGGCCCGCAACAGGTCGAACCCGGCCGCCTCCCCGTCCAGCCGCCGCCCGGCCTCCTCACACCGTCCGACGATCCCGGCGAGCGCGTGCCGCCGGGCCGCGGCCTCCTCCGGTACGCCGTCGTCGTACTGCTGCCGCATCCGGAACGCGGCCGTCAGCTCGCCCTCCGCGTCCCGCAGCGCCGCCGCGAGGGGTGCCACGGCGGTCTCCCCGAACCGTGCCTCGACGAAGCCGAGTTGCGCACGGCTGCCGCGGACGCAGTCGTCGGCCGTGACGAGCAACGCCTTCGCCTGCGCGTCGAGTTCACCGGTGGACGGTGTCCAGGGCGCGACGAGGGAACCGCCGGGTGTGGTGCGGGTCCGGGCGCGCCGGGTACGCCGTACATAGGTGTATCCCGCGACCGCGCCCGCGGCGCCCACCGCGAGGAGCGGAAGCACGAGGTCGGCGGCCGAGGACTCGTCCTCCTGGGCCTCCACCCGCTGCACGGTCCCCGTCCGGGGTCCCGCAACCGCGGCACCCTCGTCGAACGTCGTTCCCGGCAGCACCAGCCACACCACTCCGGCCAGCCCGCCCAGCAGGGTGTGCGCCACCCGCACGGATATGTGCGAGGTCGCGCGCCGCGGCCGGCCCCGGAACAAGGATGACGTCACATTTCTGAGCGTATGAGCAGGAATGCGGCGGCGCGACCGGGGTGGGGCAGGGGTGGAGCGGCGGGGCACGGACCGGAAAGGGGAGACACGGGGATGAGCGGGACAGGGACCGGCGACGAGAACGGACCCACGGTCGCCGAGGCCGGGGAACCCTCGCCGGGGCCTCCCGCACCCGATGGCGAAGGCGGCAAAGGCGGTGCGGGGCGCTGGAAACGATGGCTCAAGCGCCTCGCCCTCGCCCTGGCACTGACCCTGCTGCTCCCCACCCTCGCCGCGGCCGTAGCGCTGCGCGTCAACTACACCGGCGACCCCGCGGACGGCACCTACACCCGCAACCGGGACGCGATCTGGCTCGGCCACGCCTGGGTGGACGGCCGCAAGACCGACAACGACGTCACCGCACTCGCCGAACGCCTGGAGTCGACCGGCATCCGCGACCTCTACGTCCACTCGGGCCCTCTGGAGCACGACGGAACCCTGCCGAAGTCGTCGTATCCCCGGGCCCGCCGGCTCATCACCACCCTGCACAGCGCGGCGCCGGGCATCCGTGTGCAGGCCTGGCTCGGTGACGAGCTCGCGAACGAGAACCCCGACGGTCTGCACCTCGACCGCGCGGCGACCCGGGCCGCCGTGGTGCGCTCCACCCGCGAGATCCTCGCCACCGGCTTCGACGGCGTCCACTTCGACCTGGAGCCCCTCCACTCTGGCGACCAGGACTACCTCACCCTCCTCGACTCGCTCCGCACGGTCACCCGCGGCCACGGCGTCCCCCTCTCGATCGCCGCCCACCAGATCGACCCGCTCCCGGCACTGCACCGGGTCGCGGGCGCCCTCACCGGGCATCCCAAGTGGTGGTCGCAGGAGTACTTCGGGCAGGTCGCGCGCCGCGTCGACCAGATCGCGGTGATGTCGTACGACACGGCGATGCCCCTGGAGAGCCTGTACGGCGGTTACGTCGCCCAGCAGACCTCGCTGGCCCTGGAGGTGACCCCGCCCTCGACGGACCTCCTCATGGGGCTGCCGTTCTTCCACGAGAACGACCTCGGCCACCGCGCCGCCGCCGAGACGGTCCGGGCCGCCGTCCGGGGCGTGCGGCTCGGCCTGTCACGCACGGACGCGGACCGCGCCCGCTTCGGCGTGGCCCTGTACGTCGACTTCGCGGCGACGGAGGCGGACTGGACGGCGTACGAGAGGGACTGGGTGCGCTGAGAAAAGCGGAGGCGGTCCGTCGGGAACGGCTGCGACGATCTGGCGGTGACCGCCACCCGGAAGTTCCTCACCCGCGACGACCTCGCCCCGCTCGTGCACACCGCACTGGGGCGTACCCCGGCCGCAGTGACCCGGCTGCGCGGCGGCTCCAAGAAGGGCGTCTACCGGCTCGCCCTCGACGACGGGACCACGGCGGTCGCCTACGTCTGGTCGGCCGACGAGGACTACTGGGACGCCGGCCCCTCCGACCTGCGCGACCCCTTCTCGGCGGGCTCCAGCCTCGATGTGTTCACGGCCGCGCACGACCGTCTCGCCGCGGCGGGCGTCCGCACCCCCCGCCTCCTGCACGTCGACGCCACGCACACCCATGTCCCCGCGGACGTGGCGATCATGGAGGACCTCACGGGCGGCAGCCTGGAGCAGGCCCTGGAGCGGGACCCGGTCGCGGCGCGCGCCTCCCTGGAACGGCTGGCCGACGAACTCGCGCTGCTGCACACGCACGAGGCCCCGGGCTTCGGGAAGGTCGTGGTCGTCGACAACGGCGGTGACTCGGCGGCGAGTTCCTGCGCGCAGCGGATCACCGAGGGCGCTCTGCGCGACATCGCCGCCACCGCCGTACGAGATCCCCGGATCGCCGCGGTGGCGGACCGGCTGACGGCCAGGATCGGGGAGCTCGCCGCCGCCGTCCGCCCGCGCGACCGGCACACCCTGATCCACGGTGAACTCGGCCCCGACCACGTCCTGCTGGACACCGACGGCCGACCCGCCCTCATCGACATCGAGGGCCTCATGTACTTCGACGTGGAATGGGAGCACGTCTTCCTGCGGATCCGCTTCGGGCCGCGCTACGACGCCCTGCGCGTTCCCGGCCTGGACGAGGACCGGCTGAGCCTCTACCGCCTGGCGACGCACCTCAGTCTGGTGGCCGGACCGCTGCGGCTCCTGGACGGCGACTTCCCAAACGCTGGTTTCATGCGGGCCATCGCCGAGTCAAATCTCTTGCGGGTGCTGGAACTCGTGGAAGCATGATCGCCATGAACGAGGTGCTGGGGATCGTGGGCGCCGTGGTGATCACGGCCGGCCTGGCGATCGGTACGGCCGCCGTCACCAAGGGCTGGCTGCTCCCGGGGCGGGGAAGCGCGAAGATACTCCGGCCCAGGGTGTGGGGATACGGCACGCTGCTGAACCAGGCCGGGACGGGCGCGTTCCTCTACCTGGGCCCGCTCGACGAGTCGCGGCACCCCGGCTTCTTCCCGTTCGCGCTGGCCGGCATGGCCGTGGCCGGGCTCGGCCTGTATGTGCAGCACCGGGCCCGGTTCGCGGCGGACACGGGAGCTACGAGGACCTCCTCCTGATCTTCGACCCCAGCCACACCAGCGGGTCGTACTTGCGGTCCACCGCCCGTTCCTTCAGCGGGATCAGCGCGTTGTCCGTGATCTTGATGCCCTCGGGGCAGACCTCCGAGCAGCACTTGGTGATGTTGCAGTAGCCGAGGCCGTGCTCGTCCTGGGCCGTCCTCTTGCGGTCCAGGCCGCTCTCCTCCGCCGCGTCCAGCGGATGCATGTCCAGCTCGGCGACCCGCATCAGGAAGCGGGGGCCGGCGAACGCGGGTTTGTTCTCCTCGTGGTCACGGACGACATGGCAGGTGTCCTGGCACAGGAAGCACTCGATGCACTTGCGGAACTCCTGCGAGCGGTCCACGTCCTCCTGCATCATCCGGTACTCGCCGGGACCCAGCTCCGGCGGCGGCACGAAGGACGGGACCTCGCGCGCCTTCTCGTAGTTGAAGCCGACGTCCGTGACCAGGTCGCGCACGACCGGGAAGGCCCGCAGGGGAGTGACGGTGATCGTCTCCTCCCGGGTGAAGACCGACATGCGGGTCATGCACATCAGCCGCGGCCGGCCGTTGATCTCCGCCGAGCACGAACCGCACTTGCCCGCCTTGCAGTTCCAGCGGACCGCGAGGTCGGGGGCCTGGGTGGCCTGGAGCCGGTGGATGATGTCCAGGACCACCTCGCCGTCGTTGACCTCGACCGCGAAGTCCTCCAGGTCGCCGCCCTTCACATCGCCGCGCCACACCTTGAAGCTGGCCTTGTAGCTGCTCACTCGTACAGCTCCTCTTCGGCGAGGTACTTGACCAGCTCCTCCTTGTCGAAGAGGGCGAGCAGGTCGGAACGGATGGGGTCGGTCGTCTCACGGGTGAGGTCGATCTGGCCGTGGACCGGGTCCGTGGCCGCCAGTCCGCCGGTGGGGTCGGTGAGTTGGCACAGGAGGTTGATCCGGCGCCACTTGCGGTCCATCGTCGGATGGTCCTCGCGGGTGTGGCCGCCGCGGGATTCCGTGCGCTCCAGCGCGGCCCGCGCCACACACTCGCTGACCAGCAGCATGTTCCTGAGGTCCAGGGCGAGATGCCAGCCGGGGTTGAACTGGCGGTGGCCCTCGACGCCGGCCCGGCGGGCCCGTACCCGCAACTCGGCCAGCTTCTCCAGGGCCTGCTTCATCTCGGGCTCGCGGCGGATGATGCCGACGAGGTCGTTCATGGCCTGCTGGAGCTCCTGGTGGAGGGTGTACGGGTTCTCCGGCGGACGTGCGTCCTGCGCGCCCGTCGGCGGGTACTCCGCGGAGTAGGGACGCAGCGCCTCGGCGGCCGCCGCGTCGATCTGGACCTCGTCCACCGCGGGGCGTTCGAACGCCAGGGCCGCCGCGTACTCGGCCGCGTGCTCGCCCGCCCTGCGGCCGAACACCAGCAGATCGGACAGGGAGTTGCCGCCGAGCCGGTTCGAGCCGTGCATGCCGCCCGCGACCTCGCCGGCCGCGTACAGCCCCGGCACCCCGCGTGCGGCGGCCGTGTCGGACTCGACCGCGATACCGCCCATCACGTAGTGACAGGTGGGTCCGACCTCCATCGCCTCCGCGGTGATGTCGACGTCCGCCAGCTCCTTGAACTGGTGGTACATGGACGGCAGTCGGCGTTTGATGACCTCGGCTGGCATCCGCGTCGACACGTCGAGGAAGACCCCGCCGTGCGGGGAGCCGCGGCCCGCCTTCACCTCGGAGTTGATGGCCCTGGCCACCTCGTCGCGGGGCAGGAGCTCGGGGGGACGCCGGTTGTGGTCCGGGTCCTCGTACCAGCGGTCGCCCTCGGCCTCCGACTCGGCGTACTTCTCCTTGAAGACGTCCGGGACGTAGTCGAACATGAACCGCTTGCCCTCGGAGTTGCGCAGCACCCCGCCGTCGCCGCGCACGGACTCCGTGACGAGGATGCCCTTCACGGACGGCGGCCAGACCATGCCCGTCGGGTGGAACTGCACGAACTCCATGTTCAGCAGGGGCGCGCCCGCCAGCAGCGCCAGTGCGTGACCGTCGCCGGTGTACTCCCACGAGTTCGACGTCACCTTGAAGGACTTGCCGATGCCGCCCGTCGCGATGACCACGGACGGGGCCTCCAGGACGAAGAAGCGGCCGGATTCACGCTCGTAGGCGAAGACTCCGGAGACCCGGCTTCCGTCCTTGAGGACGCGGGTGACGGTGCACTCCTGGAAGACCTTCAGCCGGGACTCGTAGTCGCCGGTCTCCTTCTTGTCCTGCTGCTGGAGCGAGACGATCTTCTGCTGGAGGGTCCGGATGAGTTCGAGACCCGTGCGGTCGCCGACATGGGCGAGGCGCGGGTACTCGTGGCCGCCGAAGTTGCGCTGGGATATCCGGCCGTCCTTGGTGCGGTCGAACAGGGCACCCCAGGTCTCCAGCTCCCACACCCGGTCCGGGGCCTCCTGCGCGTGCAGTTCGGCCATCCGCCACTGGTTGAGGAACTTGCCGCCGCGCATGGTGTCGCGGAAGTGGACCTGCCAGCTGTCGTGCTCGTTGGCGTTGGCCATCGCCGCCGCGATGCCGCCCTCGGCCATCACCGTGTGCGCCTTGCCGAACAGCGACTTGCAGATCACGGCCGTACGGGCGCCGCGCTCGCGGGCCTCGATGGCGGCGCGGAGGCCCGCGCCCCCGGCGCCCACCACGACGACGTCCCACTCCTGGCGGTCGACCACGGACATCAGAACGCCCCATCCATTTAAAAGAACCTCGGATCGTCGAAGACACCGGACGCGATGAGATAGACGTAGACGTCGGCGAGGGTCACGCTCGCCAACGACGTCCAGGCCAGCATCATGTGACGGGCGTTCAGCGTCCCCACCCAGCGCCACATCCGGTAGCGCACCGGGTGCTTGGAGAAGTGCTTGAGCTGGCCGCCGACGATGTGCCGGCAGGAGTGGCAGGAGATGGTGTACGCCCAGATCAGCACGGTGTTGACCAGGAACACGAGGGTGCCGAGACCCATGTGGCCCCACTCGTAGTGCTCGTCGCGGAAGGTGAGCACGGTGTCGTACGTGAGGACTCCGGCGACCAGGACCGCGGCGTAGAAGAAGTACCGGTGGACGTTCTGCAGGATCAGCGGGAAGCGGGTCTCGCCGGTGTACTTCTTGTGCGGCTCGGCCACCGCGCAGGCCGGTGGGGACGCCCAGAAGCCCCGGTAGTAGGCCTTGCGGTAGTAGTAGCAGGTCAGCCGGAAACCGAGCGGGAAGATCAGGATGAGGATCGCGGGGGACAGGGCCCACCAGCTGCCGAAGATCTCCCAGTTGGGGCCGGCGTGCATGGGCTCGCAGCGTTCCGCCAGACAGGGTGAGTAGAGCGGCGAGACGTAGGGTGCCGCGTAGTAGTCCGTGTCGACGAAGGCCCGCCACGTCGACCACACGACGAAGACGAGCAGCCCGGCCGCGGTGGCGGCGGGCGCCAGCCACCAGCGGTCGGTCCGCAGATGCGGGGCGTCGATCGCGGCGCGTGTACCCGTTCGTACACCGCCGCTGTTCGGATGGGGTTCCGTACCAGTGGCCAACGCAGGACTCCGGTCGGTTTCAGGGGGCGTGGCGGTCGCGGGCGCCGAGTCCCTCGTCGTCCGAGTCCGTCCACAGGGTGTTGTCGTACGGGGTGTCGGGGATGGAGACCAGATCGGGACGCTTGGCCTTCGCGAGCGCCGGGTCGGCGTCCCTGAGCAGGGCGAGGCTCTCGCGGAGCCGGTCGGCGTCCATGCGGACGCGGCGCATCTCGATACCACCGCTGCCCAACTGCTGTTCCAGGCGTTTCACATACCGGAGCAGCTCGTCGAGAGAGCGCTGGGCCGATGCCAGTTCATCGTGCAGGGCCATGACGTGACCTCACTTGGGGCGGCAACGTTCATGTGCGCCTGCGAGTGTTGCGCGTCACACCGGCCCATGTGAAGGGACGTGCACGGATTGGCGGATCGTGAGCCTCCGTGCGCGCCCCCCGTACGCCCTGGATTGCGCCGCATGGGTGGGCTTCGGCGCCGCCCTCGCCGTGTCGCCGCCCCCTGCCGAACCCTTTCCTCTTCAGTGGCCGCATACATCTGATCAGCTCCATATACCGCCAAACGTGATCCAAACCGGCGGCGCACCCCCGGAGGTATGCGGCATGTCCCACGACGGCGTCGGACCCAGGCCTTCGCGTGGCGCGGTGATGCGCTCGGTCGCCTTCCTCACCGCAGGGGTGCTCAGCGTGCCCGCGCTCGCCGGTTGCAGCTCCGAGGATCCGGCCGGCGAACCGGTCGCCGGGCAGGACGTGGCGCCCGCGGCACGCTCGGCGGTCGCCGACGGCGGGACCCTGCGCTGGGCCGTGGACTCCGTGCCGGAGACGCTGAACACGTTCCAGGCGGACGCCGACGGCACCACCACCCGAGTCGCCCAGGCCGTCCTGCCCTCGATGTACCGGCTCGACGTGAACGGGCGTCCGCAGGTCAACCCCGACTACCTGGAGAAGGCCGAGGTCGTCGACACCGAGCCCAAGCAGGTCGTGCTGTACAAGCTCAACCAGCAGGCGGTGTGGAGCGACGGCCGGGAGATCGGCGCCGCCGACTTCGCCGCGCAGTGGCGTGCCCTGTCCGGCAAGGACACCGCGTACTGGACGGCCCGCAACGCCGGCTACGACCGCATCGAGAGGATCGAGCGCGGAGACGACGACCTGGAGGTCAAGGTCACCTTCGCGCGGCCGTACGCCGACTGGAAGTCGCTGTTCTCGCCGCTGTACCCGAAGGACGTCATGGGCACCCCGGACTCCTTCAACGACGCGGCGCGCAAGAAGCTCAAGGTCACCGCCGGGCCCTACCGGCTGAAGAAGGTCGACCGCAAGGACGACGAGGTCACCCTCGACCGCAACCCGCGCTGGTGGGGCCACCCCGCCAAGCTGGACGAGATCGTGCTGCGCGCCGTGCCGCGCGACGAGCGGGCCGCCGCGCTGGCCGAGGGCAGGCTCGACCTGGCCGAGATCGACCCCGAGTCGGTCAAGCGGATCACCGTCGCCGCCGGCCCGAAGCGCGGCACCGGCAGCACCCCGCTGATGGGCCCCGGCAGCGACCTCAGTGCCGCCGACTCCCTGCGCTCCTGGGCCGTCGCCAACGGCTCCGACGAGGACGCCGCCGACGAGGAGACCAGCGCCCGCGAGAAGCAGCGGAAGGCGGTCACGACATACGCCCGTCAGCAGCAGGCGCTGCGCGGCTTCGAGGTGCGCCGCTCCCTGGAGCCCGCCTACACCCAGCTCGCCCTCAACGGCGCCGACGGCCCCCTCGCCGACGAGCGGGTCCGCCGTGCCGTGGCCCGCGCCCTGGACCGGGAGGCCCTCGCCTCGGTGGTCCTGACACCGCTGGGCCTGCCCGCCGAACCGGTCGGCAGCCACCTCGCGCTCTCCGGCCAGGCCGCGTACGCCGACAACAGCGGCGCGCTGGGCGGCCAGGACACCGCGGAGGCACAGGCACTGCTCGCGGACGCCGGGTGGGTGCGGGGCGGTCCGGTCAAGGAGGAGAAGAAGGGGGAGAAGGCGGCCGGGGCCAAGGGAGAGAAGGCGGGGGACGAGTCGGAGAGCGACGACGACACGTACATCGTCGGCGAGGACGACAAGGCGCGCCGCGAGGCCGACCGGGAGAAGAAGCGCCCCCACGAGGGGGAGCGGAAAGAGGGCACCAAGCACCTCGCCCAGGACGGCAAGCAGTACACGAACAAGCTGAAGCAGGGCGGGGCGCCGGGCGCGTACGCCCCGCGGGGCACCGCCGCGCCGGCGGGCACCGCGGCGGGCGCGCTGGCCAAGGACGGCAAGCAGCTCACGCTCCGCTTCGTCCTGCCGTCGGGCCCGGGCTCGCAGACCCTGCGTACGGTGGCCGACCGGATCTCGGGGATGCTGCGGAAGGTCGGTATCAGCACCGAGATCTCCAAGGTCGAGGACGAGAGCTACTTCAAGGACCACATCGCCTCGGGTCAGTACGACCTCGCGCTGTACTCCTGGCCCGCCTCCGCCTTCCCCGCCACCGACGGCCGCCCGATCTACGCCAAGCCGGTCCCGGCGGCCGACGGCTCGCTGAACGTCGAGCAGAACTACACGCGGGTCGGCACCGACCAGGTGGACCAGCTCTTCGACCAGGCGATGGCGACGCTGGACGAGCACGAGAGCCGGGGCCTGATCCGCAAGGCCGACTCCCGCATCTGGGCGGCGGCGGGGTCCATCCCGCTGTACCAGCGGCCCCAGCTGACGGCGGCGAGGAAGACCGTGGTGAACGCGGGTGCCTTCGGCTTCCAGACCCCGGTCTACGAGGACATGGGCTTCCTGAAGAAGGGCGCGGGGCCTGCGGCGAGCCCCACAGAAAAGTAGGAGATCATCCTCCTCAGCACATGGTCGGCCGCCACCCCGCAGGAAGCGGGGTGGCGGCCGTCGTACGGCCGGGGGAGAGGACGACGGGGATGCGCGGCTGGGTGGTGGGGGCGACGGTGGTGGCCCTCGGGGCGGGACTGACGGCCTGTGGCGGAGACACGGAGGACCGGTCCGGGGACTGTGCGGACGGGACGTACACATGGTCGGGCGTCACCCGCACACAGAAGCTGATCCGGCTGGCCGACCCCATCGTGATCAAGAAGAGCGCGGCGTCCTACAACGCCCGGCTCAGGTCCGACGACACCCTGACCTACCGGCCCGCGGTGAGCCCCGTGCCGGACGGCACGACCGCCGGGGAGGTGATCCTCGCGCTGGGCAGGCACCTGAAGGTCGAGGAGCCGCTCGCCGACCCCTCCGACCGGGAGGACACCCGCTACGACACCTACTACGGGGAGGAGACCGGGCTCACGAAGGGCACGTACTACTCCTGGGACTCGCTGCGCATGGTCGACGCCGACTTCACGTACACCTGTGCGAGCGGAGACCCGGTCAAGGGGCATGTACGCAGCTGGGACACCGCCGGGACCGGCTTCCTGTCCTGCGCCGACGAACCCCGGCAGGACACCGCCGCCCACGAGGCCGCCGTACGGAGCTGCCCGGTCGGATCCCGGGCCCGCGAGGAGGCCTGAACCCCCTGCGGAGGCCGTCACCGTCAACGCCACGTACCATGGGGTGAGGCCGTGGCATGTACAGCCCGGCAGGGTCCGCGTAACACCAGACGTACGCGACGCCCCTTCCTAAGACTCCGGGAGTACGCCGCACTATGGCCACGCGCCACGACATCCGTAATGTCGCCATCGTCGCCCACGTCGACCACGGCAAGACGACCCTCGTCGACGCCATGCTGAAGCAGGCCGGTGCCTTCGCCGCGCACGCCGCCGAGTCGCTCGACGACCGAATGATGGACTCGAACGACCTGGAGCGTGAGAAGGGCATCACGATCCTCGCCAAGAACACGGCGGTGAAGTACCACCCGAAGGATGGCGGCGACGTCATCACCATCAACATCATCGACACCCCGGGCCACGCCGACTTCGGTGGCGAGGTCGAGCGCGGTCTGTCGATGGTGGACGCGGTGGTGCTGCTCGTCGACGCCTCCGAGGGCCCGTTGCCCCAGACCCGCTTCGTGCTGCGCAAGGCGCTCCAGCAGCGTCTGCCGGTGATCCTGTGCATCAACAAGACGGACCGCCCGGACTCCCGGATCGAAGAGGTCGTCAACGAGACCTATGACCTCTTCCTGGACCTGGACGCGGACGAGGAGCAGATCGAGTTCCCCATCGTCTACGCGTGTGCGCGTGACGGTGTGGCCTCGCTCACCAAGCCCGAGGACGGCACCGTCCCGGCCGACAGCAACAGCCTGGAGCCGTTCTTCTCCACGATCCTGTCGCACGTCCCGGCCCCCGAGTACGACGAGGCCGCCCCGCTCCAGGCGCACGTCACCAACCTGGACGCCGACAACTTCCTCGGCCGTATCGCGCTGCTCCGCGTCGAGCAGGGCGAGCTGCGCAAGGGCCAGACCGTCACCTGGATCAAGCGTGACGGTTCGATGTCCAACGTCCGCATCACCGAGCTGCTGATGACCGAGGCGCTCACCCGCAAGCCCGCCGAGATGGCCGGCCCGGGTGACATCTGTGCCGTCGCCGGTATCCCGGACATCATGATCGGCGAGACCCTCGCCGACACCGAGAACCCGATCGCGCTGCCGCTGATCACGGTCGACGAGCCGGCGATCTCCATGACCATCGGTACCAACACCTCGCCGATGGTCGGCCGCGGCGCCACCGGCAAGGGCGCTCAGGCCAAGTCCGTGGTCAAGGACCGCAAGGTCACCGCCCGCCAGGTCAAGGACCGCCTGGACCGCGAGCTGATCGGTAACGTCTCGCTGCGCGTCCTCGACACCGAGCGCCCGGACGCCTGGGAGGTCCAGGGCCGTGGTGAGCTCGCGCTCGCCATCCTGGTCGAGCAGATGCGCCGCGAGGGCTTCGAGCTGACCATCGGCAAGCCGCAGGTCGTCACCCAGCAGGTCGACGGCAAGACGTACGAGCCCGTCGAGCGCATGACGATCGACGTGCCCGAGGAGCACATGGGCGCGGTCACGCAGCTCATGGGTGTCCGCAAGGGCCGCATGGACAACATGTCGAACCACGGCTCGGGCTGGGTCCGCCTGGAGTTCGTCGTCCCCTCCCGCGGTCTCATCGGCTTCCGTACCGAGTTCCTGACCGGTACGCGCGGCACGGGCATCGCCCACTCCATCCACGAGGGCCACGAGCCGTGGTTCGGCACCCTGACGACCCGTAACAACGGTTCGCTGGTCGCCGACCGCTCCGGTGCCGTCACCGCGTTCGCGATGACGAACCTCCAGGAGCGCGGCGTGCTGTTCACCGACCCCGGCACCGAGGTGTACGAGGGCATGATCGTCGGCGAGAACTCCCGCGCCGACGACATGGACGTGAACATCACCAAGGAGAAGAAGCTCACCAACATGCGCTCGGCCGCCGCCGACTCGTTCGAGGCGATCGTCCCGCCGCGCAAACTCTCCCTGGAGCAGTCCCTCGAGTTCTGCCGCGACGACGAGTGCGTCGAGGTGACCCCGGAGGCGGTTCGCATCCGCAAGGTCGTGCTCGACCAGAAGGAGCGCGGTCGCACCGCGAGCCGCGCCAAGCACGGCTGACCATCGGTCGCTACGAAGCCCGGGTGCCCCCATCTTGGGGGTGCCCGGGCTTTTTGCAACTCATTTTCAGGCGGTTTCCCGTACGCCGACGGCGAGCGATGTCCGTAATGCGGAGATCCACGCCCGATACACATGTAACACGTCCGTTTCGCGGCCTTATCCTGCCAGACGGTTTGTCCAAATTTCGGAAGATGTACGCGCCAGCTGTGACTGAATCGAGATTTAAAGACGGTGGTCGCCGGTTGGCTCATGGCAGATAGTTAGCCGCGTAGAGCTCGGGTCAATGGGTCTCGCGCCGTGGGGACGGCGCCGACTCACGAGCACCAGGGGGTGTCTGACCCTCCGTCAGGGGTGTCGGAGGAAAGACGTGAACCCCCTCCTGTTGGTGAACACGTGGAGTCATGAGGAGGAGTCCCATGCGCGGTGTCACAAGCACCAGGTGGGTCACAGTGTCAGCGGTGGTCGGCAACTGCGCCCCGGCGCACGGCGATCGGCTCTGAAGGGCCACGCCCTTACCACTACGCGCGTCCGGCTGCGGGTTCTCCCGCGGGCCGCATGTCGCCGCTGACGCTTCTTCATGATCCGAACCGCGATCGCGCCCTCTCGCGCCCGGTCGCCGGTTCGGCACACCCACACCTGTGAAATGGGCGAACTGTGACAAGTCCTATCGACATCGAGGGCGGCGGTACGTCGGTCGTCGTCGACGGCGAGAAAGAGCCGAAGACGAAACCGGAGGAGGCCAAGCAACTCGAAGGCCGCTCTCCGGGTCAGCTGATGTGGATCCGCTTCAAGCGCGACCGCACCGGAGTGATCTCGGCGTACGTCGTGATCTTCTTCTTCGTGGTCGGCCTCGCGGCCCCGCTGATCTCCAAGCTGTACGGCAAGGACCCGTACACGGTGTTCGCGGACGAGCGCCCCGAACTCTTCGACAGCGCCGGTGTGCCGATCCAGCCCAACGGCGGCATCAGCGGCGAGTTCTGGTTCGGCCTGGAGCCCGGCAACGGCTACGACGTCTTCACCAAGCTGATCTACGGCATCCGCAACTCCCTGATGATCTCGCTGGCGGTCACCGTCGCGACGGTGCTGACCGGCATCCTCCTCGGGGTCGCGGCCGGCTATCTCGGCGGCCGTACGGACTACTGGATCAGCCGGGTCATCGACTTCCTCCTCGCCTTCCCGGCCCAGCTGTTCTTCATCGCGAGCATGCCGGTCGTGGTCTCGCTGTTCGTCAGCCCGCGCGACGAGACCCCGGTGTACGTCCGGGTCGTCGCCCTCATCACGGTGCAGTGGTTCCTGGGCTGGATGAGTCTGGCGCGCATCCTGCGCGGGACCACACTCGCCCTGCGAGAACGGGAGTTCATCGAGGCCGCCAAGGTCAGCGGGGCATCTCCGGCGCGCATCATCCGCAGGGAGATCCTGCCCAACGTGGTCACGCCGATCCTGGTGCAGTCGACGTACATGCTCCCCAACTTCGTGACCGCCGAGGCCGGTCTGTCCTTCCTCGGGGTCGGAATCGTCGAACCGACGCCGGACTGGGGGCAGATGTTCTCCAAGGCGTCGACCGAACTCGTGATGCAGAACGACATCACCTACATGTTCTTCCCGGGCATCTCGATGATCATCTTCATCGTGGCGTTCAACCTGCTCGGGGACTCGGTCAGGGACGCCTTCGATCCCAAGACGGCGCGCTGACCGCCGAGTTGTGGGCAATCCTCGCCCGACACCGACCGGATGGCACTTCTGATGCCGGTCCGCACTTCAATTCGCACCGGTGACAGTGGCACCGGTGACACAAGATGGGTGGAATCTGAGTGATGGGTAAGGGTGGACGCCGCGCGTACGCCGCGCTCTCACTGCTCGCGGCGGGGGCTCTCGTGCTCACCGGCTGCAGCGAGGGTGGCAGCAAAGGCAACGACAACGACGGTAAGGACAAGGAGAACGCCGAGCGGCAGCAGTCCGGCATCACCTTCGGCGACGCGAAGGCCTCGACCGGCCCGGCCGCCGAGGTGCCCGGTGCCAAGGCGGGCGGCACGATCACGGTGCTCCAGCGGGACAGCTTCGCGCACCTCGACCCCGGACAGATCTACGTCTCGGACGAGATGGCCCTCTCCCAGCTGATACACCGCGGTCTGACCAGCTACAAGGCGACCAGCGACGACGGCCAGAAGCACGAGGTCGTCGGCGACCTGGCCACCGACAGCGGTACGACCACGGACGGCGGCAAGACCTGGAAGTTCACGCTCAAGGACGGGGTCAAGTGGGCCGACGGCTCCGCGATCACCGCCAAGGACGTGCGCCAGACCTTCGAGCGGCTCTTCGCCCCGTTCGTCTCCAACGGCCCGACGTTCATCCAGCAGTGGATGGCCGACACCCCGGGCGCGGAGTACCGCAAGCTCCTGCCGGACGGCCCGTACAAGGGCAAGCACCTGCCGGACAGCGTCCTTGAGACGCCGGACGACAAGACGATCGTCTTCAAGTTCGCGAAGGCCAAGCCCGACCTGCCGTACGCGCTCGCCATGGCGGGCTACTCCATCGTGTCGGAGGCCAAGGACACCAAGGAGAAGTACGACAAGGCCCCGATGACCTCGGGCCCGTACAAGATCTCCGAGTTCAAGTCCGGCAAGTCGATGACGCTGGTCAAGAACACCAACTGGGACGCGAAGACCGACGCGGTCCGCCACCAGTACGCCGACCAGTTCAGCTTCGAGTTCAACAAGCAGTTCGAGGACTCGACCAAGGCGATCCTCGACGACTCGGGCACGAACGCCACCGCGATCAGCTTCAGCAACCAGGTCGACGCGGGCAACCTGACCAAGGTCCTCAACGACGCGGCGCTGAAGTCCCGCACGGTCTCCGGCTACCAGCCGTACGTGGGCCAGATGAACATCAACCTGTCCCAGCCGGAGATGCAGTCGAAGGAGGTCCGCGAGGCCATCGCCTACGCCCTCCCCATCACGCCGTTCGTGCGTGCCTTCGGCGGCACCGACGCGATGGAGGTCGCCGGCGGTCTGATCAGCCCGACCGTGACCGGCTACGACGCGAAGTTCGACCCCTTCGGCAAGAAGGCCAAGCCCGCGGGTGACCCGGCCAAGGCCAAGCAGCTCCTGGAGAAGGCCGGCAAGGTCGGTCTGAAGCTGACCTTCGGCTACATCAACACCCCTGAGGGCCAGCAGTACTCCACCGCCATGGCGGCGGGCCTGGAGAAGGCCGGCTTCGACGTCCAGCGCCAGGAGATCCCGGCCGAGACGTACTACGACCAGGTCAGCAAGGTCAAGAACAACTACGACATCTACCACACCGCGTGGGGTGCCGACTGGCCGAGCGCGTCGACCGTGATCCCGCCGCTGTACGACGGCCGCCAGATCCAGGACGGCGCGTCCAACTACTCGCACATCGACGACCCGAAGGTGAACGCCGACATCGACGCGGCCGCCGCCCTCACCGACCCGGTCAAGGCGGCCGCGGCCTGGAACAAGATCAACGAGTACATCGTGAAGGACGTCGTCTCCAACATCCCGACGGCGTACTACAAGCAGACCCAGATCGCCGGGTCCAAGATCGGCGGCCTTGTGTACGACGACGTCATCGGCGGCGTCGACCCGCGCAGGCTGTACGTGAAGTAACCCGTCCAAGCGGCGCCGGTCGCGCCCCCTCCCGTGACGGGACGCGACCGGCACCGCCAGGCCTGAAGCCCGAAAGCTGCCACTGAGATGCTGCGCTTCCTCTTCCGCCGGATCCTCGGCTCACTCGTGATCCTGGTCCTGCTGACCGTGGTCGCCTTCCTGCTCTTCTTCGGCATGCCCCGCGATCCGGCGCTGCTGATGTGCGGCAAGACGTGCACGCCCGACGCCCTGGCGAACATCCACCAGACGCTCGGACTCGACAAGTCGATCCCGGAGCAGTTCTGGATCTTCCTGTCGGGACTCGTGGCCGGCCGTGACGACTTCGTCCAGGGGCCGTGCCCCGCCCCGTGCTTCGGGTACTCGTACCACACCAACGAGGCCGTCTGGTCGACCCTGCTGGACCGGCTGCCGCTCACGCTGTCGCTGGCGTTCGGCGCCACGATCGTGTTCCTGTTCGTGGGGCTCGGCACCGGACTGCTCGCCGCCTGGAAGCGCGGCACACTCGTGGACAAGTCGTTCACCGCGGGCTCCATGGTGCTCAGTTCGATGCAGATCTACTTCCTGGGCCCGCTGGCACTCGCCATCCTCGTGTACCAGACCCACGCCTTCGACGAGCCCAAGTACACCGCCCTCACCGACAATCCGGCCGCCTGGTTCACCGGGCTGATGATCCCCTGGGTCGTCCTGTCGACGATCTTCGCCGCGCAGTACACCCGTATGGCGCGCTCCGCGATGATCGAACAGCTCCAGGAGGAGCACGTCCGCACCGCCCGCGCCAAGGGCATGAGCAGCCGCTACGTCTTCTTCCGGTACGCCTGGCGCGGCTCCCTCATCCCCATCGTCACCATCATCGGCATCGACCTCAGCTCGCTGCTCGGCGGCGCGATCATCACCGAGTACACCTTCGGACTGCCCGGTCTCGGACGGCTCGCGGTGGAGTCGGTGCAGTTCAGCGATCTGCCGCTGCTGCTGGGCGTGATGCTGTTCTCCGCCGCCGTGATCCTGCTGTGCAACATCGTCGTCGACGCCTGCTACGCCCTCATCGACCCGCGCGTGCGGCTGTCCTAGGAGCTCTGTCGTGACCACTGTGACCAAGGAGGCCGGGGCGCCCGCCCCGTCCGACGCGGGCTCCTTCCTCTCGGTGCGGGACCTGCACGTCAGCTTCCGTACCGAGGACGGCGTCGTCCGGGCCGTCGACGGGCTCTCCTTCGACCTGGAGCGCGGCAAGACGCTGGGCATCGTCGGCGAGTCGGGCTCCGGCAAGTCCGTGACCAACCTGACCATCCTGGGGCTGCACAACCCGAAGTTCACCACCGTCGAGGGCGAGATCCTGCTGGAGGGGCGGGAGTTGACCACCGCCCGCGAGTCCGAGCTGGAGAAGCTGCGCGGCAACAAGGCCGCCATGATCTTCCAGGACCCGCTGACCGCGCTCTCGCCGTACTACACGGTGGGCCGGCAGATCGCCGAGCCCTTCATGAAGCACACCGGTGCCTCCAAGAAGGTGGCCTGGGCGCGTGCGGTGGAGATGCTCGGCAAGGTCGGCATCCCCAACCCCAAGGAGCGGGCGAAGGACTACCCGCACCAGTTCTCCGGCGGTATGCGCCAGCGCGCGATGATCGCGATGGCGCTGGTGTGCGACCCGGACCTGCTGATCGCCGACGAGCCGACGACCGCGCTGGACGTGACGGTCCAGGCGCAGATCCTGGACCTGCTCAAGGACCTTCAGCAGGAGTTCGGTTCGGCGATCATCTTCATCACCCACGACCTCGGTGTCATCGCCGACATGGCCGACGACATCATGGTGATGTACGCGGGCGGCGCCATCGAGCGCGGCACCACCAACGAGGTACTGCGCTCCCCGCAACACCCTTACACCTGGGGCCTGTTGAACTCGATGCCGCGCATCGACTCCGACCTCGGCGCCCCGCTCGCGCCGATCCCGGGCGCCCCGCCCTCGCTGCTCACCCCGCCGTCCGGCTGCCGCTTCCACCCGCGCTGCACCTTCCAGGGCCGGGTCGGCGGCACCCGCTGCGTCGACGAACGCCCGCTGCTGGCCCCGGACCGCGCCTCGGCCTGCCACCTCACGGCGGACCAGAAGCGGACCATCTTCATCGAGGAGATCAAGCCCAGCCTGGGCTAGGTCGAGGAGGACACGTCATGAAAGAGGACCTGGTCCTCCCCGCCCCGCGAGGGGCGACCACCGACTCGGCCGCAGAACCGTTGCTGGTCGTGGAAGGGCTCACCAAGCACTTCCCGGTCAAGGGCGGCTTCCCGATCCGCCGCACGGTCGGCGCCGTGCAGGCCGTCGACGGCATCGACCTGACCGTGAACGTCGGCGAGAGCTTCGGCCTCGTCGGTGAGTCGGGCTGCGGCAAGTCGACCACCGGCCGGCTGATCACCCGGCTCATGGAGCCGACCGCCGGCAGCATCTCGTACCGGGGCAAGGACATCACGCACGCGTCCCGCAGGGAACTGGCGCCGATCCGTTCCGAGATCCAGATGATCTTCCAGGACCCGTACTCCTCCCTGAACCCGAGGCAGACGGTCGGCAAGATCATCTCGGGTCCCATGGAGATCAACGGGATCGAACCGGAGGGCGGCCGCGAGAAGCGGGTCCGCGAACTCCTGGAGATCGTCGGCCTCAACCCCGAGCACTACAACCGCTTCCCGCACGAGTTCTCCGGCGGCCAGCGCCAACGCATCGGCGTGGCAAGGGCGTTGGCCCTGGAGCCGAAGCTGATCGTGGCGGACGAGCCGGTGTCGGCCCTCGACGTCTCCATCCAGGCGCAGGTGGTGAACCTGCTCCAGAAGGTGCAGCAGGAACTCGGCATCGCGTTCCTGTTCATCGCCCACGACCTCGCCGTCGTACGGCACTTCTCGCAGCGCGTCGCGGTGATGTACCTCGGCAAGGTGATCGAGGTGGGCGACCGGGAGTCCATCTACGTCCGGCCGCGCCACCCCTACACCCACGCCCTGCTGTCCGCGGTGCCCGAGGTGAACCTGGCGGAGGAGGGTGCGCCCGACCGTGAGCGGATCCGGCTGGCCGGGGATGTGCCGTCGCCGATCTCGCCGCCGTCCGGGTGCCGGTTCCGTACGCGGTGCTGGAAGGCGCAGGACAAGTGCGCGGCCGAGGAGCCGCCGTTGGTCCAGATCTCCGGGAACCGTGAAGGGCATCTGACCGCCTGCCACTTTCCGGAGGATCCGACGATCGAGGGGCGGGACGAGGACATCGTGCTCGACCCTGCGTTGGCTGCGCTGGAGGAAGAGCTGGGCGACTAAGGGGGTGGTGGGGGCTGTTGGGTGTCGGCTGCGGGCCGGTGGGGGTTGATCGCGCAGTTCCCCGCGCCCCTCATCAGGTGGCGCTTCGCGCCACCGTGATGATCTCCGGAGCCCCCTGCGTCACCGGGCCCCTGCCCCAGTCGCCGTACTGTTCCTCGATCGTCAGCCCTGCCTCGGTCAGGAAGCCATCCAGTGCCCGCGCGTCGAGGAAGCGCAGGGTGCTGGTGGTGACCTGGGGGCGGTCCCAGCGGACGCCCTCGAAGGTCGAGGTGAACGTGACCCGGTCCCCGAGCACGGGGTGCACGACCTCGTGCCACATCCACGCGACCGTGCCGTCCGCGTCGGCGGCCTCGTGCACACGGTCCGGGGTCCAGGAGTCCCACGCCCGGGCGGCCGGGTTGCGGGTCTCGAAGACGAACCGGCCGCCCTCCGAGAGGGCGGCGCGGACCGCGCGCAGGGCGGTGCGCAACTCCTCGTCGCCGATCAGGGTCTGGAAGGCGTGCCCCGTCATCGTGACGAGGTCGAACTCCCCGTTCCAGGACCGCGAGCGCAGGTCGCCGAGCACCCACTCCACGCGGGGCTCCCGGCGCCGTGCCTGGACGAGCATCGCGGCGGCGGGGTCGAGCCCCATGAGCTGCCCGGGGTGTCCGGCCCGGCGGGCCGCGGCGAGCAGTCGTCCGGTGCCGCAGCCGACGTCCAGCACGGTGGGTGCGGACATCACGAGACCGACGTAGAAGTCGTCGCCCTGACCCCAGGGGTTGAGGGAGTCGTACAGCGCGGCGAGCGAGAGATCCGCGAACGAGCGATCGACCATCGCGGCAGTCTGTCACAGGTGCCTGGGCCATATGACGGGATCCCCGTATGACGAAGGCCCGTACCTGGGGAGGTACGGGCCTTCGTTCCCCTGGAGCGGACGTTCATGGGCTCGGGTCAATGGGCCGAGAAAGTCCGTTCCACAAGGACGGCGGCTGACGGAAAAGGGGTGTTGTCAGACCGCCGTCTCGGGGTCCTTGGAGAGACGGGGAGCCGGAACGGTTCCCTCCGTCTCGGGGTGGTGGCACGCGGTCAGGTGGCCGGGCTTGTTGCCCTCGACCTGGACCAGCGGGGGTGCCTCGGTCGCGCACTTCTCCGTCGCCTTCCAGCAACGGGTCCGGAAACGGCAGCCCGAGGGCGGGTTCAGGGGAGACGGTACATCGCCGGTGAGACGGATGCGCTCGCGGGTCGGTGTATCGTCCACCGTTGCTTCCGGCACGGCGGACAGCAGAGCCCGCGTGTAGGGGTGACGGGGGTTCTCGTACAGGTCGTCGCGGTCCGCGATCTCCACGATCTTGCCGAGGTACATGACCGCGACGCGCTGCGAGAAGTGCCGTACGACGGCGAGGTCGTGGGCGATGAAGACGAACGCGATGCCGAGTTCCTGCTGCACCTTCTGGAGCAGGTTGACGACCTGGGCCTGGATGGAGACGTCGAGAGCCGAGACCGGTTCGTCGGCGACGATCAGCTTCGGTTCCAGGGCCAGGGCGCGGGCGACCCCGATGCGCTGGCGCTGGCCGCCGGAGAACTCGTGCGGGAAGCGGTTGTAGTGCTCGGGGTTGAGGCCGACGATCTCCAGGAGCTCGCGGACCCGCTTCTCGCGGCCGCCCTCCGGGGTGATGCCGTTGATCTCCATCGGGCCCGAGATGATCTTGCCGACCGTCTGACGCGGGTTCAGCGACGCGTAGGGGTCCTGGAAGATCATCTGGATCTCGGAGCGGATCGGCGCCAGCGCCCTGCGGGACGCGTGCGTGATGTCCTGACCGCGGTACGAGATGCTGCCGGCGGTCGGCTCCATGAGCCGGGTGATCAGCCGGCCGGTGGTCGATTTACCGCAGCCCGACTCGCCGACCAGGCCGAGGGCCTCGCCCTCGTTCACCTGGAAGTCCAGGCCGTCGACGGCCTGCACGGCGCCGACCGTGCGGCGGATCGGGAAGCCGCCCTTGACCGGGAAGTGCTTGGTCAGGCCCGAGACGTCCAGGAGGGGGGTGGTGTTGCTCATGGTGGTGAATCCCGTCTTGTACGTCAGTGGGTCCGGGCCGCGACGTGCTCGGTGAAGAGCTCGTGCTTCTGGTCCGCCGTCAGGTGGCACGCCGAGCCCCGCCCGTCGAGGACCTTCAGACCCGGCCGCTCACTGGAGCAGAGCCCGCCGGCGACCTTCTCCGCGAAGGCGCACCGCGGGTGGAAGCGGCAGCCCGACGGCGGGTTGAGCAGCGAGGGGGGCGAGCCCGGGATCGGGGAGAGCGGCACGTCGACCGGCCCGTTCAGGCTCGGCATCGAACCCAGCAGCCCCAGCGTGTAGGGGTGGTCGGGGGTGCGCAGCACCTCCTCCTTGGTGCCCCGCTCCACACAGCGCCCGCCGTACATCACCAGCACGTCGTCCGCGATGTCGGCGATGACACCGAGGTCGTGGGTGATGAAGATGATGGCCGTGCCGAACTCCTGCTGGAGGTCCTTGAGCAGGTCCATGATCTGGGCCTGGACCGTCACGTCGAGGGCTGTGGTCGGCTCGTCGGCGATCAGCAGCTCCGGGTCGCAGACCAGGGCCATCGCGATCATCGCGCGCTGGCGCATACCGCCGGAGAACTGGTGCGGGTAGTCGTCCACCCGCATGTCCGGCTGCGGGATGCCGACCCGGCGCAGCATCTCGATCGACCGCGCCCGGGCCTCCTTGCGGGAGGCGCCGGTGTGCTTGCGGTACGTCTCGCCGATCTGCGCGCCGATGGTGTGGTAGGGCGACAGGGAGGCCAGCGCGTCCTGGAAGATCATGGACATCTTGTTGCCGCGCAGCTTCTCCAGTTCGCGCTCGGAGGCGGTGATCAGCTCCTTGCCGTCGAGCAGGATCTCGCCGTCGAGCGTGGTGTTGCGCGGGTCGTGCAGGCCCAGGATCGCCATGTTGGTGACGGACTTGCCGGAGCCCGACTCACCGACGATGCCGAGGGTCTGGCCCTTCTCCACGTCGAAGGAGAGCCCGTCGACGGCCTTGACGACACCGTCCTCGGTGGAGAAGTGGACTTTGAGGTCGCGGACGGAGAGGAAGGGGGTGCTCATGGTCTCTCCTTAAGCGAGGCGCACGCGCGGGTCGATGAGGGCGTACAGGGCGTCGACGACGATGTTGAAGACGACGATCGCGCCGGCCGCGACCAGGACGACACCGAGCAGCATCGGCAGGTCGTTGGTGCTGACCGCCTTGACGGAGAGCATGCCGAGGCCCTGGAGGCTGAACGTCGACTCGGTGATGATCGCGCCGCCGAGCAGCACACCGAGGTCGAGGCCGAAGATGGTGACGATCGGCCCCATCGCGCCGCGCCAGGCGAAGCGGAAGAAGACCGTGCGGCGGGACATGCCCTTGGCACGGGCCGTACGGACGTAGTCCTCGCTGAGCGCCTCCACCATCTGGGAGCGCGTCATACGGGTGTAGTTGGCCGTCCAGATCAGGGACAGCACGATCCATGGCACCAGCAGACCCTTGGCCCAGGCCGCGGGATCGTCCGTGAAGGGGGTGTAGCTGGCCCGGTCCAGCACCTTCCACTGGTCGACCAGCAGATAGGTGGCGAGGACGCCGACGACGTAGATCTGCATCGAGGACGCGACCAGCGAGGCGGAGCTCGCGATCTTGTCGAGGGCCTTGCCCTGCTTCACGGCGGCCAGCATGCCCGCGCCGATGCCGAAGGTCAGGTAGATGACCGAGCTGCCGAGCGAGAGCGACAGGGTGGTCGGGAAGCGGTCCATGATGGTGCCGAGGACCGGCTCGCGGTTCTGGAACGAGTAGCCGAGGCAGGGCGCGTTGCAGTTGCCGAACGACGTGTAGTCGCGGCCGACGAAGATGCCCTTCAGCCAGTCCCAGTACTGCACAGGCAGTGGATCGGCGATCCCCAGGTTCTTCCGCACCAGCTCCAGGGTCTCGGGGGTGCAGGCCTTGCCGCAGGCGATGCGGGCGGGGTCGCGCGGGGCGGCGTAGAACAGGACGAAGACGATGGCGCTGATGATCAGCAGGATCACCGCGGCGCCGAGAATTCGTCGGACAAGGAAGCGGAGCATGGCAGTTGGGATTTCCTGACGGATGCCGAAGGGGGGAAGGAGGCGGGGCGGCCGGGGGCCGCCCCGCCACGAGGGCCGGTCGTCAGGCCTTCACGAACGTCTTGTAGAGCAGGGTCGCGGAGAAGTTCGGGTCGAACATCGCTCCACCGACCTTGTTGCCGTAGACGTAGTAACGGCGCTGGTACATCTCGGGGATGATCGGCGCGACTTCTTCCATGATCCGCTTGTCGAGCGCGGCCCAGGCGGCACCGGCCTTCTTCTGGTCGGTGATGACCACGTTCTTCTGGATGGTCTCGTCGATCCAGGAGACCTTCGTCTGCGAGACGTTGTAGAGACCGTCGCCGACGCTGGCGCTGTCGAACAGCGGCTGCATCATCGTGTAGGCGGTCGGCCAGTCCGGGGACCAGCCGTACCACATGACGTCGAAGGAGTTGTCGACCTTGGCGATCTGGTCGTAGTACGTCGTCGAGTCGATCGGCTTGATGACCGGGGTGAAGCCGGCCTCCTTCAGCGCGTTCTCGATGACGACCTTGGTCTTGTTGTAGGTCGGGTCCTGCGGGAAGGCGTAGACGATCTTCACGCCCTCCTTGCCGGCCTCCTTCAGCAGCTTCTTCGCGGCGGCCGGGTCACCCTGCGGCTTCTTCAGCTTGCCGTAGATGTCGAACTTCTCGCGGCCCAGGATGTCGGGGCTGAGGATCGTGGTCGCGAAGTCGCCGGAGGACGGGCCGCCGTAGATCTGGCGGATCTGCTGGAGCGGCCAGGCCATGTTGAGGGCCTGGCGGACCTTCAGGTCGGTGACGCGCTTGGTGTTGATCGCGTAGTAGTACGTGCCGGTGAGCAGGCCGTTGAAGGTGCGCTTCTTCAGGTCCGGGTCGGTGAGGACCTTCTGGATGCGCTCGGCGGGCACGCCCTTGTAGATGGAGACCGCGAAGGCGTCGTTGCCCTGGGAGGCGATGAGACGGTCCGTGGAGTCCAGGGTCTCGATGCCGAAGGTGAACTCGAAGCCGTCCGGGTAGTTGTTGCGGATGGCGTCGGTCGCCGGGTCCCAGTTCTTGTTGCGGACCAGCGTCATCGACTTGTCGGTCGTGTGGTTCTTGATCTTGTACGGACCACAGGCGGCCGGGTTCTTGTCGTACTTCTCCTTGGTGTCCAGCTTCGGGGACACCGCGGCGTACGAGTGCATCGCCATCGTGAAGTTGAAGTCGGGGCGGGCCTCGGCCAGGTTGAACGTGATCGTCCGCTTGGCCTTGTCCGTCACGATCTCCGAGAGGTGCTTGCCCTTGTAGGGACCCTCGTAGGCGTCACGCCACTTGCCGCCCTTGCCGGTCAGCGCGATCTGGACGTAGCTGGCGGACTCGATGATGTACGAGGCCCACAGCCGCTCGATGCCGTGGCGCACGTCCTCGACGGTCAGCTCGCTGCCGTCCTCCCACTTCAGACCCTCCTTCAGCGTGAAGGTCCAGGTCTTGCCCGCGTTGGACATCGTGCCGGTGTCCGTGGCCAGGTCGCCGACGAGCTTCTGCGAGCCGTCCGCGGCGACCTTGTAGCCGGTCAGGCAGCGGTGCAGGAGGAGCGCGGCGGTCGAGTTGTACGCGTAGTAGATGCGACCCGGGTCGAGGTGCGAGAAGTCGTCCGGGGCCAGACCGTAGATCGTCCCGCCCTTCTTCGCCCCGGCGATCTCCGGCGCGGGGCCGGTCGAGTCCGCCGCGGTGCCGACCGTGACCTTGGAGTACGTCTTGGCACCCTCGGTCGCGCTGCCGCCGCTGCCGCCCGCGTCGCCGCTGCTGCACGCGGACAGCAGCGTCGAGCCCGCGGCCGCGACGCTTGTGGCTATGACGAAGTTTCTGCGGGAAAGAGACATGGCTGACCCGATTTCTTGTGGATAGGGATGGTGCTTGGTGTACTCCGGCCGGGCCCCGTCGCTCGGCGGAGTGGGGTGACTCAGCGCTTCGTCTTGGGGTCCAGCGCGTCGCGGACCGAGTCGCCGAGCAGGTTGAAGGCGACGACGAAGATCACCATGGAGAGACCAGGGAAGAGCATGAAGGTGATGTCGTCCTGGTAGTACTTGGCGCCGAACTGGAGCATGACGCCCCAGTCGGGCGTGGGGTCCGTGAGACCCACGCCGAGGAAGGCGAGCCCCGCCTCCGCCGTCACGTAGGCGGGCAGCAGGAGCGTCGACTGGATCAGGATCGGCGTCCACAGGTTGGGCAGCAGTTCCTTGAAGATGATCCGGGCCGGCGAGGCACCGGTGACCTTGGCGGCCTCCACGAACTCCCGCTCGCGCAGGGCGAGCACCTCGCCGCGCAGCAGTCGGGCGATGGAGGCCCAGCCGAAGGCGGTCATCACGGTGATGAGGCTGGTGACGGTGAGCCAGATCGGGGTGTTCTCCTCCGGCGACACGAAGATCGCCAGGACGACCGGCCAGAAGGCGATGAAGAACAGCGTCTGCGGGAAGGCCAGCAGGATGTCGATGACCCGGCCGACGAAATAGTCCGTGCGGCCGCCCAGGTAACCGGCTGTGATGCCGATGACGACGCCGAGCAGGGTGGTCAGGACCGTGGCCGCGGTGGCGATGAGCAGCGAGTTGCGCATGCCGTAGAGCAGGAAGGTGAGGACGTCCCGGCCGAGCTGCGGCTCGACGCCGAACCAGAAGTCACCGCTGATGCCGCCGTTGGCCTTGACCGGGAATCCGAACTCGTTGAGCAGCCCCGGAGTGTTGATGCCGTACGTCGTGTACGGGTTCTTGCCGTACAGCTTGGCGATCAGTGGAGCGCCGATCGAGACGACGAAGAAGAAGAGGACCACATAGCCGGATATGACGCCTGCGCGGTCCCGCTTGAAACGGCTCCAGGCGAGCCGTCCCGGCGAGCGGCTCTCGTTGCCCTTGAGAGCCGAGGACTTCGCCGGTGCCGCGCTGTCTTCGTCGGTCACCTCGAGTGAAGTGACCGGGGAAGGGGTTGGGGGGGTCATGATGCTCCGTGCCCTGTGGATCAAGGACTCCGCAGGGCGGTCCCTACGGGCTACGCCGGACTTTTTCAACGCAATTCATTCAAGGTCAATAAATTCTCGGTCGCCTTGGGTGTCTCTTTACTTTCTTTGCCTTTCTTTGACCAGCCTGTAGCTACGCGTGTAGCGTGCCGTGATCGGCTCGTGTCTTACATCGGGCCAACTACCTGAATCGGGCAATGAGTTCGATATGCGGACGCTGGCGTGTCGAAATCCGTACATAGGAGGGTCGCAATCCAACGGTTCGGCATCGGATCGTGAAGATCCATTGCGTGCCTCCCCGAAAGGGTGACTACGTGTGCGGTATGCCTGTTTTGAGCCGATATTGGCCGGTAACGGAACAGTGCAGTCACACAGGAGGAACTCCATGCGCGGAGCCACGCACGCCAAATGGGCCGCATGCGCGGTGGCGGTAGCCCTCGCCGCCACAGCCTGCGGGGGCGGGGACAGCGACAGCGGCGGTGGCAGTGGCGACGGCAGCGCGACGCTGAGCTCCTCCTGGGGTGACCCGCAGAACCCGCTGGAGCCCGCCAACACCAACGAGGTGCAGGGCGGCAAGGTCCTCGACATGATCTTCCGGTCCCTGAAGAAGTACGACCCGGAGACCGGCGAGGCCAAGGACATGCTCGCCGAGAAGATCGAGACGAGCGACTCCCAGAACTTCACGATCACCGTCAAGGACGGCTGGACCTTCTCCAACGGCGAGAAGGTCACGGCGAAGTCGTTCGTGGACGCCTGGAACTACGGGGCCAGCCTCAAGAACAACCAGAAGAACGCGTACTTCTTCAGCTACATCGACGGCTACGACAAGGCTCACCCCGAGGACGGCAGCAAGCAGAGCGCCCAGACGCTCTCCGGACTGAAGGTCACCGGCACCAACACCTTCACCGTCAAGCTCAGCCAGAAGTTCTCGACCTTCCCCGACACCCTCGGCTACCCGGCCTACGCCCCGCTCCCGCAGACGTTCTTCACCGACCACGCGGCCTGGGTGAAGAAGCCGGTCGGCAACGGCCCGTACACGATCGACTCGTACACCAAGGGCTCGCAGATGGCCCTGAAGAAGTGGGACGGCTACCCCGGTGACGACAAGGCGCAGAACGGCGGTGTGACCCTCAAGGTCTACACCGACAACAACACCGCCTACACCGACCTCATGGCCGGCAACCTCGACCTGGTCGACGACGTCCCGGCCGCCCAGCTCAAGAACGTCTCCGGCGACCTCGGCGACCGGTACATCAACACCCCGGCCGGCATCATCCAGACCCTCGCGTTCCCGTTCTACGACAGCGACTGGAACAAGAGCGGCATGGAGAAGGTCCGCACCGGCCTCTCCCGTGCGATCGACCGCGACCAGATCACCGAGACGATCTTCCAGAAGACCCGCACCCCCGCGACCGACTGGACCTCCCCGGTCCTCGGCGAGGCGGGCGGCTTCCAGGACGGCCTGTGCGGTGACGCCTGCGACTACGACCCCGACGAGGCCAAGAAGCTCATCGAGGAGGGCGGCGGCCTCCCCGGCGGCGGGATCAAGATCACGTACAACGCGGACACCGGCTCCCACAAGCTGTGGGTCGACGCGGTCTGCAACTCCATCAACAACGCGCTCGACAACGACAAGGCCTGCGTCGGCAACCCGGTCGGCACCTTCGCCGACTTCCGCACCCAGATCACCGACAAGAAGATGTCGGGCCCGTTCCGGGCCGGCTGGCAGATGGACTACCCGCTCATCCAGAACTTCCTCCAGCCGCTCTACTACACCAACGCCTCCTCCAACGACGGCAAGTGGTCCAACAAGGACTTCGACAAGCTCGTCGACGAGGCGAACGCCGAGACCGACACCGCCAAGGCGATCGAGACGTTCCAGAAGGCCGAGGAGGTCGTCCGGGACAACATGGCCGCCATCCCGCTCTGGTACCAGAACGGCAGCGCCGGCTACTCGGAGCGGCTGTCCAACGTCAAGCTCAACCCCTTCAGCGTCCCCGTCTACAACGAGATCAAGGTCAGCTGACCCGCCATGGGACGCTATGTCGTCCGGCGTCTGCTCCAGATGATCCCGGTGTTCATCGGTGCCACCCTCCTGATCTTCCTCATGGTCAACGTGATGGGCGACCCCATCGCGGGCCTGTGCGGCGACCGGCAGTGCGACCCCGCCACGGCCGCCCAGCTGAAGAAGGAGTTCGGCCTGGATAAACCGGTCTGGCAGCAGTACCTGACCTACATGGGGAACGTCTTCACCGGCGACTTCGGCACCGCGTTCAACGGGCAGGAGGTCACCGAGCTGATGTCGACGGCGTTCCCCGTGACGATCCGACTGACGATCGTCGCGATCTTCTTCGAGATCGTCATCGGCATCACGCTGGGTGTCGTCACGGGCCTGCGCCGCGGCCGGCCCGTCGACACCACGGTCCTGATGTTCACGCTCGTGGTGATCTCGGTCCCGACGTTCGTCACCGGTCTGCTGCTCCAGCTCCTCCTCGGCGTCGAGTGGGGCTGGATCAAACCGTCGGTGTCCACGGAGGCCACGTTCAGCGAGCTGATCGTGCCGGGCCTCGTCCTGGCGTCCGTGTCCCTCGCCTACGTGACCCGGCTGACCCGCACCTCCATCGCCGAGAACCGGCGCTCCGACTACGTCCGTACGGCGGTGGCGAAGGGCCTGCCCCGCCGGCGGGTCATCAGCCGCCACCTGCTCCGCAACTCGCTCATCCCGGTCGTCACGTTCATCGGCACCGACATCGGCGCCCTGATGGGCGGGGCCATCGTCACCGAGCGCATCTTCAACATCCACGGCGTCGGCTACCAGCTCTACCAGGGCATCCTCCGCCAGAACACCCAGACCGTCGTCGGGTTCGTGACGGTCCTGGTGCTGGTGTTCCTGGTCGCCAACCTGATCGTCGACCTCCTGTACGCCGTCCTCGACCCCAGGATCCGCTATGCCTGAGCAGCCCCAGGAAGACCAGGCGATCGCCGCGACCGGCATGGGCGGCGCGATGGATCTGGCGATGGCGGAGGGGGAGACGCTGGAGAAGACTCCGGGCGGTCCGCAGGGAACAGGCCCCGCGGACAAGCCCCGCAGCCTCTGGTCGGACGCCTGGCGAGACCTCCGCCGCAACCCCGTCTTCATCATCTCCGGCCTGGTCATCCTCTTCCTGATCGTCATCTCCCTCTGGCCGTCCCTGATCGCCTCCGGCAACCCCCTCAAGTGCGAACTCGCCAAGGCCCAGGAGGGCTCACAGCCCGGACACCCCTTCGGCTTCGACGGCCAGGGCTGCGACGTCTACACACGCACGGTGTACGGCGCCCGTACGTCGGTGACGGTCGGCGTCTGCGCCACGCTCGGGGTCGCGATCCTCGGCTCGGCCCTCGGCGGGCTGGCCGGCTTCTTCGGCGGGTTCTGGGACTCGATCCTGTCCCGCGTCACGGACGTGTTCTTCGCGATCCCGGTGGTCCTGGGCGGCCTGGTGCTGCTCTCGGTGGTGACCAGCAACACGGTCTGGCCGGTGATCGGCTTCATGGTGCTGCTCGGCTGGCCGCAGATCTCCCGGATCGCACGGGGCTCGGTGATCACGGCCAAACAGAACGACTACGTGCAGGCGGCGAAGGCGCTGGGCGCGTCCAACTCCCGCCAGCTGCTGCGCCACATCGCGCCGAACGCGGTCGCCCCGGTCATCGTCGTGGCGACGATCGCGCTGGGCACGTACATCGCCCTGGAGGCGACCCTGTCCTACCTCGGCGTGGGCCTGAAGCCCCCGACCGTCAGCTGGGGCATCGACATCTCCTCGGCCTCCGCCTACATCCGCCAGGCCCCCCACATGCTCCTCTGGCCGGCCGGCGCCCTCGCCCTCACCGTCCTCGCGTTCATCATGCTCGGCGACGCGGTCCGCGACGCCCTCGACCCGAAGCTGAGGTGAGTCGGCGTCATGCTGCTCGAAGTGCGTGATCTGCAGGTGGAGTTCCGGACGCGGGACGGGGTCGCCAAGGCCGTCAACGGGGTCGACTACTCGGTGGACGAGGGCGAGACGCTCGCCGTGCTCGGTGAGTCCGGGTCCGGCAAGTCGGTGACGGCCCAGGCGGTGATGGGGATCCTCGACATGCCGCCCGGGCGGATCACCGGTGGCGAGATCCTCTTCCGCGGCAAGGACCTGCTGAAGCTCAAGGAGGAGGAGCGGCGGAAGGTCCGTGGCGCCGAGATGGCGATGATCTTCCAGGACGCGCTGTCCTCGCTGAACCCGGTGCTCTCCGTGGGCGACCAACTCGGCGAGATGTTCGTCGTCCACCGCGGGATGTCGAAGAAGGACGCGCGGGCCAGGTCGATCGAGCTGATGGACCGCGTCCGCATCCCGGGCGCGAGGGAGCGGGTCAAGCAGTACCCGCACCAGTTCTCCGGCGGTATGCGCCAGCGCATCATGATCGCGATGGCGATGGCCCTGGAACCCGCCCTGATCATCGCCGACGAACCGACGACCGCACTCGACGTGACGGTCCAGGCCCAGGTCATGGACCTGCTCGCGGAGTTGCAGCGCGAGCTCAACATGGGGCTCATCCTCATCACCCACGACCTCGGCGTCGTCGCGGACGTCGCCGACCGGATCGCGGTGATGTACGCGGGCCGGATCGTCGAGTCGGCCCCCGTCCACGACATCTACAAGGCGCCGGCCCACCCCTACACCAAGGGTCTCCTGGACTCCATCCCGCGCCTTGACCAGAAGGGCCAGGAGCTCTACGCCATCAAGGGACTGCCCCCCAACCTCATGAACATCCCGCCGGGCTGCGCCTTCAACCCCCGCTGCCCGATGGCCCAGGACGTGTGCCGGACGGACGTGCCTCCGCTGTACGACGTCTCGGAGGACCGCACGAGCGCCTGCCACTTCTGGAGGGAGACCCTGAATGGCTGAGCCTCGGGAGCCGATCCTGGAGGTGAGCGGGCTGGTCAAGCACTATCCGCTCACCACGGGCATCCTCTTCAAGAAGCAGGTCGGCGCGGTGAAGGCGGTGGACGGCGTCGACTTCGCCCTCGACCGCGGCGAAACCCTGGGCATCGTGGGTGAGTCGGGCTGCGGCAAGTCCACGGTCGCCAAGATGCTGGTCAACCTGGAACGGCCGACCGCCGGCACGATCAAGTACAAGGGCGAGGATCTCACCAAGCTCTCCGGCAAGGCCCTCAAGTCGGTGCGCCGCAACATCCAGATGGTCTTCCAGGACCCGTACACGTCCCTCAACCCCCGTATGACGGTGGGCGACATCATCGGGGAGCCGTACGAGATCCATCCGGAGGTGGCGCCGAAGGGCGACCGCAGGAAGAAGGTCCAGGACCTCCTGGACGTGGTCGGCCTGAACCCGGAGTACATCAACCGCTACCCGCACCAGTTCTCCGGCGGCCAGCGCCAACGCATCGGTATCGCACGGGGATTGGCGCTCCGCCCGGAGGTGATCGTCGCGGACGAGCCGGTCTCGGCGCTCGACGTCTCCGTCCAGGCCCAGGTCATCAACCTGATGGACCGTCTCCAGAACGAGTTCGAGCTCTCGTGCGTCTTCATCGCCCACGACCTGTCGATCGTCCGCCACATCTCGGACCGGGTCGGGGTCATGTACCTCGGCCGCATCGTGGAGATCGGCAAGGACGCGGAGATCTACGACCACCCCACGCACCCCTACACCCAGGCCCTGCTCTCCGCGGTCCCGGTCCCCGACCCCGAGGCCCGTGAACACCGAGAGCGCATCATCCTCTCCGGAGACGTCCCCTCCCCGACGAGCATCCCCTCCGGCTGCCGCTTCCGAACCCGCTGCTGGAAGGCCCAGGAACGCTGCGCCCTGGAGGTACCGGCGTTGGCGGTACCGAGCGAGTTCCGCCTGCTGCCGGGCCCGGCCGCGCACGACTCGGCGTGCCATTTCGCGGAGGAGAAGCAGGTGGTGCCGCCGGAGGAGAAGGAGGGGTGACAGGGGTTGGGTATCTCGCCGTTCTGCCCCGGCCATGTTGTCCAGCCGCCCCCTTGTGCGGCTGTGCGCCGACCGATGCGCAGACCCGGAAAGTTATGATCACCAGCGCGTGGTGGGTATGAACTTCCAGCAACGGAAAGGGCCCCCAGCGCGATCGGCTTCCCAACCAACACCGCGCTGAAGGCCCGCCCCCAGGCGAACCTGGAAGGTGATGCGGAATGACCGTACCTCAGTGCATGGATGCCCCTCGGGGCCGTTGGACACACGGCGCGAACGGGTGGCGCGGTGTCGTCGTCATCGTCACGATCACTGTCATCGTGACGATGTGCGCCGGGCTGAGCCCCGAGTGGGTGATGGCGGTCGCGGCGCTCCTCACCGCCGTCGAGGCACGCCAAAACCGTGCAAATGCTTACCAACCGCGTTAACACGCAGGCAACTCGGCCGACCCGATCCCGATATACGGACGCGTCAGTCTGAACAACGTACGGCCGTGCGGGTGCCGTAAACGGACCGGGGTGCGCCATGTCACCCCGGTCCGTTGCCTTGTCAGGAAAGTCCCAACGCCCGCTTGAGGAAGTCGACCTGGAGGAGCAGCAGGTTCTCCGCGACCTGCTCCTGCGGGGTCATGTGGGTCACGCCCGAGAGGGGCAGGACCTCGTGCGGGCGGCCCGCGGAGAGCAGGGCCGAGGACAGCCGGAGCGCGTGGGCGACGACCACGTTGTCGTCCGCCAGGCCGTGGACGATCATCAGCGGGCGGTGCGGCTCGGCGGGGGAGGAGAGGCCCTCGTCGGTCACCAGGGAGCTCTTGGCGTACGACTCGGGGGACGCCGTCGGATCGCCCAGGTACCGCTCCGTGTAATGCGTGTCGTACAGCCGCCAGTCCGTCACCGGCGCCCCCGCGATCCCGGCGTGGAAGACGTCGGGCCGCCGCAGCACCGCGAGCCCCGCCAGCCAGCCGCCGTAGGACCAGCCCCGGATCGCCACCCGGGAGAGGTCGAGCGGATGCGACTTCGCCAGTGACTCCAGCGCCTCGACCTGGTCGTCCAGGGACACCGTGAGGTCGTGGTGGATCGCCTTCTCCCAGGCGGGCGAGCGGCCGGGCGTGCCGCGCCCGTCCGCGACGACCACCGCGAAACCCTGGTCGGCGAACCACTGCGAGGTGAGGTGCGCGTTGTGGGCGGCCAGCACGCGCGGACCGTGCGGACCACCGTAGGGATCCATCAAAACCGGCAACGGGGTCGCACCGTCGTGATCGTGAGGCAGAAGCACGGCGCATGGGATCCGCCGTGCGCCCCCCTCGGTGAGGATCATGCGCGGGGACATACCGGGATCTTCGGCGTACGAGGTGATGGTCGCCGTCGTCTTGCCGTCCCGCAGCACCCGCGCCCGGGACCCCGCGAGGTCCGGCGTCGCGGACACCAGCACCGTCACGCCCCCGGCGCGCACCGCCGAGTGCACGCCCGGCCCCTGCGAGACGCGCTCCATGCCGAGCTCGTTCACCCGGTACACATGCACCTCACCGGTCTCCGGCGCGGGCGCGCGTTCCCCGGCCGACGCCGAGATCAGCACGTCGTCGTCGGAGACGTCCAGCACCGCGCGGACGTGCAACTGCGGTCCCGTCAGCGGACGTTCGCCCACCGCGAGGACCCGCGCACCCCCCTCGTCGGCGATCCGGACGAGCCGCCCGGAAGGGCTCCAACAGGGCACCCCCGGGAAAAGATCAAGCCAAATTGGATCTTCGTCGGCATGCACCATCCGCGTCGTCCCCGACTCCGGGTCCACGGCGAGGAACAGCTGGCTGCGCTGGTCCCGGGCCTGCACGAGGAGCAGCGGCGCACCCGCCGCTGACCAGTGCACATGCGCCAGATACGGGTAACGCTTCCGGTCCCAGGACACCTCCGTGCGCGCCCCGCCGAGGTCGATCACGAAGAGCCGGACCTCCGCGTTCGCCGTGCCCGCCGCCGGGTACGCGACGTGCTGTGGATCACGTTCGGGACGGGCCGGGTCGGAGATCCACCAGCGCCGTACCGGAGTGTCGTCCGCGCGCGCGACCAGCAGCCGGTCCGACTCCGGCGACCACCAGAACCCCCGCGACCGTCCCATCTCCTCGGCCGCGATGAACTCCGCGAGCCCGTAGGTGACCTGTTCCGACTCCGGCTCGGCCAGCGCCCGGTCGCCCTCGCCCTCGGCGCCCGTGATGCGCAGGGCGCCCTGTGCGACGTATGCGACGAACCGGCCGTCGGGGGAGGGGCGCGGGTCGATCACCGGCCCGGGGACGGGGAGTTCACGTGCCGTGCCGGCCCGCAGCTCCGCCGCGAAAAGCCGTCCTGACAAGGCGAAAGAGGCCAACTCGACCGCCGCGTCGGTGGCGTAGCCCACGATGCCGGCGCCGCCCTCACGGCTGCGCTCGCGCCGCGCCCGCTCCTCGGGCGACAGGTCCTCCGAGGCACCGCCGAGCAGGGCGTGCGGGTCGGCCGCCACGCGCTCCCCGCCGTCCGCGGGGTCGAGCACCCACAGTGAACTCGCCCGGTCGGTACCGGAGGACGAGCGCAAGAACACGACACGGGAACCGTCGGGAGCCACCGTGAACGCGCGTGGGGCGCCGAGCGTGAACCGCTGGGTCCGGGCATGCCGGCGGGGGAAGGAGTCGGACGTCGTCGTCATGCTCCGACCATATTGGCCATGCGCCCCCTTGTGCGGCCGTGCGCCGACGGATGCGCGCGCACGGATAGTTATGATCACTAGCGCATAGTGGGTATGAACCTGCTGGCGCCTGTATGGATTTATCTGCCCCCTGGTCCGACCCCGCGCTCTTGGGATCTTTGGAGGTGAGCCGCCGTGGCACTTTCGATTTCGGCGGTGGTGCTGCTGGCGATCATCGTCTTCCTGCTGGTCAAGAAGTCAGGACTGAAGGCCGGACATGCGGTCGTCTGCATGTTGCTCGGCTTCTATCTGGCCTCTTCGACCGTGGCGCCGACGATCAGCGAGCTGACGACGAACATCGCGGGGATGATCGGCAGCATCAAGTTCTGACGCCGCCCCGCCCGGCCTGTTGTCCCCCCTCGCGTGTCTCCGGCTCCGTAGGCTTTGACGACGGATCCAGGGCGAGCGAGGGCTTCTCTCGTCGCCCGCGGGTGTTAGTTTCCTGCCCGTGTTGACACACCAGGACGAGACCAGGGCGGCCTACGACGGGGTCGTCGAGCTCTATTCCTCGATGTTCACCAGCCGGTTGGAGACGCGGCCGTTCGCCCGGAACATGATCGCCACCTTCGCCGAGCTCGTGCGTGATGCGGGGAACCTGCGGGTGGCCGACGTCGGGTGCGGACCCGGCCATCTGACGGCCATGCTGCGCGACTTGGGGTTGGACGCCTTCGGGATCGACCTCTCCCCGGCGATGGTCGCTCACGCCCGCCGGACCGAGCCCGCGCTGCGGTTCGACGTAGCGCGGATGGAGGCTCTGCCGGTCGAGGACCACGCGCTGGGCGGAGTGCTGGCCCACTACTCGATGATCCATACCCCACCTGAAGAACTCCCCGCGGTGCTCGCTGAGCAGGTGCGTGTCCTGGCACCCGGGGGCCTGCTGCTGGTGTCCTTCTTCGGAACCGAGGCACCGGAGCCGGTCCGCTTCGACCACAAGGTGGCGCCCGCCTACAGCTGGCCGCCGGAGCAGTTCGCCGAGTTGTTGGCCGGGGCCGGACTCGCCACGCTGGCTCGGTTGCTCCACGACCCGGCGTCCGAGCGGGGCTTCCTCGACACCCACTTGCTGGCCCGCCGCCCGTAAGGCGTTGCCCGTGACATGGGTCGAGGGGCTGCGGCGGGCCGGCGCGTAGGGTGCCCGGGATGATCGCGATGCCGGAGGAGTTCGCCCGGAGTACCGTCAGCCGCGAGGGCGAGACCGGGGCGGCGTGGCTCGCCGAGCTGCCCGGGATCGTGGAGGAGCTGCTGGGGCGCTGGGGGTGCGTGCCGGACGGCGAGGTCATGCACGGGGGCGTCGGTGTCATCGTTCCGGTACGGCGGCGAGGCGAGGGGAGCGCCGTGCTGAAGGTGTCGTTTCCGCATCCCGGCAACGTCCATGAGCCGGACGCGTTCGTTGCGTGGGGCGGGCGCGGCGCCGTGCTGCTGCATGAGCGTGACGACGATCGGTTCGCGATGCTGCTGGAGCGGGTTCGGTCGTCGACCCTGGCGGAGGTCGAGGACGGCGACGAGGTGATCACGGTCGCCGGGCGGCTCAATCGCCGTTTGGCCGTACCCGCACCGCGCGGCCTGCCCCGGCTGTGTGAGCAGGTCGGCGGCTGGGAGGAACACCTGTGCAAGGACGCCGAAGAACTGGCGCATGCGCTGCCGCGTCACGTGCTGGATGCCGCCGTGGCGACCGTTCGGGAGCTGGGCCGGGCCCAGCCGGACACCCTCGTCCATGGTGACCTCCATGCCCGGAACATCCTGCGTGCCGACCGAGAGCCGTGGCTGGCCGTGGACCCCAAGGGGTATGTGGGAGATCCCGCCTACGACGGCGGCACACTGCTGAAGTCCCGTGCGCTGACGCTCCTCGAAGCGGATGACCTGCGCAAGGCTGCCCACCGCGTCCTGGACGTCTTCGCCGAGGCCGCGGAACTCGATCGTGAACGCGTCCGGCGGTGGGCCCAGTTCCATGCCGTCCAGGCCGCGTTCTGGGGCCGCCGCCACGGTTTTCGTATCGCCCGCAGCGGACCACGACTGGACTCGCTCACCGAATTCGCCGACCGCCTGGCGAAGTTGCTCACCGACGGCTCGACTACTTCCATCCGGAGATCGTCCAGAGGTGCGACGCGTCGCGCTCGCCGTCGCCCACGTCTTCGACGACCAGGGGTGACGTAGCGGCGGCAGGGCAGTGGGTGGGCACGGGTGGAGGCCGGGAGCCTCGTAGGGTGGGTCCATGACGGAACCCCCCGCCCGGCGTCTGCTGCTGGTGCACGCGCACCCGGACGACGAGTCGATCAACAACGGCGCGACGATGGCTCGCTATGCGGCCGAGGGTGCCCTCGTGACCCTGGTCACCTGCACGCTCGGTGAGCGCGGCGAGGTCATCCCGGCCGAGCTCCAGCACCTCACCGGCGCCGTCCTCGGCGAGTACCGGCTGGGCGAGCTCACCGCCGCGATGCGCGAGCTCGGCGTCCAGGACTTCCGTCTGCTCGGCGGCCCCGGTCACTACCGGGACTCCGGGATGATGGGCCTCGCCGACAACGACGACCCCGCCTGCTTCTGGCAGGCGGACGTCGACGAGGCCGCAGCCCAGCTGGTCAAGGTGATCCTGGAGGTACGCCCCCAGGTGCTCGTCACCTACGACGAGCACGGCGGCTACGGCCACCCCGACCACATCCAGGCCCACCGCGTCGCCATGCGTGCCGCCGACCTGGCCGCCGAAGCGGGCTGGACGATCCCCAAGATCTACTGGAACCGCGTCCCGCGCTCGGTGGGCGAGGAGGCCTTCGAGCGGCTGGCCGAGGTGCTGCCCGGGCTGCCCTTCGACAAGCCGGGCGTCCTCGACGACGTCCCCGGTGTCGTGGCCGACGAACGGATCACCACCGAGATCGACGGCACCGCGTACGCCGCCGCCAAGGCCGCCGCGATGGCCGCGCACGCCACCCAGGTCACCGTCGCCGAGCCGTACTTCGTGCTGTCCAACGACCTCGCGCAGCCCGTCTTCACCACCGAGTACTACGAGTTGGTACGCGGCGAAAAGGCACCCGGAGCGCGCGAGACCGATCTTTTCGCCGGTACGGAGGCGACCTCGTGAACGAGCCCGGATCCCTGCTCGCCCAGCCCCTGAAGGCGCCCGCCGCCGGACGGGCGCTGGTGTACGTCGGCCTCTTCGCGCTCGGCGCGGTCGTCGGCGCCGCCGGGTCACTGGTGCAGGCCGGCTGGTTCCCGGGCGGGCTGCTGCTCGCGCTCGCCGGTGAGGCCGGGCTCTGCGTGGGCGGCGCGCGCGCCCTCGGCAGCCGGGGCGGGGCCGTCGCCCCCGCCGGTGGTTGGATGCTCGCCGTCATCCTGCTCACCGCGAGCCGACCCGAAGGGGACTTCCTCTTCGGCGCGGGAACCGGCTCGTATCTGTTTCTGCTCGGCGGGATGGCCACAGCTGTGATCTGCGCCACGCTTGGGCTGGGGCGGCAACCGGGCGGCGATGGCGTCCGACTTGGCAAGTGACGTACCACTTCGCCGCCGCTGGGACGTGCGAGTCCGGTGTGGGTTTCCCCAGCGGTCGTGGGATACGCGCCAGAAGTGGCCAGTATGGTGGTGCGCGCCGCCGAGCCGCCCGCGCAGTTGAGGTCGACACGGCCGGTGGAGCCAACCGGGAGAACCTGCCTTGAGTCGTGAAACTGACAGTCCGTCCTCCGGGCCCAACGGGCGCGGTGGAGCCGCCTACCCTTCGGGCACGCCGCCCTATGGGACCCCCATGGCTTCCGACGACGGTACGGACGCGGGCCGTTCGGGCGCGCAGTCCGAGGAACGCAAGACCGAGACCACGCTGACGACCCGTATCCGGATCAACATCCCCGGGTCGCGGCCCATTCCGCCGGTCGTCGTGCGTACACCGGTCGCGGATGCCGAGCCCGCCGCGCCCGCCGCGGCCGCCGCGGCCGAGACGCCGGCACCGGGCGCCCCCACGGGCCCCGCCGCGCCTGTGGCCGAGCCCGCGCCGCCCGCCGACGAGAAGGCGAGCAACTGGTTCGCGCCGCGCAAGTCCGGCCCGCCCAAGGGCGGTCAGGGCGGCGGTGCGACCAACGGGGCGGGTGTGCCCGGCGGTTCGGGTGCGGCTGGTGCCGGTGCCGGTGCCGGTGCCGGTGCCGGTGCCCCTGCCGCTCCGGCCGGTGCGCGTCCGGCGTCCGGCGCCGGACGCCCCGGTGGTGTGGTCGGTGCCATGAGCGTGCCCGGCGGTCCCCGTCCCGGCGGCGGTACGAACGGTGCGGGGCTCCCCGGTGCGACCGGCGGACCCGTGGCGCCCGGACACGGCGGCGGCACCGGCTCCTTCGACGTGACCGAGGCGCTGGCGGCGGGGCCGCTGGGCAACGGCCCGCGTCCGGGTGGCGAGCCGCGGCGCGACGAGCTGCCGTACTTCACGGAGCGCGGCGGCGGTGCGCAGAACGGCCAGAACGGTCAGAGCGTCCAGAGCGGACCTGTCGGACAGGGCGGTTACGGCGCCCAGGGCGGCCCGGGTGGCATGGGCGGCCCGGGCGGCCCGGGTGGCGCGAACGGCTTCGGCGGCTCCGACGACTTCAACAGCTCTACGGGATCGCACCGCCTGGACGACTTCAACAGCTCGACCGGCTCGCACCGCTTCGACCCCTCCAACGACTTCAACGGCCCGAACGACTTCACCGGCCCCAACGGCCGTGGCGGCCCCCAGGGCCCCGCGGGTCCGACCGGCGGCCCGGTCACCGGTGACGGCCCGGTCGTACCGCCGGTCAGCGGCGGTCCGGGCGGATTCGCCGGTCCTGGTGTTCCGGGCGGCCCTGGTGGTCACCGCGGACCTGGCGGCCCTGGTGGCCCCGGCGGTCAGCCGCGTCCCGGCGGCCCCGGACCCGGTGTCCTGGGCGGCTACGGCGCCCCTGGCGGTCCCGGTGCTCCCGGTGCCTCCGCCGGAATGACCGGCCTCGCAGGTCCCGGCGCGGGCACCCTCCCCGGTGCCGGTCCCCACGGCGGCCCCGGCGGACCCGGTCGTGGCCCCGGTGGCGGTCTGAGCGACGACACCGCGATCCTCACCCCGCAGAAGCCGGCCCCCGAACCGGGCGCCCCCGGCTACGGCACCCCGCTGGACAACGTCTCCGGGCACACCGTCACCAGCGGCATCCCGGTCGTGCCGCCCGGCGTCCAGAACTCCCCGTTCGGGCCGGGCGCCCCGTCCGACGGGCCGATGCAGCACACCGCGCCGAAGCTCCCCGAGCCGGTGGCGCAGAACGTGCCGGCCTCGTCCAAGAAGGCCAAGAAAGCCAAGAAGAAGGGCCGCAACAAGCTGGTCCTGGTCGGCAGCGGTCTGTTCGTCATCGCGGGCGGCGCCTACGGTGCCGGGCTGCTGATGAACCACTCCGACGTGCCCAAGGGCACCACGGTGCTCGGCGTCGACATCGGCGGCGGCACCCGCGACGACGCCGTCAAGAAGCTCGACGAGGCCTTCGGCGACCGGGTGAACAAGCCGCTGAAGCTGTCGGTCGGCGGCAAGACCGTCGAGCTCAAGCCGGACCAGGCGGGCCTCCAGTTCGACGAGCAGGCCACGGTCGCCGCGGCCGCGCAGAGCGACTACAACCCCATGTCCGTCATCGGCTCCCTCTTCGGCAACCACCGCGTCGTCGACCCGAACATGCCGGTCGACGAGGAGAAGCTGACCGCCGCCCTCCAGGACGCCGGCGGCGCCTCGGGCTCGGTGACCGAGGGCACGATCAAGTTCACCTCCGCCGGCAAGGCCGTCGCCGTCTACGGCAAGGAGGGCAAGGGCATCGACGTCGCCAAGTCGACCACCGCGGTCGAGGAGGCGTACCGCGCCCAGGTGGAGACCGGCAACGGCGGCACGGTGACGGTCGCGACGACCGCCCAGCAGCCGTCGATCACCAACGCCGAGGTCGACCGCATGATGAAGGCGTTCGCGAAGCCCGCGATGTCCGGTCTCGTCACGATCACGGGCGGCAGTCAGCCGATCCAGTTCGGCGCCCTGTCCCTGCCGAAGATCCTCGGCGTCAAGGCCATCGACGGCAAGCTCGTGGACACCTACGACCTGGAGGCGCTGAAGGAGGCGTACGGCACCACCTTCGACGGCGTGAAGGTCACGACGGCGACCGGGAAGCGGGACGTCCTGCCGCAGGACGTCGTCTCCGTACTGCGCAAGGTGCTGCTCGGCAAGACGACCGCGGAGCGCACCGGGGAGATCGACACCAACCCCAGCTAGCGGTCCTCGCACCGACGAGGGGGCATCCGGCACACGCCGGGTGCCCCCTCGTCGTATGACATCTGTCATCCGGCAGTCAGGACCGCCGACACTGCCGGGCGAGAAGGCCCGCGCGGCACCCTGGATCGCATGACAACGACAGCGGTCGAATTCGACCAGGTGAGCAAGGCGTACGGCGATGTGCGGGCCGTGGACGGTCTGACACTGAGTCTGTATCCGGGCGAGACCGTGGCTCTGCTGGGGCCCAACGGGGCCGGTAAGTCGACCACGCTCGATCTGCTGCTCGGACTGAGGAACCCCGACAGCGGCAGGGTGCGGATCTTCGGCAGCGGACCGCGGGAGGCGATCGTCGCCGGGCGGGTCGGGGCGATGCTCCAGAGCGGCGGGCTGATGGACGAGGTGACGGTCGCGGAGCTGGTGCGGCTGGCCTGCGGTCTGCACCCGAAGCCGTACCGGCCGAACGACGTGCTCGCCCGCGCCGGGATCTCCCAGCTCGCCGACCGCAAGGTCGACAAGCTCTCCGGCGGCCAGGCCCAGCGGGTCCGCTTCGCCCTCGCGACCGCCGGCGACAGCGACCTGATCGTCCTCGACGAGCCCACCACCGGCATGGACGTCACCACCCGCCAGGGCTTCTGGGCCACCATGCGCGAGCAGGCCGACCAGGGGCGGACCGTCCTGTTCGCCACCCACTACCTCGAAGAGGCCGACGCGATCGCCGACCGCGTGCTCGTCCTGCACCGCGGCCGGCTCCTCGCGGACGGGACCGCGGCCGAGATCAAGGCGAAGGCGGGCGTACGGCGGATCTCCTTCGACCTGGAGGACCGTGCCGAGGGCCGCGTCGACGAGACCGCCCTGCGCGGCCTTCCCTTCCTCACCACCCTCACCGTCTCCGGTCCCACCGTCCGGATCCAGTCCACCGACGCCGACGCCACCGTCCACGCCCTCTACGGCCTGGGCCTCTACCCCCGCAACCTGGAGGTCGCCGGGCTCGGCCTGGAGCAGGCGTTCGTCGCCATCACCGCCGCCGAGGAGGCTCGTACCTCATGCTGAGTCCATTCGCCTCGCGGGGCCTGATCAAGCTGGAACTCACCCGCGCCCTACGCAACCGCAAGTTCCTGTTCTTCTCGGTGATCTACCCGTCGGTCCTGTTCCTGCTCATCGGCGGCAGCGCCGACAGCACCTCGAAGGTCGACGGGACGGGCCTGACCCTGCCGACCTACATGATGGTCTCGATGGCCTCCTTCGGCGCCCTCACCGCCGTCCTGATGGGCAACAGCGAGCGCATCGCCAAGGAGCGGGAGAACGGCTGGGTGCGGCAGCTGCGGCTGACCGCGCTGCCGGGCCGGGGCTACGTCCTCGCGAAGACCGCGAGCGCCGCGGTCGTCAGCCTGCCGTCCATCGTCGTGGTCTTCGCCGTCGCCGCGGTCGTGAAGGACGTACGACTGGACGCCTGGCAGTGGCTCGCCCTCACCGGCGCGATCTGGGCCGGCAGTCTCGTCTTCGCCGCGCTCGGCGTGGCCATCGGCTACCTCGCGAGCGGGGACGCGGTCCGACCGATCACGATGATCACCTACTTCGGGCTGTCCATCCTCGGCGGCCTGTGGATGCCGACGACGACCTTCCCGACGTGGCTTCAGGACATCGCCGAGTGGGTGCCCACGCACGCGTACGCTGCCCTGGGGCAGGCGATCGAGCAGAGCCAGGCCCCGCATGCCAAGGACATCGCCGTCCTCGCCGTCTTCTTCGCCCTGTTCACCGGCGGCGCGGCCTGGCTGTACCGGAAGGACACGCTGAAGGCGTGAGGACGATGACCGACGACGGGCTGCCCGCCGACCTCCGGGCGGAGAACCCGATCCGGGTGGGCCAGGCGCCCCGCAACCGGGCGGACGCGCTGCGCAAACTCGTCTGGATCCTGCCCTGGCTGATCTTCCTCGGTTCACCGGTGCAGGACCTGAACTCCGGCGACCATTCGACGGCCGCGACCGCGGCGGGCTGGGTGGCCCTGGTCTCCTTCACCGGCGTCTATCTGACCCTGGTCTTCAGGAACATGGGCCGGCCCTTCTCCGGCCCGGCGGTGGGCGCCCTCGTCGCCCTGCTCGGCACACTCGCGGTGGTCCTGTGCCTCAGCCTCGGCAGCGCCTGGATCGGCCTGTTCGTGTACGTCTCCGTCACCTGCGGCGCCACTCTGCCGCAGCGGATCGCGTACTGGGCGGTCGGGGCGAACACCCTCGCGATGGTCCTGGTCGGCCTGCACGTGGGCGCGGACGACTGGAGCCTGATCCTGGTGGTGCTGCTCCTGGGCTTCGCGATGATGGGCGTGAAGCAACTGGTGCGGACGACCGTGGAGTTGCGCAAGGCCCGTGCGACGGTGGCCCAACTGGCCGCGAACGAGGAGCGGTTGCGCCTGGCCAGGGATCTGCACGACCTCCTCGGCCACTCGCTCTCGCTGATCACCCTCAAGAGCGAGCTCGCGGGCCGGATGCTCCCCGCCCACCCCGACAAGGCGGCCCAGCAGGTCGCCGACATCGAACAGGTCAGCCGCCAGGCCATGGTCGACGTCCGCGCGGCCGTCTCCGGCTACCGGCGCGCCCGGCTCTCCGCCGAACTCGCGGGCGCCCAGGTCGCCTTGACCGCGGCCGACATCATCGCGCAGGTGCCCGCCGAACCCGACCTCGACGGCGTCCCCGAGGAGAGCGAGACCGCCCTCGCCTGGGCGCTGCGCGAGGCGGTCACCAATGTCGTACGGCACAGCGGCGCGACCCGCTGCACGATCGAGGTCCTGCCGCGGCAGACCCTCGACGGACCGGTACTGGAACTCTCCGTCGAGGACAACGGCTCGGGCGGCTCCGGCAAGGGCCCCGGCAACGGTCTGACGGGCCTGACCGAACGTCTGGAGAAGGCCGGCGGCACCCTGGAGGCGGGCCGTACGAAGCACGGGTTCCGCCTGGTCGCCCGGGTCCCCGCCGCCACGTCCGCGCCCGTAGGATCCGGCGCATGAGCCCTACGATCAAGGTCCTCCTCGCCGAGGACCAGTCGATGGTCCGCGAGGCACTCGCCGCCCTCCTCGGCCTGGAGGACGACATCGAGGTCGTCGCCCAGGTGGCCCGCGGCGACGAGGTGCTCGCCGCGGTCCGCGCCCACGACGTCGACGTGGCCCTCCTGGACATCGAGATGCCGGGCGCCACGGGCATCGAGGCGGCCGCCCGGGTCCACGAGGAGCTCCCGGCGGTCAAGCTGGTCGTCCTCACCACCTTCGGCCGCCCCGGCTACCTCCGCAGCGCGATGGAGGCGGGCGCCGACGCCTTCCTCGTCAAGGACGCCCCCGCGGCCCAACTGGCGGCAGCGGTACGCAAGGTGCTGGCGGGGGAGCGGGTGATCGACCCGACGCTGGCGGCAGCGGCGTTGGCGGACGGCGCGAACCCGTTGACGGACAGGGAGCGCGAGGTCTTGAGGGCGGCGGAGGACGGCTCGACGAACGCGGAGTTGGCGGAGTCCTTGCACCTGTCGCAGGGAACGGTCCGGAATTACTTGTCGACGGCCATTCAGAAGCTGGCAGTGAGAAATAGGGCGGAGGCAGCGCGCCTGGCAAGGGAGAAGGGCTGGCTGTAACGCCGTCAGGGGCGCGGGGAACTGCGCGACAAGCCACAACGAACCCGCAGTCGCCCCACAACCGTCAGTTCAACATCGCTCGCGCGGCATGAGCCTGCTGCCGAACCCGAGCAGAAGCCGACTCATCCACGGCCTCCACGACATCCGCGTACGCATCCAACTCCCGCGCCCCGCCCAGGAAATCCCCCCGCTGCACCAACAACTGAGCCCGCTCGTACCGAAGCCGCGCCGGATGCGAAGGCAGCAGCAGCCCCAACTCCACCGCCCACAACGCCACATCCGACCGCTCCGGCCGGGCCACCGCCCACGCCCGCACGTTGTTCAGAATCCGCAGCACCACGTCCAACGGATCCGCCGGCACCAACATCGACGGCTGCAACGGCGCCCCCGTCGCCCCCGCCACCAGCAACTCCGCATCCGCTCCGCTCAACACCCGCCCCCCGTCGAACGGATCGGCCAGCAC
>NZ_JABERD010000060.1 GCF_013044505.1 Streptomyces sp. S3(2020) | reverse complement strand
ACCGGTATGAAACAGGGCCCTTCCCTGGGGGAGGGGCCCTGTTTCATACCGGTTCTGGGCGGGGGGCGCGCACGGTCAGGCGGGCGTGGGCGAAGTCGCGGTTGGCGGTGACCCGTTGGCGGTGGGGTTCGGGTAGTTTTCCGCCGTCCAGGAGTTGCTCGCAGCAGTCCAGTGACTCGCGGTACGCGCCCATCCAGTAGGCGGAGACCGCCAGTTCGTCCAGGGCCCGCCAGTCGTACCAGCCCTGTTCGACGAAGAGGATGTCGTCGGGCTGCGGGATCTCCGTCGCGCGTCGTGCGAACAGGTAGGCGAGCGGCCAGCGGTTCCCCTGGACACGGCACAGGTGGGCGAGTTCGCCGAGGGGTTCGGCACGGGTGGGCCGGTACTCGTGGGCCTCCAGGAAGCGGGTCATGACCTCGGGCGTCCTGCGCTTCAGCTTCTGGGCCAGGCGGGCGGCGTAGAGGCGGGCGCAGAACGCCTCCTCGGCGAAGCCGTCCATGGCCGCGCGCCGGTCGTAGGCGGCGAGCGCCTTCGCCGGTTCGTCGGCGTCGCGCCAGCTCTGGGCGAGATAGAAGGCGTACCGGGCGTTGTCCGGTTCCTTGGCGAGACCGTCCTTGAGGATCGCGGCGTCCCGCAGGTACTTCTTGCGGTCGCTGTCCTGTGACCGTCCGCCGCCGCCCATGATGACCATGCGCACGCCGTCGAGGGGCGCCCGGTCGAACGGGCCGTCGCACTCCAGGTATTCGTGCAGTACGCCCACGTACCGCCAGGGGAGCCGGGTCGACACCATCGTCGGACGCCAGTGGACGACCGGGCCGTGGTGCACCGCGAAGTCGTAGCAGTCGTGGGTCAGATCCGGCATCGTGAAGCCGGGGTCGGTCCCCAACACGTCGTCGGCGTCGATGAACAGGAGATAGCGCGCACTGTCCCGCGCCCGTTCGATCGCCTCCGTGCGGCTCAGGTCGAAGCCTTTCCACGGGCTCTCGTACAGGGTTCCGGGCAGGCCGGCGAGCGTCTCGCGGATGATGTCCTGGGTTCCGTCGGTCGAGCCCGTGTCGAGGATCACCCAGGTGTCGACGAGGGGAAGCACGGATTCGAGGCAGCGCCGGATCACATGCGCCTCGTTCTTGACGATCATATTAAGACAGACCGTTTTCATGGCTTTTTCTTTTCGCCGGCGGCAAGGGGCGGCTGGTGAATTTATCGAGCCTTGGCGGCCCATTCAAGGGGGCGCCGGTGGATCGGGATGTATAAGTGGGGAGTTCCAGTCGCCGGACCGGAGATATTCCTATGGTCATCACCGAACGGTTCCCCACGGCTCGCGAAGAATCCCGGCCGGCCGCCCCCGCCGATTCCGCGTCCGCGTGGCGCGGGGTGATGCTGTGGCTGTGGCCGTTCGCCGTCGCTCTCGCGGTGGGGGGCTTCGGGATGACCGACTCCCTGCTGGGGCGCGATGAACTGGTCACCTGGGACATGGTGGGCCGGGACACCGGCCGGATCCTGGCCACGCTGGGGAACGTGGACGCCGTACACGGCACGTATTACCTGCTGATGCACGGATGGGTGGAGCTGTTCGGGGATTCCGTTGTTTCACTGCGGCTGCCGTCGGTATTGGCCGTGGCGGTGGCGGCGTCCGTCATTGCTCTCATCGGGGAGCGGCTCTTCGGATATCGGGCCGGAATTCTGGCCGGGCTGCTCTTCGCCCTCTCGCCGGCGGTGAGCCGTTATGGACAGGAGGCCCGCAGCTATGCCCTCGTCATTCTCGCGGTCGCCCTCGCCACGCTCCTGCTGCTGCGCGTGCTGGACCGTCCGCGCAGCCCCTGGCGATGGGCCGGCTACGTACTCGCGCTGGTCCTGACCGGACTGCTCCACCTGATCGCGCTGTCCGTCGTACTCGCCCACGTCTGTCTGCTCGCGGCTCACGCGCGGCAGGACCGCTCGCTGTGGTGGAAGTCCGCTGTGGCACTGGCGGCGGTCGCCGGATGCGTCGCCCCGCTCGCCGTGCTCGGCAGGTCCCAGGCCCAGCGCCAGCTGTACTGGGTGCCGGTGCCCGACGGCTGGGCGCTTCTCTCCCTGGCCCAGGGCCTGTTCGCGTCCGCGCTGGGTGGTGGCGCCCTGATCGCCCTGGCCCTGCTCGCCCGCTCGGGGCGCAGGGCTCCGCTGGTGCTGTGCGGTGCCTGGGCCCTGCTGCCTCCCCTCCTCGTCTGGGCCGCCTCCCACGGTGAGGTCTCCTACTTCCGCAGTGTCTACGTCCTCTTCACCCTTCCGGCCTGGGCCCTCCTCGCCGGTGCCGGGGTCGCCTCGGCCTCGCGGTCCTGGAAGGTGGCCGCTGTCCTGGTCGCGACGCTGGCCGTGCTCACGCTGCCGGACCAGAGGCAGATGCGGCAGCCGTTCGAGCACGACGCCCCGGTGCCGCTCGACTACGCGGCGGCGGCCGATGTGATCGAGCGGCTGCACCGTCCCGGGGACGCCGTCGTCTACGACCGTGCCGACACCTGGAAGCTCGACGGCGGAGTGCGGTACTACCTGCCGCGCGACCTGAGGCTGCGCGATGTCTTCCTGGCGAGGACGCCGGCCGGGATCGACGACCTGTACGCGGTCCAGTGCTCCGTGCCGGACCTGTGCCTCCGGGACGAGCCGCGCATCTGGCTGGTGACGCAGGGGACGGGCTTTCCCTTCAGCGCCATCGACCCCGCGCAGGCGAGTGCCTTGCAGCGGCGGTACACGGTGTCCGAGAGCAGGTCGGTGACGGGGATGACGGTGAGTCTGCTGGAGCGCACGGGGCGGCGGTAGACGCGGCAAGGGGTGTCCGGCGGCCGTGACGACCTGCGGGACACCCCTTGTGCCGGGCTGCGGGCGAGCGGACTTACGGGACGACGGTCCCGCCGTTCACCGCGCCGATGGACGGCTGCCTGTTCACGAGGACCCAGGGGTTGCTGGCACAGTTCAGCGTGCGGTCACTGGTGACCACCGCGCATGTGGTCTCGTAGATCTGTCCGCCGGTGGTGATGACGTCGATCCGCATGTCGCCTTCGGCCTGGTTGCCCTGGGCGTGCCCCTCGACGGAGATCCCGCAGGCGTCCTGCGGGTAGCCGCGGTGCCCGGTGAGGTCGGTCCAGAGGAAGGGCCCGGGGGTGTTCCCCGTGAGGTCGCGGATACCGGCGTAGGTCCGGTTCGGACCGCCCATGACCGGCGGGGTCAGCGCGGCCCGCAGCTCGAAGTTGTTGCTGTCCTGGGTGGAGTCGATCTCGACGCACGCGTTGGCGCCGGTGGCACCTGTCGCTCCCGTAGCGCCCGTGGCACCCGTCGCTCCGGTGGCGCCCGTAGCGCCCGTCGCCCCGGTGGCTCCGTCCACGCCGTCCGCTCCGGTGGCACCCGTCGCCCCGGTGGCTCCGTCCACGCCGTCGGCCCCGGTCGCGCCCGTGGCTCCCGTCGCGCCGTCCGTCCCGTCCGCGCCGGTGGCACCCGTGGCACCCGTCGCGCCCTTCGGGCCCGTCGCACCCTTGGGACCCGTCGCCCCGGTCGCCCCGGTCGCGCCCTTGCACTTGTCCTTGGGCTTGGGCTTGCTCTCGGGGACGTACGATTCCGCGGACCTCGACTTGTGAGGGCGGCAGCTCTTGCCCCCTTGCTGCGCGGCGGTCGGCTTGTCGTCGGAGACGGAGGCGGCGGCCGCCGCCGTGGGCGAGACCACTCCGGTCGCGAGGACCAGGGTGAGGGAGGCGAGCATCCCGGCCTTGCGGAACCGGGAGCGGGCCAGCGGCCCCAGCGGCGACGGTGTCTGTCGCGAACTCATAGGCATACTCCTCTTGCGCACAGCAGGCCGGGGATGTCCCGGCCTCAGTGCGAGGGTGACCCGGACGCCCCACGACTTCGGCCCTGGCTCCGGGAAACGCGCCGTTAAATAGGTAAAACGGTCTAGCGGATTGCGTGATCCGGGTGAGCGGGCGTGACGGCATCGCAACCCGCGGGGCGAATCCAGAGCGTCGGCCGCCGCGTCTTGGCCGGTATGGAACCGCAGAAGTCGTCGCCCCGGCCCCGGCAACCCGAGGGCTGCCTCACCACCGCCATCCGCATCCCGGTACGGATCGTCGCGCTCGTGCTCGTCGTGCCGGTGCGGATGGTGTGGGACGCGCTCGTGGTGGCGGGACGGTTCCTGAAGGACACCGTGCTCCGGCCGTTCGGGCGGGCGCTGCTGTGGCTCGGACGGGCCGTGTTCGTGTGGCCGCTCGTGGGGTTGTGGCGCTATGTGGTCGTGCCGATCGGCAAGGGGCTGGGGTGGCTGGGGAAGTACCTCGTCCTCGTGCCCCTGGTGTGGCTGTACCGGTATGTGCTCACTCCCGTCGGGCACGGCTTCGCGTGGGTGTACGCGCGCGTGCTCACCCCGATGGGGCACGGGATCATGTGGGTGCTCAGGGGGTTCGGCGCCGGGCTCGCCGCGATCGGGCTCGGGGTGTACACCGCCGTGGCGTGGCTGGCGCGGTATCTCGTCGTCGTCCCCGCCCTGTGGGTGTACGAGTGGATCCTGACGCCCATCGGGCACGGTGTGCTCTGGATCCTCCGGGGCATCGGCCTCTGCCTGTACTGGATCACGCGCGTGCTCCTCGTGCTGCCGGCGCTCGCGCTGTGGCGGTGGGTGCTCACGCCCCTCGGGCGGTTCCTCGCCGTCGTGGGGCGGGAGGTGTGGGACGCGCTCGGGCACGCGTGGCGGATCGCCGGGCACATCTCGCTCGCCGTCGGCCGGTTCCTGGGGACCCTCTTCCGGTGGATCTTCGTGGAGCCGGTGCGGTGGGTGTACCGGACGCTGCTCACACCGGTCGGGCATGTGCTGCGGGACCTCGTGCTGCGGCCCGTCGCCGAGGCCGCGCGCGGTGTGGGGCGGGCCACGCGACAGGCGCTCGCCACCGCCCGGGAGTCCGTACGGCAGGCGCGGGCCGACCTGCGGCGGATGCTCCTCGGGGAGCCCCGGGAGACGGTCGGGGTGGACCGACGGGAACCGTCGGGGCGCGAGACACGTACTCTTGGTAGCAGTACGACCGCACTCACGAAGGACTGAACGACACTGGGCAAGCGACAGCCCGAAGGCCCGCCGCCCGCACCCGCGGTGCAGCGCATCCGACTGCGCTACACCAAGCGCGGCCGCCTCCGGTTCACCAGCCACCGTGACTTCCAGCGCGCTTTCGAGCGTGCGTTGCGCCGTGCCGAGGTGCCGATGGCGTACTCGGCGGGGTTCACGCCGCATCCGAAGGTGTCGTACGCCAATGCCGCACCCACCGGCACGGGCAGTGAGGCGGAGTATCTGGAGATCGCCCTCACCCAGGCGCGGGACCCCGAGAAGCTCAGGGTCCTGCTCGACGAGTCGATGCCCACCGGGCTCGACATCATCGACGCGGTCGAGGCCCGGACCTCCGGGCTCGCCGACCGGCTCACGGCCTCGGTGTGGGAGCTGCGGCTCGACGGAGTGGAGGGGGACGAGGCCGAGCGGGCCGTTGTCGCCTTCAATGCCGCCGACGCCGTCGAGGTCCAGCGCAAGACCAAGAACGGCATCCGAACGTTCGACGCCCGCTCCGCAGTCGTACAACTTGAGACGCACTGTCCACAGGCTGATAGGCCGACCGACCAGCCCTGTGCGATACTGCGGCTGGTTGTTCGGCACGTGACGCCTGCCGTTCGACCCGACGACGTCCTGTCCGGTCTTCGCGCCGTGGCCGACCTGGCGCCGCCGGTCCCCGCAGCGGTGACCAGGCTGGCGCAGGGGCTGTTCGATGAAGAGACCGGCACGGTGACCGACCCGCTCGCGCCCGACCGCGAGGCAGCTGAGGCCCTCACAACGGCCGCTGCCGCCGCGAAGGCGCCGGCGTAGGGAAGGTCCCGCGAAGGACGGACGTCGTAGCGCAGCCCTCGTACTCGGGAGCCACCTGGGTCGGGCAGCGCACCGACCAGAAGACTTTCGCCAGGCCGTACCCAACAGGGTGTACGGAACCGGCGAGACAGGACACAGAGAGCTCCCGTGCGGCGCCCGCGCCCCGGACGGCGGCACCGCGCATCGCGCGAGCCGCGGACGTCACCGGCATCGCCGGACCAGGTGCGGCGCCCGGGAGCCTGACGGGAGAAACGCCCGCATGCTCGAGCCGACCGAACCCACCGAGGGTTCCGAACTCAACACCCCCAGCGACACCCTGCCGCCGCGTCGTCGGCGCAGGGCCGCATCCCGACCGGCGGGCCCGCCGGTCGGCGCCGCAGCCGAGACACCGGACGAGGTGACGCCGGCCATACCGGCCGCCGAGGACGCGCTCGCCGAGGAGACCGAAGAGCCGGCGGTGGCCGAAGAGGCCGCTGCGGAGACCGAGGCACCCGCCGAGGAGGCAGCGCCCGCTGCCCGTACGCGTCGCCGTGCCACCCGTAGGGCGTCCGCGCCCGCTGGTGCTCCGGCCGCCGCCGAGGCTGCCGAGACCGTCGTACCCGCCGCGGTCGAGGTGAAGGCGGAGGAGGCCGAGAAGCCCGCCGCTGAGCCCGAGCCCGAGGCCGTCGAGGAGGCAGCGCCCGCTGCCCGTACGCGTCGCCGTGCCACCCGTAGGGCGTCCGCGCCCGCCGGTGCCCCGGCCGCCGCCGAGGTCGAGGACGCCGCGGAGGCGGAAGAGCCTGCCGAGGAGGCCGCGCCCGCTCCCCGTACCCGCCGTCGGGCCACCCGTCGCACCGCCGCGCCCGTCGAGGCGGCGCAGGACTCCGAGGCCACCGAGCCCGTCCAGGTCACCGAGGTTCAGGCGACGACCGAGCCGGAGCCCGCCGTCGCCGAAGCGGCCGCCGAGGAAGAGGCACCCCGCCGGTCCCGCCGTCGCGCCACGCGTCGCGTGTCCGCGCCCGAGAGCGTGGAGGCGCCCGTGAGTGCTGCCGAGGAGAACGCGCCGGTCGAGACGGCCGTGGAGCCGGAGGCCGTCGAAGAGGCCCCCGCCGACGAGGCCGGCCCGCGTCGTGCGCGCCGCCGTTCCGTGCGTCGTGCCGCCACCGGGTTCTCCGAGCCCGCCGCGCGGTCCGCCGCCGACGAGGCCGCCGAGGACGAGGGTTCGCGTCGGCCCGCGCGGCCCGCCGTGGCCGTGTTCCAGGCGCCGGTCTTCGCCGAGCCGCAGTTCCAGACGCCCCAGCGGGCCGCCGCCGAGGCCGCCGCCGCCGAGGTGGAGCCCGAGGCCGAGGAGCCCGAGGCGGAGTTCCAGGAGGAGCAGACGCCGCGTCGCCGTCGCCGCCGTCGGGGTGCCGAGGAGGCCGAGGCCCCCCAGGTGGTCGAGGTTGTCGCCGAGGACGAGACGGACGAGGCCGAGGAGAGCGCCGACGCCGAGGACGGTGCCGAGGCGGAGGACGCCGAGGAGAGCGGTTCGCGCCGTCGCCGCCGCCGTGGTGGCCGTCGCCGTCGTCGCGGTGAGTCCGCCGACGCGGACGGCGAGGAGGGCGACGAGCTCGCCGCCGATCAGGACGAGCGGGCCGATCAGGACGCTGCGGACACCGCCGAGCAGGTCGAGGACGACGCGGACGACGACTCCGACGACGGCGGTTCCTCGTCCTCCAGCAGCCGTCGCCGCCGTCGCCGTCGCCGTCGCGCCGGTGACAGCTCCACCGACACCGAGCCCGGTGACGGCGACCCCGAGCGCACGGTCGTCAAGGTCCGCGAGCCCCGCCCCAAGGCCGAGCCGTCCGACGAGGTGCAGTCCATCAAGGGCTCGACCCGTCTGGAGGCCAAGAAGCAGCGCCGCCGTGAGGGCCGCGAGCAGGGCCGTCGGCGGGTCCCGATCATCACCGAGGCCGAGTTCCTGGCCCGCCGCGAGGCCGTCGAGCGGGTGATGGTCGTCCGCCAGAGCGGCGAGCGCACCCAGATCGGCGTCCTCGAGGACAACGTGCTCGTCGAGCACTACGTCAACAAGGAGCAGTCGACCTCGTACGTCGGCAACGTCTACCTGGGCAAGGTCCAGAACGTGCTGCCGTCGATGGAGGCCGCCTTCATCGACATCGGCAAGGGCCGCAACGCGGTGCTCTACGCCGGTGAGGTCAACTTCGAGGCGCTCGGCATGGCCAACGGGCCGCGGCGTATCGAGAGCGCGCTGAAGTCCGGTCAGTCGGTGCTCGTCCAGGTGACGAAGGACCCGATCGGGCACAAGGGCGCACGGCTCACCAGCCAGGTCTCCCTGCCTGGGCGCTACCTCGTGTACGTCCCCGAGGGCTCGATGACCGGCATCAGCCGCAAGCTCCCCGACACCGAGCGCGCGCGTCTGAAGACCATCCTCAAGAAGATCGTCCCCGAGGACGCGGGCGTCATCGTGCGCACCGCCGCCGAGGGCGCGAGCGAGGACGAGCTGCGCCGCGATGTCGAGCGGCTCCAGGCGCAGTGGGAGGACATCCAGAAGAAGGCCAAGAACGGCAACGCGCCGACGCTGCTGTACGGCGAGCCGGACATGACCGTCCGGGTCGTCCGCGACATCTTCAACGAGGACTTCACCAAGGTCGTCGTCAGCGGTGACGAGGCGTGGGAGACCATCCACGGATACGTCTCGCACGTCGCGCCCGACCTGGCCGACCGGCTGTCGAAGTGGACCTCCGAGGTCGACGTCTTCGCCACGTACCGGATCGACGAGCAGCTGTCGAAGGCGCTGGACCGCAAGGTCTGGCTGCCCAGCGGTGGTTCGCTGGTGATCGACCGGACCGAGGCGATGGTCGTCGTCGACGTCAACACCGGCAAGTTCACCGGCCAGGGCGGCAACCTGGAGGAGACGGTCACCAGGAACAACCTGGAGGCGGCCGAGGAGATCGTGCGTCAGCTGCGGCTGCGCGACCTCGGCGGCATCATCGTCATCGACTTCATCGACATGGTCCTGGAGTCCAACCGGGACCTGGTGCTGCGGCGCCTGCTGGAGTGCCTGGGCCGGGACCGGACCAAGCACCAGGTCGCCGAGGTCACCTCGCTGGGCCTGGTCCAGATGACCCGCAAGCGGGTCGGCCAGGGTCTGCTGGAGTCCTTCTCCGAGACCTGCGTCCACTGCAACGGCCGCGGTGTCATCGTCCACATGGAGCAGCCGACCTCCGTCGGAGGCGGCGGCAAGCGCAAGAAGCGCGGGCGTGGCGGCATCGAGCACGTGCACGAGGCCGCGGTGACGGCGGAGTCCGTCGAGACCGCCGAGCTGGATGTGGAGGCCGAGACCGAGGCCGAGGTCGTCGCCGAGGTCGCCGAGCCGGTCGCGCTGCCCGCGCCCGTCTTCGAGGCGGACGAGGAGCTGTACAGCAGTGCCGCCGAGGCGGAGGCCGCGGCCACCCGGGGCCGTTCGCGGCGCCGGGCGAGCCGGCGGTCGTCGGCTCCGGCCGGTGCGCCGAGGCGGGAGCGGGGCGAGCGGGCCGAGAGGGCCGAGGCCCCGACGGCTCAGGACGTGACCGCCGAGGAAGAGGTCGAGCGTCCGGTGCAGGTCGAGCCGGCCGCGCAGGCGCAGGCCGAGCCGGTCGCCGTCGAGGACCCGGTCGTCGAGGACGCCGCGCCCAAGGGGCGTACGCGCCGTCGTGCGACCCGCAAGGTGTCCGCGCCGGCCGGATCGCCCGCGGGTGCCGAGGCGGCCGTCGTGACGGTCACCGAGGCCGCGCCGGTCGCCGAGGAGGCTCCGGCCGAGGCCGAGCAGCCCGAGGCGCCCGCCGAGAGCGCCGCCCCGGCCCGTCCGCGGCGCCGTGCCGTGCGCAAGGCCACCGCGCCGACCGCGTCCGAGGAGACGGCCGTCGTGGTCGTCCCCGCGGCGGAGACCGCCCCGGAGGCCCCGGCCGCCGAGGAGTCCGTCGAGGAAGCGGCTCCGGCCAAGAAGACGGCCGCCCGCAAGACGGCCAAGAAGGCGACGGCGAAGAAGGCCGCCACCAAGAAGACCGCGGCCAAGAAGACCGTCGCGAAGAAGGCGACGACCAAGAAGGCCGCCGCCAAGAAGACGACGGCGAAGAAGACCGCGGCGGCCGAGCAGACGCTGGCGGTGCTGTCTTCGGGTTCCGCTTCCGCCGACGAGAGCTGAGCTCCGGCTCGTCCCGGGTGTGCGGCTGGTCCCGAGTGATCAGCCGCACACCCGGGGGGCCCGGCCCGGTTTGACCCGTTCGGCCGTGGCCCCGTAACCTTGACCGTCGGCGTGTCGACTGACACGTCACATCCCCGTAAACCTCTTCCTCCCGGGTTTTTCCACCAGGAGAGGCTGCTCGCGCTGTCGGGCCGCTGGACTGCGGGGGTGCCGTTCCCGAGCGAGAGAGTGAGATCCGCGTGTACGCCATCGTGCGCAGCGGTGGTCGCCAGCACAAGGTTGCTGTCGGCGACATCGTTGAGGTTGACAAGATTTCCACTGCCAAGGTTGGCGACACGGTCGAGCTCTCGACCCTGCTCGTTGTCGACGGCGAGTCCGTGACCAGCGACCCGTGGGTGCTGGCCGGTATCAAGGTCCAGGCCGAGGTCGTGGACCACCACAAGGGCGTCAAGATCGACATCCTTCGCTACAAGAACAAGACCGGCTACCGCCGTCGTCAGGGCCACCGCCAGCAGTACACGGCGATCAAGGTCACTGAGATCCCCGCGGCTGCGAAGTAAGGGACTGAGGAGAGATGGCACACAAGAAGGGCGCATCGTCCACCCGTAACGGTCGTGACTCCAACGCTCAGCGCCTCGGCGTGAAGCGTTTCGGCGGTCAGGTCGTCAACGCGGGTGAGATCCTGGTCCGCCAGCGCGGCACCCACTTCCACCCCGGCGCGGGCGTCGGCCGTGGCGGCGACGACACGCTGTTCGCGCTGAACGCCGGTGCGGTGCAGTTCGGCACCCACCGTGGCCGCAAGGTCGTGAACATCGTCCCGGTCGCCTGAGCTCAGGCTTAGGGCTTCAGACCGAACGTTTCGCGAGGCGGACCTCACTTCCCCTGTGGGAAGGCGGGTCCGCCTTTCGCGTGTTACAGCAGTAGAGAACCGTACGAACATTTCAAGTGCTGGAGGCACCCCCCATGACCACCTTCGTGGACCGCGTCGAACTGCATGTCGCCGCGGGTAACGGAGGTCACGGCTGTGCCTCCGTCCACCGGGAGAAGTTCAAGCCGCTCGGCGGCCCCGACGGCGGAAACGGCGGGCGGGGCGGCGATGTCATCCTGACCGTCGACCAGTCGGTGACCACACTCCTGGACTATCACCACTCCCCGCACCGCAAGGCCACCAACGGCAAGCCCGGTGAGGGCGGCAACCGCTCCGGCAAGGACGGCCAGGACCTGGTCCTGTTCGTGCCGGACGGCACCGTCGTCCAGGACAAGGCGGGCAATGTCCTCGCCGACCTGGTCGGGCACGGCACCTCCTACGTCGCCGCCCAGGGCGGCCGCGGCGGCCTCGGCAACGCGGCGCTGGCCTCGGCCCGCCGCAAGGCGCCCGGCTTCGCGCTGCTCGGTGTCCCCGGTGACCTCCAGGACATCGTCCTGGAGCTGAAGACCGTCGCCGACGTGGCGCTGGTCGGCTACCCGAGCGCGGGCAAGTCCTCGCTGATCTCGGTGCTGAGCGCGGCCAAGCCGAAGATCGCCGACTACCCCTTCACCACCCTGGTGCCGAACCTCGGTGTGGTGACCGCCGGCTCGACCGTCTACACCATCGCCGATGTGCCGGGTCTGATCCCGGGCGCCAGCCAGGGCAAGGGTCTGGGCCTGGAGTTCCTGCGGCACGTGGAGCGGTGCAGCGTGCTGGTGCACGTGCTGGACACGGCGACCCTGGAATCCGACCGTGACCCCGTCTCCGACCTCGACATCATCGAGGAGGAGCTGCGGCAGTACGGCGCCGGGCTCGACAAGCGGCCCCGCATGGTCGTGCTGAACAAGATCGACGTCCCGGACGGCAAGGACCTCGCCGAGATGGTCCGCCCGGAGCTGGAGGCGCGCGGTTACCGCGTCTTCGAGGTGTCCGCGGTGGCGCACATGGGGCTGAAGGAACTGTCGTTCGCGCTGGCCGACGTGGTCGCCAAGGCGCGTGCCGCGAAGCCGAAGGAGGAGGCGACGCGGATCGTCATCCGGCCCAAGGCCGTGGACGACGCGGGCTTCACCGTGGTGCGCGAGGAGGACGGGCTGTTCCGGGTGCGCGGCGAGAAGCCGGAGCGCTGGGTGCGGCAGACCGACTTCAGCAACGACGAGGCGGTCGGCTACCTCGCCGACCGGCTCAACCGCCTCGGTGTCGAGGAGAAGCTGATGAAGGCGGGCGCCCGCTCGGGCGACGGTGTGGCCATCGGCCCCGAGGACAACGCCGTGGTCTTCGACTGGGAGCCGACCGTGATGGCCGGTGCCGAGATGCTCGGCCGCCGTGGTGAGGACCACCGCTTCGAGGCTCCGCGCCCCGCGGCCCAGCGGCGCCGCGACAAGGAGGCCGAACGGGACGAGGCGGCGCGGGAGTTCGACGACTTCGAGCCGTTCGAGCAGTGACCTCGCTGATTGACTCTGTGTGAACCTCGGGCGTACGACAGGGCAACCAAGCGTCGTTCCGGTGAGTCGTACTGGGCAGCGTGGATGAGGATCTTGAGCCTCTCCGCGGTCAACTGCCCTTACGACAGCCGGAGTTCAGGTGACTGTGTTCGTCCGGTCCGCCCCGTCCGCCTCGCACGGAACCCGGCGTGCCCTCGTGGTGGCGATCGCCCTGATCGCCGCCACGTGCGGTGCGCTGCCCGTCGCGCAGGCGCAGCCGAAGGCTGAGGCACGGCAGGACTTCAACGGGGACGGGTACGAGGATCTCGCCGTCGGGGTGCCGTACGCCACGGTCGGCGGCAAGAAGGCGGCGGGCTACTTCGCCGTCGTTCTCGGCTCGGCGAAGGGTCTGGACCTCGCGACCCGGAAGGTCTACTCGCAGGCCTCGCCCGGTGTCCCCGGATCGCCTGAGGCGGACGACCGTTTCGGTGACCATGTCATCCCCGTCGACCTGGACGGCGACGGCTACACCGACCTGGTGGCCCCCGCGACCGGGGAGCACTGGACGTCGGGCGGCGTGGCACAGGTCCACAGCCAGACCGTGCTGTGGGGTTCGGCCACGGGCCTGTCTGGAGGCACGCTGCTCCAGCCGGGCCGGCTCCTCGCGGGCTCCAGCCTCCCCGGTGACTTCGACGGCGACGGCCACACCGACCTGGCCATGCCCGGCGGCGTGCGGTTCGGCCCCTTCACCCGGGACGGCGTGCCCGCCCGGACCCAGGAGGTCCCCGTCTACGACCACGACGACTCGGTGCTCGACATGGCGGCCGGGGACGTCGACGGCGACGGCATCACCGACCTCCTCTCGCTGACCATGCCCGCCGACTGGGAACCCGGCGACCAGAGCTCCAGCCACCACCTCAACTACCTGCACGGCACCCGCGACGGCCTCACCCCGCTCACCGCGCTGCGGAACGCGCGGGGCGCGAAGATCGAGGGCGGCAGCGACATCGAGCTCGGTGACGTGAACGGCGACGGCCGCGACGACATCGTCTTCGGCAGGCCCTACCCGGCCAACGGCAACGAGGAGCCGAACGACCCCAGCCAGTACGGCTCACGGGTCGGTGTCGTCCTGGGCACCGCGCAGGGCCCGAAGTCCGGGGACCCGCGCATGCTCCACCAGGACACCCCCGGAGTGCCGGGCGCCGGCGAGCCGGGAGACCTCTTCGGCGCGTCCGTCGAGGTCGGGGACGTCGACGGCGACGGATACGCCGACATCGTGGCGGGCAACCCGCTGGAGGACTTCTCCGGAGCGCAGGACGCGGGCACGGTCGCCGTGATCCCGGGTGGGGCGGCGGGCCCCACCGGCGCCGGTTCGAAGGTGTTCAGCCAGAACACGGCCGGTGTCCCCGGCACCGCCGAGCGCCGGGACCGCTTCGGCGAGGCCGTCACCCTGCTGGACACCGACGCCGACCACCGTGCCGACCTGGTCGTCGGTGCCCCCGGCGAGAACGCCGACGCCGGCTCGGTGTGGGCCTTCCGTTCCACCGCCGCCGGGGTCACCACCACGGGGTCCCGCTCCTTCGGCGCCAAGGCCTTCGGCATGAATCCGGACTCCGCCCGGCTGGGTGCGGACTTCCCGCACTGAGCCTCGTACGGATCGACAGTGCGGGGCCCGTCGCACGGGCTCCGCGGAGGGACCGACGGCGACGGGTTCGCCGTACGGAATGGACAGGGGAGGGTGCAATGAGCGGTGCGATGAGTGGCAGACGCAGACAGGCCTGGGGGGCGGCGGTCGCCGTGGTGCTGGCCGTCACGGGGGCGGCCCCGGCGGCCGCGGACAGCGCGGCGACCGCCGCGCGGCTCCAGGACGACTTCAACGGGGACGGCTATGCCGACCTCGCGGTCGCGGCGCCTTCGGGGAGCGTCGGCGGCAAGGCGCAGGCCGGGTATGTCGCCGTGCTGTACGGCACGGCGCACGGGCTGACCACCACCGGGCGGAAGGTGTTCAGCCAGAGCACCGCCGGGGTGCCGGGCAGTGTCGAGAAGGGCGACCGGTTCGGCAGCGCGCTCACCACGGCCGACCTGAACCGGGACGGGTACGCGGACCTGGTCGTCGGGGTCGGCGGCGAGGACACGGCCTCCGGGGGCACCGACTCCGGCTATGTGCAGGTCGTCTGGGGCGGGAAGAACGGGCTGTCCGGCGCCGCGTCCCTGGCCACCGGCAAGAGCGCGAACGACCGGCTGGGCACCCAGGGCCGGCTCACCGCCGCCGACGTCGACGCCGACGGGGCGACCGACGTGGTGACCGTCCAGAACGAGAAGAACCTGCGGGTCCTCAAGGGCCCGTTCGCGAAGGACGGTTCGCACGAGGGCGAGCAGGTGGTGACGGACCGCTACAACAGCCGGATCCTCGACCTGGCCGCAGGGGACGTCAACGGCGACGGCATCACGGACGTCGTCGCCGCCGCGAACGACCAGGAGGAGTGGGACTCGCGCCGGATCGCGTACTGGTACGGCACACGCGACGGTGTCTCCCCGTACTTCACCCTCGTCTACGACATCGACGGCGCCGGCCTCCAGGGCGGCGAGAACCTCGACGTCGGGGACGTGAACCAGGACGGCTACGACGACATCGTCGTGGGCCGTGCCGTCGACGGGTACGACAGCGACCACGACGCCTACCCCGCCAAGGGCGGCCGGGTCGGCTGGATCCCGGGCACGGCGAACGGGCCCGACGGGGTCGCCGGCGTCTTCCTCAACCAGGACAGCGCGGGGGTGCCCGGCACCGCCGAGAAGGGCGACCGCTTCGGGACCGACGTGCAGATCGGTGACGTCGACGGCGACGGGTATCCGGACGTGGTGACCGGGCTGCCCGGCGAGGACCTGGGCAGCGCGGGCAACGCCGGTTCGGTGGTCGTCCTGCGCGGCGGTGCCGCCGGGCTCACCGGGGCCGGCGCCCAGGCGGTCAGCCAGAGCACGGGCAACGTGCCCGGGACCGCGGAGTCCGGCGACACCTTCGGCGCGGCCGTCCACCTCGGTGACGCGAACGCCGACGGACGGGCCGACCTCGCCGTCGGGGCACCGGGGGAGAACTCCGCCTCCGGGTTCGTGTGGACGTTCCGCTCCGGGGCGGCGACCGTCGTGGCACCGAACGGGACGACGGCGTTCGGCACGACCCTGCTCGGCACCAACGGCAAGAACGCGAAATTCGCCTCCGGTTTCGCATACTGATCATCTGTCAGGCCCGTTGCGGCAACGGGGGGTTCCTGCGCCGCAACGGGTCTTCTGTTGTCTGCTCATTTGTCATGCACCCGAAGCCCGGGGTTCAGCGGGCCGACCGACCGCGGGCATGTGCTTCCCCGTGTCCAAGAGCCCAGTGAGGCAAGGGAGTTCGTTGATGACCGGAGCAACATCGCCCGACCGACGCCGCTTTCTGACCGCCGGGGCCGCCGTGCTCGGCGCCGCCGCCTCCGCCCAGCTGTGGCTGCCGACCACCGCCCGAGCGGCCGGAACGACGCTGCCCGACGGCGTGTTCAGCCTCGGTGTCACCTCCGGCGACCCGCTGCCCGACGGCATCGTCCTGTGGACCCGGCTGGCCCCCGACCCGCTCAACGGCGGCGGTATGCCCGACGAGGTCGTGCCGGTGGAGTGGGAGCTCGCGGAGGACGAACGCTTCAGAAAGCCCGTACGCCGGGGCGTGGCCCAGGCGCGGCCCGAGTACGGGCACAGCGTTCACGTGGATGTACGGCATCTGCGCCCGGGCCGCACCTACTGGTACCGCTTCCGCACGAGCGGCCAGATCTCGCCCACCGGCCGCACCCGCACCGCCCCCCACCCGCACAGCAAGGGCGGCAGCCTGCGCTTCGCGCTCGCGTCCTGCCAGAACTACCAGCACGGCTATTTCACGCCGTACGCCGACATGCTCGCCCAGGACCCCGACTTCGTGCTCTTCGTCGGCGACTACATCTACGAGTCCTCGCCCGCCTCGACGGGTGTGCGCCGGCACGAGGGCACGGGGGAGCCGTACACCCTGGTCCAGTACCGCAACCGGTACGCCCAGTACCGCAGCGACCCGGACCTCGCCGCGATGCACGCCGGCGCCCCCTGGATCGTCACCTTCGACGACCACGAGGTCGACAACGACTTCGCCGGCGAGATCCCGCAGGACCCCGCCAAGCAGCCGCACGACGCCTTCGTGGCCCGGCTCACCGCGGCCTACCAGGCGTACTACGAGCACATGCCGGTCCGCGCGACCTCGGTCCCCGACGGCCCGCACATCCAGATGTACCGCCGACTGGAGTTCGGCCGCCTCGCCCGGCTCAACGTGCTCGACACCCGGCAGTTCCGCAGCGACCAGGCGACCAGCCAGGAGGGCGCCCAGGACCCCTCGCTCACCATGCTCGGCGCCGGGCAGAAGGAGTGGCTCCTGGACGGGCTGCGCGACTCCCCGGCCCGCTGGAACCTCATCGCCTCGCAGATCATGATGGCCGAGACCGATCTGAAGGTCGGCGAGGGCAAGCTCTGGTACTACGACGCCTGGGACGGCTACCAGGCCGAACGCAACCAGCTCATGCGGGAGTTCGAGGACGTCCGCAACCCCGTGGTGTTCACCGGCGACCGCCATCTGACGATGATCAGCGACCTCAAGGAGGACTTCGCCGACCCGGACTCCGACGTCGTCGGCGCCGAGTTCGTGGGGACGTCCATCTCCAGCAACGGCGACCAGGACCAGGACGCCTTCCACCGGCAGTGGGACCCGCTGATGGCGGACAACCCGCACTGGAAGCTGCTCGACGCCCACCGCGGCTACCACCTGTTCGACGTCGACCGGCACGGCATCGACGCCCGGGTCAGGACCGTCGACACGGTCCGGCAGCCGACGGCCACGGCGAGCACGCTGGCCACGCTGCGGGTGGAGTCGGACCGGCCCGGGGTCGAACTCGTCTGAGCGTGAACTGCGTGTGACGGGAGCCTGGGACTCATCTGTGTCCCAGGTCTCTCTCAGCGCAGTCTCAGGAACCCCTCTTACCGTCCCTTAACCATGGAGACGGACTGTACGAGACATGAACCCCCGGCGAACGGCGGCGTGATCACCCCGCTGCCCGCGGGCACCCGCCTGCTGCACATCGGCCCCCACAAAACCGGGACGACCTCGATCCAGGGCGCGATGTTCGCCGTCAAGGACCGGCTCGGCGCGTACGGGGTCGACTGGCCGGCCACCACCCGGCACCCCATGGAGGCCGCCCTCGCCGCGTGCGCCAGGCCCGCGATGATGGGCGACACCGTGCCCACCGACCAGCACTGGACACGCCTCCTGGCCCAGGTGCAGGCCTCCGGGAAGCGGACCTCGGTGGTCAGCAGCGAGTTCTTCGCCGACGCCGAGGACGACGCGACCATCGCGCGGATCGTCGAGCAGCTCGGCGGCGACCGGGTCCATGTCCTGATCACCCTGCGCCCACTGGCGAAGATCATGCCCTCGCAGTGGCAGCAGTACGTGCAGAACGGTCTGCGCATGGGCTACGAGGACTGGCTCACGCACATGCTGCGGAAGGCGCCGTACGAGAAGCCCAACCCCAGCTTCTGGCGCCGCCACCGGCACGACCGGCTGGTCGAGCGCTGGGTCCGGGCGGTCGGCCCGCAGCGGATCACCGTCGTCGTGGTCGACGACCGGGACCGGGGCGGACTGATGCGCACCTTCGAGCGGCTCCTCGGACTGCCCGAGAATCTCCTCCAGCCGGTCCCGGACACCGCGAACCGTTCGCTCACCCTCGCCGAGACCGAAATGCTGCGGAATCTTAATAAGGAATTCCGCGGCAATGGGCTGCCCGACGAGTTGTATTCCAAGCTCGTCCGCAACGGCGCGGTCATGCATATGAAGAACGCGTGCAGCCCCTCGCCCGAGGACGTGAAGATCAGCACCCCGGGCTGGGCCGTCGAGGCGGCCGCGGAGCTCGGCGCCGAGATGGTCGGACGGATCGCCACGATGGGCGTGCGGGTGCTGGGCGACCCGGCGCTGCTGTCCGCCGTACCGCCGCCGCCCGTGTGGGAGGCGCCCGCCGAACCGCGCGTCGCGCCCGAGGTGGCGGCCCAGGCGCTGTACGGCGCGCTCGCCGCCGCGGCCGCGGCACCGGTCCGGCACACCGCCCCGGCCAAGTCGCGCACGGTGCACCAGACGTCGTCCAGGGAACTCATGAGGGTGCTGGGGCATCGCTGTCTGAAGAAGCTGCGCGGGCACTGACCGCTTGTGCGCTTACTCACAGCAATTCCACGGGTGTCCGATTCAGGACTCCCGCGGTCACCAGGAGTACAAGGTGAATGACAGATGGCGCGCACATATGCGGCGGAGGGCGCTCACCTTGCACTGCGGTAACCCCAAGTGGGACCATTTCCGAGTTCCCTGTCGCCCCGAGGTAGGTCATCTGTGTCCCAGCACATCGCCAAGCCCCGTACCACCGCAGTGATCCTGGCCGGCGGTACCGGTCAGCGCGTGGGTCTTTCGATCCCCAAGCAGCTGCTGAAGATCGCCGGCAAGGCAGTCATCGAGCACACCCTGACCACCTTCGAGAACGCCGACTCGATCGACGACATCATCGTCCTGATGGCGCCGGGCTATGTGCCGGACATAGAGAAGATCGTGGCCAAGGCCGGCTTCACCAAGGTCAAGAAGGTCATCGAGGGCGGCTCGACGCGGAACGAGACCACCGAGCGCGCCATCGAGGCGCTCGGCGAGGGCCTGGCCGAGGGGGAGGACCGCAACGTCCTGTTCCACGACGCCGTCCGCCCCCTGCTCTCGCAGCGCGTCATCGACGACTGCGTGGTCGCCCTGGAGCGCTACCAGGCCGTCGACGTCGCCATCCCGTCCGCGGACACCATCATCGTGACGCGTACGCACGGTGAGGACGGCGAGTTCATCACCGAGATCCCGGACCGCTCCCGGCTGCGCCGCGGCCAGACCCCGCAGGCCTTCAAGCTGTCCACGATCCGGCGGGCCTACGAGGTCGCCGCCGGTGACCCCAACTTCCAGGCCACGGACGACTGCTCGGTCGTGCTCAAGTACCTGCCGGACGTGCCGATCCACGTCGTCGCGGGCGACGAGTACAACATGAAGGTCACCCAGCCCGTCGACGTCTTCATCGCCGACAAGCTCTTCCAGCTGGCCTCCACCGCCGCGCCCGAGCAGGTCGACGAGGCTGCCTACCGCGAGCTGCTGACCGGCAAGACCGTGGTCGTCTTCGGCGGTTCGTACGGCATCGGCAAGGACATCGCCGAACTCGCCGAGTCCTACGGCTCGAAGGTGTACGCGCTGGGCCGCTCCACCACCGGCACGCACGTCGAGAACCCCGAGGAGGTCGACGACGCGCTGTCCAAGGCGTACGCCGAGACCGGGCGCATCGACTACGTCGTCAACACCGCCGGAGTACTGCGCATCGGCAAGCTGGCCGAGACCGACAACGCGACCATCGAGGAAGCGCTGAAGGTCAACTACCTCGCCCCGGTGCAGATCGCACGTTCCAGCTACAAGTACCTGGCGGAGACCAAGGGCCAGCTGCTGCTCTACACCTCCAGCAGCTACACCCGCGGCCGCGCCGAGTACAGCCTCTACTCCTCGACCAAGGCCGCGATGGTGAACCTCACCCAGGCCCTGTCCGACGAGTGGGCCGGCGACGGTGTCCGCGTCAACTGCATCAACCCGGAGCGCACCGCGACCCCGATGCGCACCAAGGCCTTCGGTCAGGAGCCCTCGGGCACCCTGCTCTCCTCCGAGGCCGTCGCCCGCACCTCGCTCGACGTGCTGCTGTCCGAGCTCACCGGCCATGTCATCGACGTGCGCCAGCAGGACCCCACCGCCGCCGCGGGCAAGGCCTCCGGGTTCGAGCAGGCACTTGCCAGTGTCCTGGACCGTCAGGACGGCGTGGCATAATCAAACGCAATTAGACATCTGCTATTCAGGCCTCTGTGGCTGCCCGTTATCGGAGCATTCGCAGGGGCCTGAATCAGTACCTCCCGCGAATTTCTCACCTTTTCGCTGTACCTCAGAACCACACCGGCACTCCCCCTCCAAGAGCAGGTTCCTCTGTGATAACCAGAGCCATTCGCGTCGCCCGGGTGGGCAGCGCGGCCGAGCTGGCCGCGGCGGCCCTCATGATCCTGGGCTTCCCGGCGCTCATGCTGGCCGCGCTCGTCCCGAGCGTTCCCGCCTTCACGGCCGCCGCCGCGGTGACGTACCTGGCGGACCACTATCTGCACCGCCAGGGCAGCTATCTGATCAACCGCCTGAGCAAGGTGCGCGCGGGTCTGTCGATCCGCTTCCTGATCCGGCAGCTGCTCCTGATCCTGCTGCTGGCCCGGCTCGACCTCGCGGACGGCCTGGTCTTCTACGGCGCCGTCGCGTGCTTCATCGCCTTCTACGGCCTCCAGGCCCCGCACGGCGCGCTGGTCACCCTGATCCGCAACCGCCGCCGGATGCCGGTCGCCACCCGCAACGTCGACCTGAAGTCCCGCATCCGCATCCCGGACGCCCCGCCGCGCCCCCTGCTCAACCGCTCCGCCGAGAAGATGCTGCACCTGGACCTCGCCGCCGTGATCGGCGTGCTGGTCTCCGCGGCCATGGACGAGACCCTCGCGGCGTTCGTCGGTATCGGCGTGACGATAGCGCTGGGCACCCTGTACGTCGTCGCGCTCATGCCCTACGTCCGCGGCAGCAAGATCCCGCCGAACGCGGAGACCGTGCTGGCCGCCGTCGACGAATGGCTGGCCGGCTACCGGCCGGAGACGGTGCTGTACTTCTCCGGCTCCAAGGACTCGGCGTACCAGGTCAACATGTGGCTGGAGACCATGGAGCAGCTGGACTCCAAGCCGCTGATCATCCTGCGTGAGCGGGCCATACTGAACAACCTGGCCCCCACCACGGTCCCCGTCGTCTGCGTGCCCGGAGGGGTGCACCTGATGAACATGGACCTGACCAACGTGCGCGTCGCGCTGTACGCGGCGAACGTCGGCAAGAACATCCACCTGCTGCGCGTCCCGACCATGAAGCACGTCTTCATCGGCCACGGCGACAGCGACAAGCTCGCCAGCGTCAACCCGTTCAGCAAGGTGTACGACGAGGTGTGGACCGCCGGCCGGGCCGGCCGCGACCGCTACGCCATCGCCGACGTCGGCGTCCGCGACGACGACATCGCCGAGGTCGGCCGCCCGCAGCTGGCGCCCATCCAGACCTGGAACGGTGTGCCCGAGGGCCGTATCCCCACCGTGCTCTACGCGCCCACCTGGGAGGGCTGGGACGGCGACCCGGGCAACACCTCGATCGTGCTGGCCGGCGAGAACATCGTGAAGAAGCTGGTGAAGGCCGACCCGCCGGTCCGGGTCCTGTACAAGCCGCACCCCTTCACCGGCACCGTCAGCAAGGAGGCGGGGGCCGCGCACGCGCGGATCACCGCCCTGGTGGAGAAGGCCGGCGCCGAGCGGGCCGGCGACGCCCGCTTCACGGCCGACGCGGCCGACCGGACGCGGGCCAAGGCCGATCTCGTCCGGATCGAGGCACGGATCGCCGAGCTGTCCGGCCGCGGCGGCGACAAGGGCGACGAGGCCGAGGCCACGCGTGACGGTGTGGTCGACGTGGCCAGGCACGAGGAGATCGCCCGGCTGCGCGCCGAGTGGAACGACGCCTACTGGCGCTCCGTCGGCACCTTCGAGCACCGGGTCATCACCGGCGCCGAGCCGCGGCTGTACGACTGCTTCAACGTCTCCGACGCGATGGTCTCCGACATCTCCAGCGTGGTCTCCGACTTCATCGCGAGCGGCAAGCCGTACGCGGTGACGGACTCCGCCGAGCTGGGTGTGGAGGAGTTCAAGCGGCAGAACACCGCGGTGCGCGCCGCCACGATCCTGTCCAACAGCGCGGCCGAACTCGGCGGTCTGCTCGACGCGGTCCGCGACCCCGCGGGCGACCCGCTGGCGGAGGACCGCAAGGAGCTCAAGCAGTATCTGCTGGGCCCGGACGAGCCGACGTCCATCGAGCAGTTCAACACCGCGGTCGGCAACCTCGCCGCCAAGGCCGAGACCCGCAATGTCGGCCAGGAGTCACGGGCGGCGGCCGGAGCCGCGGAGGCCACGACCAAGGCCTGACCAACTCGCCGTCAAAAAGGGCCCTGTTTTCGAGGACTGATCCTCGAAAACAGGGCCCTTTTACGTACGTCATGAGGAACACGTTCCCAGCGATCGTGACCTGCGCCACAAAAAAGCTATGAACGGGCAACCGCTTCCCGTCCTCGTCCGTCTACTAAGTTGCGAATAAGCCAATACAGGGGGAATGCCCAATGACCAAGGGTTCCTCATGATCTGGGGGAAATGTGACCGTGCCGCAGCCTGATGTGACCGTGATCATCGGGGCGTACGACGCGATGCCGTACCTGGTCGAGTGCCTCGCGTCCGTCGAGGCCCAGACCATCGACCACGCGCGCATCGAGGTCATCGCGGTCGACGACGGCTCCACCGACGGCACCGGCGCGTGCTTGGAGGAGTTCGCGGACCGCGCCGACATGCCGGTCACCGTGATCCGCCAGGACAACTCCGGCGGCCCCAGCGGCCCGCGCAACGTCGGACTGGGCAAGGCCGCCGGACGGTACGTGTTCTTCCTGGACGCCGACGACCGGCTCGGCCCCGAGGCCCTTGAGCGGATGGTCGCGATGGCCGACCGCAACGGCACCGACGTCGTCCTCGGCCACGTCGAGGGCATCAACCGCAAGCCGCCGCAGTCGATGTGGGGGCGGACGCTGGAGCGCACCGACATCTGGTCGTCCAACATCAAGTTCACGCTGAGCGCGCAGAAGCTGTTCCGCCGCGACCTGCTGGACCGTCACGGCATGCGGTTCGACGAGTCGTTGTGGACCGGCGAGGACGCCCTGTTCACCATGGAGGCCTATCTGCGGGCCGACGGCGTCTCGCTGATCGACGACTACACCTGCTACTACCTGGTGGGCCGCGAGGACGGCAAGCACGTGACGAAGAGCGGGAGCTACACCCTGCGCTTCGACTCCGCGCGCGCCCTGATGAACCTGATCGCGGAGATGGTCCCGGCGGGCCCGCGGCGCGACATGCTCATGCTCCGCCCCTTCCTCGTCACGCTGCTCCCGCAGTTCGGCCCGAAATACCTGCGGGACAGCGAGGAGGTCCGACGGCACAAGCGGGAGCTGGCCAAGCCCCTGATGGACGCCTACTGGACCGACGAGGTCGCCCACCGACTCAGGGTCGACGAGCGACTGCGTCTCCATCTGGTGGCCGAGGAGCGGCCCGAACTCCTCGTGGAGGTCCTGGAGTTCCTGCGGGCCAAGAAGCAGGCCGCCGCGCTGCTGGAGAAGCGCGGCCGCCGCGTGTACCTCGCCTACCCCCACTTCCGCGACACCGCCGTCGGCATCCCCGACTCCGTCTACCTCGCCGAACCGCGCGAGGCCCGAATGTTCCCGGGGTACCGCGAGGGCGGGCTCGACTCCCTCGTCCGACGGGCACTGCGCAAGGCCCGCCGGATCCTGCCGGCCCGGGACGTCAGGCCTGCTGCGGTGGCGTGACGGACGGTTCCGCCGCCGCCGCGGCGGCGGGCTGCTCCTCCGTCTGCCGCTGGCCGGGGATCTCCGCCGCCAGCCGCTCCCGCATCCGCGCGCGGTGCTCCCGCGCCTCCGTGCACAGCGCCTGTACGGCGGCGTTGAAGCGCACCTGCGAGACCGGTTCCGCCGGACCCAGCAGATGGCGCTTCAACTCGGCCCGCTCCTCGACCAGTTCGTCCTTCTCGGGCTTGCGCACGGCGTCCAGCAGCTCCGCCACCCCGTCCGCGTCCGGCGTCAGCACGGTGGCGGCCCGGACCGTCGGGAAGCTCTCGCGGAACACCTCCTCGGACAGCCCGCTGGTGTTGGCCACCGCATAGGGCTTCCCGCTCGCCAGGAAGTCGCTGACCACGCTCGACACATCGCTGATGAGCAGGTCGGCCCGGTTGAAGCAGGCGTACAGCGTGGGCCGGGAGTCCGTGACGACCTGGTGCTCCCACTGCGGCAGCGAGGCCCAGTAGGCCTCCTCCCAGGCGGTCGTGGCCCGCTCCACCGCCTTCGCCCGTCCCTTCTGCGGCACCGACTGGAGCAGCATCCGCTCGACCTGGTCGGCGCCGGTGCGGAAGTCGGCCGTGGTGAGCCGGTCCAACTCCGCCGTTCGCGACGCGAGTTCCTCACCGGCGGCGGGCCGCGGACCGGTCCGCCGCCGGTTGGCGCTCCGGATCAGCTCCCGGATGCGCTGATCGGCCGCCCCGGCCCGCGGATCGACCGAGCCGGTCAGCGGATGCGGCTTGTAGAGCAGCCGGACGCCGTCGTCCGCGAGCAGCGCCCGTACGAGGTTCTCGCCGGCCGCGATCACCGAGGTGTTGCCCGGGTTGCCGTCCCAGCCCTCCCAGGTCGGCGCGTACAGGACGGTCATGAACGAGCCGGCGGGAGGCCCCGCGTACGGCCGTACGGCGTCCAGCTGGGGCCGTCCGGTCTCCACCACGTCCCGGTCGTCCACGCCGACCTCGGCCAGCGCGTACCGTTCGCGCGCCGCGGGACCGGCCACCCACACCTCGTCGTACGCCTTCGCGTACGGGTTGCACGAGGACAGCTTGTCGCTCTCGCCGTGGTTGACGAACGTGTGCCTGAGCGTCGGGATGCGCAGGACCTGGGAGGTCTTGCCGGAGTTGGAGGGGTGGATGAGGACCTGGAGCGTGGACTGCTCAAGGCGCATCAGGGTGGTGACCTTGGGCAGGCAGACGACGGGGATGTCGGTCGCCGCGATCTTCTGCACCATGAAGCGCTCACGCAGCACGACCACCGGCCGGGCGTCGAGCTTGGCCAGCGACTCCAGCCACATGTTCGCCTGGTACGCCGAGGACGCGCCGCCGGAGAAGTACAGGCCCACCGTCGGCCGGTAGTCGGCCAGCCACGCGTCGAACCAGTCGAGCACCTCCTGCTCGCCCGCGGGACGGCGGCCCGGCAGCAGCCGCAGCAGCAGCTCGCCCAGGCCCAGCAGGGCGAGCAGGAGCGACAGCGCGACCCCGGCCGCGGCGGCCGCGGGGACGTCCGTCGCCGCCGTGGCCGCGAGACCGGCGGTGGCCGGCAGCCCGAACAGCAGCAGACGGTGCCCGGGGCGGCGCAGCAGCAGGGCGGGCGGCGCGGTCGACAGGCGCAGCGCGGAGGCGTCGATGTTGCGGGTCACCACCGGCAGGGTGCGGGTGCGGCGGACCAGGACGGAGACCGCCTGGATCGCGAAGTGCAGAGCGTAGAAGACCAGCACACCGGCGATGAGCGGGGCGTACACCGACTCCCGCTCCTGCTCGCCCACCCGCAGCAGCCCCGCCACCAGCAGCAGGTCCCGCAGCATGTGCCGCACGGTGATGTCCGCGTGCGACTTGGCGAACACCGACATCATGGGCCGCTGCCACCGGTACAGCACGCCCTCCCCGGCCACCGAGGCGGCCGTCGCGACGAGCAGCAGCGGGATGTCGGGCAGGAGCGCCGCGACGGCCTGTGCGGTGAAGGCGGCGGCGAGCAGGGCCGTGACGAGGACCTGGGCCGCCCTGCGGCGCAGGGGGAGGGGCCTGCGGGGGCGCCTGAAGAGACGTTTCAGGGAGCGTCCGAGACGGAGTCTCTTCTGCCTTTTCGGTCTCTTCGGCCTCTTGGTGGAGCGCCGGCGGGGGAGGGAAGGGGGCACTGCGTCACTCCAAGGTCGTCGCAGGAGGTGCGCCCGGGTTAACGCCCGCCGACCTCTGGACGACACGCGCGTGTCCGGACGCCTTGCGACGACCGTGGAGTGGTAGTTGGTGCCCGGCCTGCCTGCCGCGCTACTGGCGGCCCGACTGGAGGGCCCGGCGGATGGGTGCGCCCACCACGCGGCGCGCACGGCGGTAGACCGACGGCGCCGGAACGCCCGCGACCGTCTTCGCGCCCCTGGAACCGGACTTGGCCCGGGCCAGGTCCCGCTTCAACCGCTCGTTGTCCAGCGTCAGTTCGGTGATGTGGCGCTGCATGAACGCCATCCGCGCGGCCAGCGAGGAGAGGTCCGCCTCCAGCCAGGGGCGCACCCCCGCGGGGAAGGACAGCTTGCTCATGCGCTTCTCGAAGGCCGCGCCGCCGTCGCCGTGCGTGAAGGTGTTCCGCAGGCCGTTGCGGTCGAGGAACGCCGTGAACCGCTCGAAGCGCTCGTGGTGACCGCTCACCAGCCCGCCGAAGTCCGCCTCCTCGTACAGCCGCGCCGGGTCCAGGTCCGCGGGCAGCCGGTCGATCCTGACGTGCGGGATCTCGAAGTAGCGGCACAGCTCCAGGGTCCGGGAGTCACCGACGAGCACGGTGGCGGGCGTGCCCGCGAGCAGCGCCGCGATGTTGCCGTGGATGCGGGAGCCGAAGGAGTAGTCGAAGTCGCGCAGGTCGTCGATCCAGGTGACCGGGTCGACGTAGACGCGGACCTTGTCCTCCCCGTACATCGGGTGGTCGGGGTGCGTCGGTATCGCCGTCACCTTGGCGTTCGGGTCCGACAGGTCCCGCCAGTGCAGCTGCCGCGCGTCGGAGAGGTTCTGGCCGATGAAGCGCAGGTGCGGATAGCGGGCGTGGTTCCGCTCGATGACCTTGCCCAGGCCCTGCTTCTGGACCGCGTTGTGCGACCCGTTGACCGCGATCCGGGACTCGGCGGTCAGCTCCGGCGACCGCTTCTGTACGTCGAGTTCCTTGCCGTACATGAACAGCGAGGGGCAGCCGACGGTCTCGACGTCCCGGAACCCCATGTCCTTGAGGTACTGCTCGGTGAACTCGCCGCGCACCCCGATGGAGGCGCTGCGGTCGAGCACCGCCGAGACGAACTCGCGCACGGACGGCTCGATGGGCTTCAGCCGCGCCGGGTCGTAGTCCAGCCCGGTCTGCGCGCCGACGCCGGCCACCACGACCGGGATCTTCAGCCGCTGGATGAGCCGCGTCAGCCGCTTGAGCTGCGGCTCGAAGGACGGGCGGAAGGCGTTCGCCAGCGGTACGACGAACGCGTCGTACTCCCGGTTGATCCGGGCCGCCTCGGACACCAGGGACTTGATGCCGTTCGAGACCACCTCGGTGTCCGGTGTCTCCAGCAGCTTGTGGGTGGCGTCGCTGAAGATCAAGTTGCCCGAGTTGGTGGCGATGAGGTCCCGCTGAAGGGACTCCTCCACGGATACGACGTCGAACGGGCTCTTGCCGGACCGGATCAGGATGCGCTTCACGCGGTGAACTTTAGGTGGCACAAACTTCAGAATAAATTTGGATCGTCTTTGATTTCTATAAGCAACCCCTACAACCTTTTTGCCGTATGCGAAGGGTGAGCAAGCGGTTACCTCCTGATGTGTCCGGGGGCTGGACCGATACGTCTCGCGCGGGCCCCTTCGCGTAGATTGCTGCCACGCGCGAGGAAGTGGGGACAGTGCAGGTGGCAAGCGTGAGGCCGGCCGTGAGCGGGGCCCGCAGGATCGTCGTCAAGGTGGGTTCCTCGTCGCTGACCACCGCGTCGGGCGGCCTGGACGCCGACCGGGTCGACGCGCTCGTCGATGTCCTCGCCAAGAGCCGCAGCGGGGGAGAGCGGGAGGTCGTCCTCGTCTCCTCCGGCGCCATCGCGGCCGGACTCGCCCCGCTGGGACTGCGCCGCCGCCCCAAGGACCTCGCCCGCCAGCAGGCCGCCGCCAGCGTCGGCCAGGGACTGCTCGTCGCCCGCTACACCGCCTCCTTCGCCCGTTACGGCGTCCGCGTCGGCCAGGTCCTGCTCACCAGCGACGACATGAGCCGCCGCTCCCACCACCGCAACGCCTCCACCACCCTCGACAAGCTCCTGGCGATGGGCGCGTTCCCCGTCGTCAACGAGAACGACACCGTCGCCACCGACGAGATCCGCTTCGGCGACAACGACCGTCTCGCCGCGCTGGTCGCCCATCTGGTCCGGGCCGACCTGCTGGTGCTCCTGTCCGACGTGGACGGGGTGTACGACGGCGACCCCAGCAAGCCCGGCACCTCGCGGATAGCTCAGGTGCGGGGACCCGCGGACCTGGCCGGCGTCGACATCGGCAGCACCGGCAAGGCCGGCGTCGGCACCGGCGGCATGGTCACCAAGGTCGAGGCCGCCCGGATCGCCGCCGCGGCCGGCATCCCCGTGGTGCTGACCAGCGCGGTCCACGCGGCCGACGCGCTGTCCGGCGGCGACACCGGCACCTACTTCCACCCCACCGGCAAGCGCTCCGCCGACCGGCTGCTGTGGCTCCAGCACGCCTCCACCCCGCAGGGCTCGCTGACCCTGGACGACGGGGCGGTCCGGGCGGTCGTCCAGCGCCGCAAGTCGCTGCTGCCGGCCGGGATCGCCGCCGTCGAGGGCGAGTTCAACGCCGGCGACCCCGTGGAACTGCGCGACGGCGAGGGGCGCGCGGTGGCCCGCGGGCTCGTCAGCTTCGACGCCAAGGAGATCCCCCAGCTGATCGGGCGTTCGACGCGGGAGCTGGCGCGCGAGCTGGGTCCGGCGTACGAGCGCGAGGTCGTGCACCGGGACGACCTGGTGATCCTCCAGCCCTGACCGCGACAGGAGTACGGCGAAGGTGCCGTGGAGGCCCCGTCGTAGCCGAAAACGGGGTGAACGTCCTGTCCGAGGAGTCGCCCTCAGGTGGACGTTCCGCAAAAGCGCCACGCGAACCCTTGCGGCCTGCTCAACTTTGTCTCAGGGACACATTCCGCACGACCACCGGGTCGGTCACTGAGTGAAGGAGGCCGTCGTGAGACGAGTGCGCCCTGGGGACCGGTCCCGCAGCGGTGCCGCCGAGGCCTCGTCGCGTGCGGCCGGTGAGGAGCGCGCCCTGACGAGCGTCGCGGCCGGCGACCGGTACGAGGAGCCGCGGGACCTGCCCCGCCTGTGGCACGTGACCCTCAGCGTCTCCGGGAAGGAGGCGCCGCTGAAGGAGGTGCGGCGCGGCCTCGAACAGCTCGCCCACGACCATCCCTTTCTGCTGACCAGCCGCTACGCCAACGACCACGCGGAGATCCGCTACTGGGAGGAGGCCCGCGATCTGCACGACGCGGCCGCCGTCGCCCTGCGGCTGTGGGGCGAGCACCGGCTGACCGCGGGGCTGCCGCCCTGGGAGATCGTCGGCCTGGAGGTCATCGACCGCGAGACCTACCACCAGCGCATCGCCGAGGGATATGGCCCGCTGCCGGCCACACCGGTGGGGGTTCACCCGTTCTGACGGCCGGTGGACGGATGTCTCGCGGTGTGGGATGAGCGGTGGCCGCCTCCGTAGGGCGCACTACCCTTCCCTCATGACCACGCTTTCGCCGTACGACTCCATGTCCCCGGTCACGCAGGCCGCCTACCGCGCCAAGGCCGCCGCCGCCGACCTCGCCCCGCTGCCGCGGGCCGAGAAGGACGACGCGCTGCTCGCCATCGCGGACGCGCTGGAAGTCCGTACGAGCGAAATCGTCGAGGCCAACGCCAAGGACATCGCCAAGGCCCGTGAGGCCGGCACCAGCGAGACCGTCATCGACCGGCTGACGCTGACCCCGGAACGGGTCCGCGCCATCGCCTCGGACGTCCGCGACGTCGTCGCCCTGCCCGACCCGGTCGGCGAGGTGGTGCGGGGGTCGACGCTGCCGAACGGCATCGACCTGCGCCAGGTCCGGGTCCCGCTCGGCGTGGTCGGGATCATCTACGAGGCCCGCCCGAACGTGACCGTGGACGCGGCGGCCCTGTGCCTGAAGTCCGGCAATGCTGTCCTGCTGCGCGGCTCGGCCTCGGCGTACGAGTCCAACACCGCCCTCGTGCGGGTGCTGCGCGACGCCGTGGGCGGGGCCGGGCTGCCCGCCGACGCCGTCCAGCTGGTGCCCGGCGAGAGCCGCGAGAGCGTGCGCGAGCTGATGCGGGCCCGCGGCCTGGTCGACGTGCTCATCCCGCGCGGCGGCGCCTCGCTGATCCGGACCGTCGTCACCGAGTCGATCGTCCCCGTCATCGAGACCGGCACCGGCAACTGCCATGTCTACGTCGACGCGCAGGCCGACCTCGACATGGCGATCGACATCCTGATCAACTCCAAGGCGCAGCGGCCCAGCGTCTGCAACGCCGCCGAGACGCTCCTCGTCCACCAGGACATCGCCCCCGAGTTCCTGCCCCGCGCCCTGGACGCCCTCGCGGAGGCCGGCGTGACCGTGCACGCCGACGACCGGGTGCTGGCGTACGCCAAGGACTCCGAGGCGACCGTCGTCGAGGCCACGGCGGAGGACTGGGAGACCGAGTACCTCTCCTACGACATCGCCGCGGCCGTCGTCGACTCGCTGGACAAGGCCGTCGAGCACATCCGGCTGTGGACCTCCGGCCACACCGAGGCCATCGTGACCACCTCCCAGCAGGCCGCCCGCCGCTTCACCCAGCTGGTCGACTCCACGACCGTCGCCGTGAACGCCTCCACCCGCTTCACCGACGGCGGCCAGTTCGGATTCGGCGCCGAGATCGGCATCTCCACGCAGAAGCTGCACGCGCGCGGCCCGATGGGGCTGCCGGAGCTGACGAGCACGAAGTACATCGTCACGGGCGACGGACACGTGCGCCGCTGAGCGAGCCCTATGAATTTCCGTACCGTCTGCCCAAATTGACCCCCTCGGTCTACTCTGGAACCGTGCCGGAGGACGTGGGGGGTACGCCGTTCCCTGACGGCTGGGAGCCCGACGACGACCATGACCGCGGGGTGTCGGACGAAGAGTTCGCCTCCGTGGTCTTCGACGAGGACTTCGTACGAGCGGCCGTGGTGCACGAGCCGACCGCCGTGGAACGCCTCCTGGCCGCCGCGCAGGCGAGAGCCGAGGCCTCCGAGGCCGAGGCCCGCCGCGCCCACGGCAGAGGCGAGCGCTACGAGGACGGGTACGGCTCCGACGGGCGTGGCGGTTTCGGCCATGATCCCGAGCTCGACGAGCTGGACGACACCGATGTCCTCGAAGGCCGCTACGGCGCTCCGGGGACGTACGGCAAGCAGGTCCGCTGGCACCGTCCCGTCGCCTGGATGCTGGCCCTCGTGATGGGCATCGGCATGGTCGCGCTGGCCTTCGCCGCGGTCTACCGGGGGGCGTCCTCCGACAGCCAGGACCAAGGTCCCTCCGCACCCGCCTCGACCGGTCTGGAGCACGGCACCGCGGCGGCCCCCTCGGCCTCCGCCGACCACTCCCAGCCGGCCATCTCGGCCACCCCGCGGATGCCTTGAACGCTTGGCGGATGCCTTGAACACTTACCGGCCACCGGCTGACGGTCCTGGTGAGAACCTGTCAGAAGTTGTCGCGCAGCGGAGCGTTTACCTGAGCTCCCGGAGACCTACTCTGAAGATATGGGAGGGCCTGGAGACCCACCTGAGGGGGCACCCGAGGGCGGCCCCGGAGGTGGCGAGGACGAGTACCGATCCGTCGTCTTCGACGAGTCGTTCGTCCGCGCTGCCCGACTCCAGGAGTTCTCGGCGCAGGAGCGCCTGGCCGACCACGCGCCCGCCGTCCGCCGCCGTCCACCGGTCCACCGAGGGCTGTCCCGGCAGGCGCTCGTCCTGGTCCTGCTGATTGCCCTGGCCTTCGGTACGGCGATCTACATGGGCGTACGGCACCCCTATGAGAGCCCCGCCGCGATCCGGGACGCCGAAGCGAGCCTCTTCCGGGCGACCGTCGTCCCGCTCGCCCCCGAGGGCAAGGTGCCCGGAGCGGCCGACCCCGAGCAGCTGTACGCGCACAGCCCCGCCGCGCAGTTCCGCATCGGGGCCGCGGGGATCACGATGCCCGCCGCCCGCGACACCTCGCACTACTCCGAGACCCAGGTGCTGAGCGCGCTGGACACCGTCAAGGAGTACATCGTCCGCTCCGCGCTCTACCCGGAGGTGCTCACGGGCGGACAGACCCGTCCCGTGCGGGTGCTGCTCCCCGCGGACCAGCACTTCCAGTTCGACGAGAGCCTGAACCATCCGGCCGCCGACGGTCGCCACGCGGTCACCGGATGGCTGGTTCGCTTCGACGCCAAGAGTGTCGAGCTGGCCGACCCCAGGATCCGGGTGCAGGGGACCCTGCGGGCCACCGAGACCGACTCGACGTTCCTGGAGATCACCGCGGACCACACCTTCGTGTACGCGCTGCGGCCCGTCGGCGCCGGTGCCGGGGCCGAGGCGTCGCTGTTCACCGTGCGGCGCGAGATGCGGTTCCGCTTCGACCAGAACGACGTGCGCCTGCACCAGGCCCAGCTCACCGTGTCGTACGTCCAGGCCGGGCCGCTGTCCTGCGGGGGCAACGCGGCGGATCTGCTGAGTCCGCTGCTGGCCGGCCAGACCGCGAAGACGGGCGGTCCGGCCGGCACGGATCCGTTCGCCACGGACCGGGCCACGGCGGTGTGCGGGACGTTGGCGGCGGGGGCGTTGCCGAAGGTGTGAGCGGGTACACCCAGTTCCTCGTGCCCCCAGGTGGGTCCGGTTCCGTCAGTCCTCGGCGCGAGGCGTGTCGGTCGGAGGCTCCTCGTCCCTCGGGGTCGTGGTCGTGAAGCCGCCGAAGCCCCGGCGGACGCGGCCGCCCAGGTCGCCCGCTCCGCCGGCGATGTCGGTGACCAGCTTCATCAGCGGGTCCTTGGAGCTCTTCACATTGCTCGCGTAGCTGGCCGCCGACTCACGGAAGGAGTCCGTGACCGAGGTGTCCTTGTCCTCGGTGCGCCGCGGGTAGTGGCCGTCCATGATCCGCTGGTAGTCGCGGGACTCGGACCACTTCTTCAGCTCGGCCGCCCGCACGGTGGTGAAGGGGTGGGAGCGCGGCAGGACGTTGAGGATCTTCAGCACGGAGTCGCGCAGGTCGCCCCCGGCCTCGTACTCCTCGGCCTGCTTCAGGAACGCGTCCACGTTCATCTCGTGCAGATGGTGGCCGCCCGCCAGCTTCATCAGACCCCGCATCGAGGCCCGCAGGTCCTGGCCCACCAGCAGCCCCGCCCGGTCCGCCGACAGCTCCGACTTGCGGAACCACTCGCGCAGCGCGGTCACGATCGCCATGATCGCGAGGCTGCCCAGCGGGATCCACGCCACCCGGATGGCGAGGTTGGTCAGGAACAGCAGGATGGTCCGGTAGACCGCGTGACCGGACAGGGCGTGCCCCACCTCGTGCCCGACGACCGCCCGCATCTCCTCCTCGTCCAGCAGATCGACGAGGCCCGTGGTGACGACGATGATCGGCTCGTCCAGGCCGATGCACATCGCGTTCGGCTTCGGGTCCTGGCTGACGTACATCGGCGGGACCTTCTCCAGGTCCAGGATGTAACAGGCGTCCCGCAGCATGTCGTTGAGGTACGAGAACTGCTGGTCCGACACCCGCACGGAGTCGGACAGGAACAGCAGCCGCAGGCTCCGCTCGGGCAGCAGCCCGCTGAGCGCCTTGAAGACGGTGTCGAACCCGCTCAGCTTCCGCAGCGCCACCAGGGCGGAGCGGTCGGCGGGGTGCTCGTACGCACGCGAGGAGATTCCGGGGAAGCGCCTGCGCTGCCTGCTCGGCACGTTCTCGTGCCCGTTCTCCTCGTGCCCGTTCTGCTCGTGGCCGTCGTCGGACATGTCTTCCCCCATGTGCGTGAGAGTGGCCCTTTGCGGACCCTTGTGCGGTCCTTTGCGCCCCCGAAGCAGAGCCCAGCCTAGGCGGAGATACGGTGGACGGGCAGTACAGCGAAGGAGTCCCGTCATGGAGCACGACCCCGCGTCCGCCTGGCTCGCCGGAGCCACGGGCGCAGCCGAGCAGCAAGGGCCGGGAAACCTGCTCCGGGTGGTACTGGTCGTGATGCTGGTGGGCTGTGCGCTGACCGCGTGGTTCCTGCTGCGTGGCTACAGGCAGAAGGACGACTGAGAGAGCGCGGAAGTTCCCTCGCGGCGATCCGGGACGGCAACCCGGCGCCCCAACGGCGGAGTCGGCGTGATCGCCGCCGAGCCGCCCGCTTACGATGGGCCGACGTCTTTATCCCGCCCACACCGGATAGGTCCTGCCGAAGATGAGCTTCCACAGCGCCGCAGCCCAGTTGGTCACCTTTGCCGCCGAGGGCGAGGAGCACGGCGGCAACCACGAGAGCCTCAGCCCCCTTCTCACCGGTGGCGGCGCGTTCGTCATCCTGATGCTGCTGCTGTGGATCACCACCCGCTTCAACCGCGACCGCTGAGGCACCCGTGCCCATAGCGGGGCACTCCGGGCCTCCTGTGACCGGTGCTCTCAGGACGGGCCGGTAGGGTCTGCACGCATGGGAGAGCAGGACATGCCTACCGGCCCGGGCAACGGCCCGTCGAACCCCGGCAAGCGCCGTCTCGGCGTCATGGGCGGGACGTTCGACCCGATCCACCACGGGCACCTCGTGGCGGCCAGCGAGGTCGCCGCGCAGTTCCACCTGGACGAGGTGGTGTTCGTACCGACCGGGCAGCCGTGGCAGAAGAGCCACCGCAGCGTCTCGCCGGCCGAGGACCGCTACCTGATGACGGTGATCGCGACCGCCGAGAACCCGCAGTTCTCGGTGAGCCGGATCGACCTCGACCGCGGCGGCCCCACCTACACCGTGGACACCCTGCGCGACCTGCGCGCGCTCAACCCCGACACGGACCTCTTCTTCATCACCGGCGCCGACGCCCTCGCCCAGCTGCTGACCTGGCGCGACACCGAGGAGCTGTTCTCCCTGGCGCACTTCATCGGGGTCACCCGCCCCGGCCACCACCTCACGGACGCGGGGCTCCCGGAGGGCGGTGTCTCTCTCGTGGAGGTTCCCGCGCTGGCCATCTCCTCGACGGACTGCCGTGCGAGAGTCGCCAAGGGAGACCCCATCTGGTACATGGTGCCGGACGGAGTCGTGCGCTACATCGACAAGCGCGAGCTGTACCGCGGCGAGTGAGCCGAGAGGGGCACCGGTGAACGACCGATACGACGCGGGACACGGCGGCGACCACGACGACCGGTACGAGCTCGTCGGCTACGACGAGTACGGCCGGCCCGTCTACCAGCCGTCCGCCCAGCAGCCGCGGCAGCAGCCGTACGACCCGTACGCGCAGCAACAGGGCTACGGCTACGACCCGTACGCGGCGGGCGGACAGCAGACGGGGCAGTACCCCGGGCAGCCGTACGACACCGGCAGTCAGCACCCCGTCGCGCCGTACGACACGGGCGGCCAGCACCCCGTGCCCCCGTACGACCCGTACGACACCGGCCGGCAGGCTCCCGCGCCGTCCTACGACCCGTACGGGTACGCGGGGACACAAGGCGCGCCCGGGGCGCCCGGGACGTCGTACGACCCCTACGGCCGCGCCGCCGCGAGCGGGCAGCAGCCCCGTGTCGCCGAGCAGACCGCCTACATCCCGCAGCAGGCCGGCCCGGCCGAGGAGACGGACGGTCCGGTCGGCGGCGGCCGGTCCGAACGGGACTACGCGACCGGGCAGTTCGCCTTCGTCGAGGAGCCGGACACCGACTCCGAGGACGTCATCGACTGGCTGAACTTCACCGAGAACCGCACCGAGCGGCGCGAGGAGGCCAAGCGCCGCGCCCGCAGCCGCCTCGTCGCCCTCGTCGTGGTCCTGGCGCTGACCGCGGTCGGCGGCGTCGGCTACCTCTGGTACGCCGGGAAACTGCCCGGCCTGTCCTCCTCCGACTCCAAGACGGGCACCGCCACGTCCGCGGCCGCCCAGAACCGCGACGTGATCGTCGTCCACCTGCACAACACCAAGAAGGGCGGCACCTCCACGGCGCTGCTCGTCGACAACACCACCACCGAGCAGGGCACCACGGTCCTGCTCCCCAACTCCCTCGCCGTGGCCGACGACGACGGCTCCACGACCACCCTCGCCAAGTCGGTCGAGGACGACGGCTCCTCCGGCACCCGCGAGGCCATCGACACGGTCCTCGGCACCGAGATCCAGGGCACCTGGCGCCTGGACACCCCCTACCTCCAGAATCTCGTCGACATCATCGGCAACATCGAGGTCGACGCCGACGCCGACGTGCCCGACCCGGGCGGCAAGAAGGGCACCGCGCCCCTGGTGAGCAAGGGCAAGGACCGCACCCTCGGCGGCAAGGCGGCCGTCGCCTACGCCACCTACCGCGCCTCCGGCGAGGCCCAGAACGCCCAGCTGGAGCGGTTCGGGCAGGTCATGCAGGGCGTGCTGCGCAAGGTGTCCTCCGACGCCCAGGGCGCCACGGTCACCGTCCAGACGCTGGCGCAGATCCTCGACCCGTCGCTCACCGACAAGGACCTCGGCACCTTCCTCGCCAAGCTCGCCGACCTCGCCAAGGGCGGCGACTACAAGACCGCCCTGCTGCCCGTCCAGACCGACGGCACCCTGAGTGCCCAGGCCAGCGGCAGCGTGGTCAAGGACGTCCTCGGCGGCACCGCGAAGAGCCCCGACAAGGACGCCGCCGTCCGCGTCTCCGTCCAGAACGCCAGTGGGGTCAAGGGCAACACCGAGAAGGCCCGCATCGTGCTCCTCAACGGCGGCTTCACCTTCCTGGAGGGCGGCACCGCGTCCGCCGCCCAGACCGCGTCCAAGGTCGTCTACACCGACGCCGCCGACAAGGAGAACGCCACCGAGGTCGCCAAGACCCTGGGTCTGCCCACCAGCGCCGTCACCAAGGGCAAGACCACCTCGAACGCGAACGTCTCCGTGGTCCTCGGCCAGGACTACGAGCCCTCGTCGTCGTGATCCATTTAAGGAATGGGGTGCCTGCGGCGGTCCGTGAGACCCTTGATGTCAAGTGACCACCGACCGAAAGCCGTGTAGTGACCGCCACTGACCGCTCCATCGAGCTCATCCACACCGCCGCACAGGCGGCCGCCGACAAGCTCGCGCACGACATCATCGCCTACGACGTCAGCGACGTACTGTCGATCACGGACGCCTTCCTGCTGGCCTCCGCGCCCAACGACCGCCAGGTCAAGTCGATCGTCGACGAGATCGAGGAGCGGCTCCAGAAGGAGCTCGGCGTCAAGCCGGTGCGCCGCGAGGGCGACCGCGAGGCCCGCTGGGTCCTGCTCGACTACGTCGACATCGTCGTCCACGTCCAGCACAGCGAGGAGCGTGTCTTCTACGCCCTGGAGCGGCTGTGGAAGGACTGCCCCGAGCTCGACCTGCCCGAGGAGGCCAAGGCCACCCGCGGCAAGGCCGAGGAGCACGCCAAGCTGAAGGCCGCCGAGGACACCGAGGACCTCGGTGGTGACTGGCGGTGAGTGCCACCGGTGAGGTGACGGTCGGCCGGCCCGGCCGGGGCCGCCGCGTCATTCTGTGGCGGCACGGCCAGACCGCCTGGAATGTGGAGCGCCGTTTCCAGGGCACCACGGACGTCGAGCTCACCGAGACCGGCGTGTCCCAGGCCCGCCGGGCCGCCCGGCTGCTCGCCTCCCTGAAGCCCGACGCGATCGTCGCCTCGGACCTCAAGCGGGCCGCGAACACGGCCGGCGAGCTCGCCGTGCTCACCGGCCTGGACGTCAGCCATGACGAGGGCCTGCGCGAGACCTACGCGGGCATCTGGCAGGGGCTGACGCACGAGGAGATCATCGCCTCGTACGGGGACGAGTACGCCGCGTGGAAGCGCGGTGAGCCGATCCGCCGCGGCGGCGGCGAACTGGAGACCGAGGTGGCCGACCGGGCCGCCCCCGTGGTGACCCGGCACGCCGACAAGCTCCCCGACGACGGCACGCTCGTCGTCGTCAGCCACGGCGGCACGATCCGCACCACCATCGGCCGTCTCCTCGGCCTGGAGGCCCGGCACTGGGAGAGCCTCGGCGGCCTCTCCAACTGCTGCTGGTCGGTCCTCGGCGAAGGCGCCCGCGGCTGGCGTCTCCTGGAGCACAACGCCGGCACGCTGCCGGAACCGGTGCTCGGCGACGACGACTGAGCGGATTTCACTTTCCGGCAGGTCGCAGGCTAAAGTTCTTCTTGTTCGCCCCGCCGAGCGGGACGAACTCAGCGAGGGGCTATAGCTCAGTTGGTAGAGCGCCTGCATGGCATGCAGGAGGTCAGGAGTTCAATTCTCCTTAGCTCCACAGATGGAAGATCCCGTCCTGCACAGGGCGGGATTTTTCCTTTCCATCAGCGTGGCCGTGCGCTGGACCGTCTCCTCGTCGTCCGGTGTGTAGACGACGATCCGGCACTCCGGCATCCCGTTGACCGACAGTGAGACCGACGTCATCCGCAGCTCGCCCACCGCGGCGTGGCGGAAGACCTTCACCCGCTGCCCGGGCTCCGCCACGTCACCGCTCTCCCAGAGGCGGGTGAACAGCGGGCTCGCCGCGGACAGTCGGCGTATGAAGTCCTCCCAGACGGGCTCCCCGGCATGCAGTCCGTAGGCGGCGCGCAAGGTGGCCACCATCACCGGCAGCTCCGACTCCCGGAACATCAGCGGGCAGTCCTCCTCCGGCACCGCGAACAGCCCCCACAGCGCGTTGAGCCGGCCGGTGCCGTCCCTCGCCCGGTCCACGAACAGGGCACGGTAGACGGGGTTGGCGGCCAGGATGTCGTACCGCGCGTTGTAGACCACCGCCGGACGCGGGTCGAGGGCGTCGATGATGCCCTGGATCTCCGGTCCCACGGTCTGCGCCGGGGACTGCGGCGTGGGTGTGGCGTACGGCACTTCGGCCAGGTGGTACAGATGCTCGCGCTCCGGCGGATCGAGACGCAGGGTGCGCGCCACGGCGTCCAGGACCTGCGCGGAGGCGTTGATCGGGCGGCCCTGCTCCAGCCACGTGTACCAGGTGATCCCCACCCCCGAGAGCTGGGCGACCTCCTCGCGGCGCAGTCCCGGAGTGCGGCGCCGTAAGCCCGGTGGCATCCCCACGTCCGCCGGTGTCACCCGGGCGCGCCTGGTGCGCAGAAACGCGGCCAGCTCGGGTCGGCGGCGCTGTGTCGTCCCCATCGTCACATCCCCCATCCTCGCCGCCCGGCCCGGCGCTTGCCAGGTGCTGTCAGTACCAGCATCAGCGGGCTCTCGGCACCCGTACCGCAGTGCCGTCACGCTCGACGCCATGACCACAACACCCCGTTCCGCAGCGGGTACCGAGCCCGTTCCAAGCCCTGCGATCAGTGAAACACCCGGCACTGACAACGCCCCCCGGCCGCTGCTCGCGGTCGTGCTCGCCGCCACGTTCATGGCCCTGCTCGACGTCTTCATCGTCAACGTCGCGGCGCCCACCATCGGTTCCGAACTCCAGGCATCGGGCGCCGAGTTGCAGCTGGTGGTCGCCGGATACACCATCACCTACTCCGTGTTGCTGATCACCGGTGCCCGCCTCGGCGACCGGTACGGCCACGGCCGGGTCCATCTCGTCGGGATGGCCCTGTTCACCGCCGCCTCGCTCGCCTGCGGCCTGGCGCAGGGCGCCACGGAACTGATCGCCTTCCGGCTGGTCCAGGGCATCGGCTCGGCGGTGATGATCCCGCAGGTGCTCAGCCTCATCCAGCGGAACTTCGTCGGCGAGGCCCGGGTGAAGGCGCTGGGCGCGTACTCCGCGGTCCTCGCCGTCGGTGCCGTCGCCGGACAGATACTCGGCGGAGTCCTGGTCAGCGCCGACCTGTTCGGCACCGGCTGGCGGCCGGTGTTCCTGGTGAACGTGCCCGTGGGCGTCGTACTCCTGATCGTCGGGCGCCGTGTTCTGCCGCGCGGCCACGGCAGCGCGCGCGGGCGCGGCCTGGACCTGCCGGGCCTGGTCCTGCTCGGCGCGGCCGTGTCGCTGTTCACGGTGCCGCTGGTGCTGGGGCAGGAGGAGGACTGGCCGCTGTGGTCGTGGCTGTCGCTGGCCGGTGCCGCCTTTCTGTTCGCGGGATTCTGCCGGTACGAGTCCGGGCTCGCCCGGCGCGGCGGCGATCCGCTGATCGCCCCGCGGGTGCTGCGGCACCCGGGCATGGGCCTGGCCGTCCTGCGCATCCTGGCCGTCATGGCGGTCAACGGCGGCTTCCTGTTCGTGCTCACGCTGCACGTCCAGGGCGGTCTCGGCTACAGCGCGCTGCGCGCCGGCCTGACCTTCGCGCCGACCGCGGTCGTCTTCGGTCTGGTCGGGCTGACCTGGCGGAGGTGGCCGGCGGCCTGGCAGCGCGCGCTGGCGCCGGCCGGGTTCCTGCTGACCGCGCTGTCCGTGGCCGGGGTCGGTCTGGTGCTCGACGGCGGCGGTGACGGGGGAGCGCGGGTGTACGTCGCGTACGCCGGCGTGGGTGTCGGGCTCGCGCTGGCCTTCAGTCCCACGCTGACCCGGGCGCTGGCCACGGTGCTGCCCGAGGACGCGGCGGACGCCAGCGGGCTGCTCGCCACGGTCACCCAGCTCGGTCAGCTGACCGGAGTCGCCGCATTCGGCACACTGTTCTTGAACCGGCTTGAGTCACTCGGGGCTTTCGAGGCGTATACCTCTGCGGAGGCGCTCTCGGCGTGCATGTTCGCGCTGGCCGGGACGGCGGCGGTGGGTGCCGTGTCCGGACTGGTACTGAGGCGTCGCTGACCGTATTGGTCCGGCCGTGGCAGAATCAAACGGCCGGAAGGGGGCGCGGCCCGACGGGAGGGAGCAGTGATGCCTGCGAGCATCCTCAAGGAGGTCGGCCACCTCCTTGAAGCAGCGTCGACACGGGATACGGTCACCCGGCTCACCTGCCCTTCCTGCGGTTCCCTCCATGTCGCCCAGGTCCTGGGTGACAACGGGGGGATTTCCTACGTGTGCACGGCCTGCGGCCACAGCTGGAGCTGATCGATGGGTGCACACAGGCGAAAGTGCGACTGGTGCGGCAGCGGGACGCCGATCGTGCGGGACATGGAGCCGGTCAATCCCGACTACCAGTACTGGTGCGAGGAGTGCGCGCGGGCGCTGATCATAAAAGGCGACCCGATCGAGACGTACCGCGAACTCGAGGGCGAGCCGATCTACGGCCGGCTCCTTGAGGAGCACTGCACGCTCAAACGGTTCTATTCGTTCGTCACTGCGTGAGGCCCGTCGGTGGCGGGCCTCAGGGAAACGATTTGGTGTTCCACCCGGGGGAGCGTGTAATGTTGGCGTCGCCGCCGGGGGAGACCCCGGGGGACACCGCAAGGGGCTATAGCTCAGTTGGTAGAGCGCCTGCATGGCATGCAGGAGGTCAGGAGTTCAATTCTCCTTAGCTCCACAGAAAGATCCCGCCAGATCATTTCGATCCGGCGGGATTCTTGCGTTTCCAGAGGCAGTTGATACGGCGATGGGGGCCGCCCGCAGCCGGGCGGCCCCCATCGTGCTGTCGGCTCAGCGCCCCAGTGCGCGGCGGCCGCGGCCCTGGGAGAGGACCGGGAGGTTGCGGGAGGCGCTGTTGTCGCGCGGGGCCGCCTCCTCCAGACGCAGGGCGAGGGCGGGGCAACGGCGGACCGCGCGGAGCGCCTTCGCCTCGGCGTAACGCGGCACCTGGGCCTGGGCGACGGTGGGGAAGCCGTCGGCGCCGAGCTCGAAGACCTCCGGGAGGATGTCGGCGCACAGGCCGTGGCCCCGGCACAGCGTCCAGTCGACGTAGATCTTCTGGCGGCTGGGACCGTTCTCCTCGGACTCCGCGCCGCTGGTGAGGCCCGCGGGTGTCATGCCGCCCTCGAAGAGCGGCAGAACGCCCTCCACGGGCCGTCCGCAGCCGTTGCCGAGGACGTGCGCGGCGAGGTCGTCGGTGAACGCCTTGATGGTCGACTCCAGGAACATCGCGGAGCCGTCCGGGTGCGAGCACGCACCGCGCCGCTTCACGTTCTTGGCGACCTGCTTGAGCGCCTCCAGGGCGGCCGGGCCGCCGCCGTTGAGGATGTCCTCCATGCCGCGCGCGGCGGCCGGCAGACCGAGGTAGCAGGGGCCGCACTGCCCGGCGCTCTCCTCGGCCAGCCACTTCGCCACCATCAGCGACTCGCCCAGCGGGCAGGTCTCCTGACTGATCGGCAGGATCGCGCCCGCGCCGAGCGCACCGCCCACCGCGTCCAGAGAGTTGCGCGAGACGACCGCCTCGTTGACCGTCGCGGCGTCGATCCACTTGCCGTGGTAGCCGCCGGTCAACACCCCCTGCGGGACCGGCGGGGCGCCGGCGAGCTGAAGGATGTAGCGCAGCGGTACGCCGGTGGGGGCCTCGATGACCATGGGGCGGGCGACCGCGCCGGAGACCGTGAGCATGACGGTGCCCGGCTCGTCGTACAGGCCGGTGTTGCCGTAGCGCTCCGGGCCGATGCGGGCGGCGATGGCCAGCTGCGCGAACGTCTCGGCGTTCGACAGCAGGGTGGGCGCGCCGCCGACGCCGTTCTGCGAGGCGCTGACCTTGCGGCCGGGCGGGATCGCCGGGCCGCCGTCGATGGAACGGATCAGCGACGCCGCTGCTCCGGTGACCATGCGCACGGGATTGCGCTGCACGCGCGCGCGTAGCGCCGATCTGCGGCCGTTGCTGAGGCCGCGTTCGGCGAGGGCGGCCTCCATGGACCGCTGGGTGGACTCCCGGGTGACCCCCACCACGAGCGTGCGGGCACCCAGGGCTTCGGCGACCAGGAGGGCGCCGTCCAGGATGAGGTGCGGGGCACGGTTGATGAGCACCGTGTCCTTGCGGCAGGCCGGTTCGTCCTCGCTTCCGTTGACGACGACGACCGGGCGCACACCGCGCTTGATGGCCGCCTCGGCGACCGAGCGCAGTTTCTTGTGGAAGGGGAAGCCCGCGCCGCCGCGGCCCTTCAGGTTGATGTTCTCGGCGAGCTTCGCGAGTTGCTCGCCGCCCAGGGGTTCGAGCGGCCCGTGCACCTTCAGGTGCATGGGCAGATCAAGTCTTTCGACAAGGTCGAAGCCCGACGTGAGCTGAGGAAGACCGACCACGCGGACTTCTGGGACGTCGGGCAGGGCCTCGTTCACCTATAGCCTCCGGAAGGCATGTTCCAAGGTTCGCCCGGGCCCGGTGTGTCGAAGTCGTACGACTCACCAGGCGATGGATCAGTGGCGGGACCGCTGTTGTACGTGTCGTTCGGGTAGTACGGGCCGGACGAGTTGTTCGACTCACCGGTGTTGTACACATCACCCGTGCCGTATCCGGACGTGTCCGTATTGCGATAGGTCGGGATGTTGTATCCGGTGTCCTGGAGCGGGTCGTAGGCCGACGGGGGAGCCTCGCCGACCGGCGGGGGCAACGGGATCGGCCAGCTGCCCGAGGTGCTGCCACCGGTGTCGTAGCGCGGGACCGCCTCCGTGGGCTGCATGTCCATCGGCAGGTCCATGCGGGCGGTCTGCTCGGCGCCGTACGTCGGCTGGGACGGGATGCGCGGGGTCGGGTTGACGGCGCGGTAGGCGGCCGCGAAGCCGTTCGAGGGGTCCGGGGCGGGCGGCGCGGGGGTCTCGTAGGAAGGCGTACGGGACTGGGTCGCGCGTGCGTTCTCGTAGCCCGGCAGTGCGGACGCCGTCTCCGCGTTCCTGGCGCGGCTCGCGTCCAGCTCCTCGCGGCCCGAGCGGTCCTCGGTGCCCATGATGGCCTGGATCCGGTCGGCGACCTTGCGCTTGACCGGGCGGGGTGCCGCGCGCAGGGCGAGCGCGCCGATGACGCCGGCCAGCGAGAGGCTGTAGAGGATCACGAAGATCGGCTTGGCCTCGCGGCCCGAGTACAGGCCGTGGACCAGGGCGAAGCACCAGGCCGGGTAGGCCAGCATGTGCATGGCGCGCCAGCGGGCGGCGACCGGGGCCGGGGAGGCGAACTGGTTGCGCAGGGCGCCGGTGATACCCACGAAGATCATCAGCAGGCCGGCCAGCGAGCCGAGGCCGATCAGGCCGGCGCTTCCGGTGACGCCGAGCGAGAACGGGATGATCGCGGAGATCAGTGTGGTGTGGTCGAGGGCGACCTTCGTGGTGATGTGCAGCAGCAGGAACGCGATCGAGCCGACCGCTGTCGTCCGGTGCACGGCCTGGCCGATGATCCGCTGTTTCGGGTTGAGGAAGATCCGGTCCTGGGCGACCAGGCCCCAGATCACCGAGCAGCTGAGGCAGACGAGGGACAGCACGCCCGCGCCGAAGTTCAGGAAGTCACGGACTCGCTCACCTCCGACCAGCACGAACACGGGTATGAAGAGCAGGACGACAGCCGACGCGATCCCGTATGCCGAGCGACCGGTCTTGGGGAGCGAGCTGTTACTACGACGAGGGTTCATGGGGGCAACTCCGAGCAGTTCGGGAAAGCGGTCCCGCTGCCGCACTCTAAGTGGAGCCATACCGATCGGTACGAGGTTTGAGTTATTGCGTTGTTATCAAAGGACTATGCGGTTGTTGTGATGTCCCTTAGTAGTCGTTACGCGAAGTAACTTTTGACTCTTGTTCAGTTCTTGTCGGGTGATGTTGGAGTGCTCTGCGGGGTTGGAGCGAACGGCACCCGGTGCCGAAGAGGCATACGTAAGCGCGTCGCGGCTTGCTCAACGGCTGCGGTACTCTGACGCCATGCGTGCCGTACGCCTTCTGCTTAGCGGGCCGCGCTGATCAGTCCCGACCGCCGGGCGAACCGGGTGAGTCGGCATCGGCGCGGCGTCCCCTCCTGTGCGAGGGGATTTTTCGTTTCCTGAACGAGACAGCCGCCGGCAGAGACGATCGATGGAGCTTAAGGATCATGAGCGAGACGAACCCCGCTGCCGCCGAGGTGGCCGCGCCGCACCGCTACACGGCCGCCGTGGCGGCCGAGATCGAGGCACGCTGGCAGGACTTCTGGGACGTCGAGGGCACGTACGCCGCGCCGAACCCCAAGGGTGACCTGGCCGGCGACCCGGAGCTGGTCGCCAAGCCCAAGAAGTTCATCATGGACATGTTCCCGTACCCCTCCGGTGCGGGTCTGCACGTCGGCCACCCCCTGGGCTACATCGCGACCGACGTCTTCGCCCGGTTCCAGCGCATGACCGGCCACAACGTCCTGCACACCCTGGGCTTCGACGCCTTCGGCCTGCCCGCCGAGCAGTACGCCGTGCAGACCGGCACGCACCCGCGTGTCTCCACCGAGGCCAACATCGAGAACATGAAGGTCCAGCTGCGCCGGCTGGGCCTGGGCCACGACAAGCGCCGGTCGTTCGCCACGATCGACCCGGAGTACTACAAGTGGACCCAGTGGATCTTCCTGCAGATCTTCAACTCCTGGTACGACGACGAGGCGGACAAGGCCCGCCCGATCTCCTCGCTGATCGCCCAGTTCGAGACCGGTGAGCGCGCCGTACCGACCGCTGATGGCGCCACGCGCGCGTGGAACGAGCTGAGCGCCATCGAGCGCGCCGACGTCCTGAGCGGGTTCCGCCTGGCCTACGCCTCCGACGCGCCGGTCAACTGGTGTCCCGGGCTGGGCACCGTGCTGGCCAACGAGGAGGTCACCGCCGACGGCCGCTCCGAGCGCGGCAACTTCCCCGTCTTCAAGGCCAAGCTGCGCCAGTGGAACATGCGCATCACCGCCTACGCCGACCGGCTGCTGGACGACCTGGACGCGCTGGACTGGCCCGAGGCCATCAAGCTGCAGCAGCGCAACTGGATCGGCCGCTCCGAGGGTGCCCGCGTCGACTTCCCCATCGACGGCGAGAAGATCACCGTCTTCACCACCCGCCCGGACACCCTGTTCGGCGCCACCTACATGGTGCTGGCGCCCGAGCACCCGCTGGTCGAGAAGTTCACCCCGGCCGCCTGGCCCGAGGGCACCCACGACGTGTGGACCGGCGGTCACGCCACCCCGGCCGAGGCCGTCGCCGCGTACCGCGCGCAGGCCGCCTCCAAGTCCGACGTGGAGCGACAGGCCGAGGCCAAGGACAAGACCGGCGTCTTCATCGGCTCGTACGCCACCAACCCGGTCAACGGCGACCGGATCCCCGTCTTCATCGCCGACTACGTTCTGATGGGCTACGGCACCGGCGCGATCATGGCCGTCCCGGCGGGCGACCAGCGCGACTTCGAGTTCGCGCGCGCCTTCGAGCTGCCGATCCACGCCATCGTCGAGCCGACGGACGGCCGGGGCACCGACACCTCCACATGGGAGGACGCCTTCGGGTCGTACGACGCGAAGATCATCAACTCCACCGGTGAGGGTGTCTCCCTGGACGGCCTGGGCGTCGTCGAGGCCAAGGCCCGTATGACGGAGTGGCTGGAGCGGTCCGGTGTCGGCGAGGGCACCGTCAACTTCCGGCTGCGCGACTGGCTGTTCAGCCGCCAGCGCTACTGGGGCGAGCCCTTCCCGATCGTCTACGACGAGGACGGCATCGCCCACTCGCTGCCCGAGTCGATGCTGCCGCTGGAGCTGCCCGAGGTCGAGGACTACTCGCCGCGCACCTTCGACCCGGACGACGCGGACACCTCCCCCGAGACGCCGCTGTCGCGCAACGAGGACTGGGTGAACGTCACCCTGGACCTGGGTGACGGACGTGGCCCGCGCCCGTACCGCCGCGAGACCAACACCATGCCCAACTGGGCCGGCTCCTGCTGGTACGAGCTGCGCTACCTGGACCCGCACAACAGCGAGCAGCTGGTCGACCCGGAGATCGAGCAGTACTGGATGGGCCCGCGCGAGGGCCAGCCGCACGGCGGTGTCGACCTGTACGTCGGCGGCGCCGAGCACGCGGTGCTGCACCTGCTGTACGCGCGCTTCTGGTCCAAGGTGCTGTTCGACCTGGGGCACGTCTCCTCCGTGGAGCCGTTCCACAAGCTGTTCAACCAGGGCATGATCCAGGCCTTCGTCTACCGCGACAGCCGTGGCATCGCGGTGCCGGCCGCCGAGGTGGAGGAGCGCGACGGCGCGTACTACCACCAGGGCGAGAAGGTCTCCCGGCTGCTGGGCAAGATGGGCAAGTCCCTGAAGAACGCGGTCACTCCGGACGAGATCTGCGAGGAGTACGGCGCCGACACCCTGCGCCTGTACGAGATGGCGATGGGCCCGCTGGACGTCTCCCGGCCGTGGGACACGCGCGCGGTGGTCGGACAGTTCCGGCTGCTGCAGCGGCTGTGGCGCAACGTCGTCGACGAGAACACCGGCGCGGTGACGGTGGTCGACACCGAGGCCGACGAGGACAGCCTGCGCGCCCTGCACAAGGCCATCGACGGGGTACGGCAGGACCTGGACGGCATGCGGTTCAACACCGCGATCGCCAAGGTCACCGAGCTGAACAACCACCTGACCAAGGCGGGCGGCTCGGTGCCGCGCTCGGTCGCCGAGTCGCTGGTGCTGCTGGTCGCGCCGCTGGCCCCGCACATCGCCGAGGAGCTGTGGCGCAAGCTGGGCCACACGGACTCGGTCGTCCACCAGGACTTCCCGGTCGCCGACCCGGCGTACGTCGTGGACGAGAGCGTGACCTGCGTCGTGCAGATCAAGGGCAAGGTCAAGGCCCGTCTGGAGGTCTCCCCGGCCATCTCCGACGAGGAGCTGGAGAAGGTCGCGCTGGCCGACGACAAGGTCGTGGCGGCGCTGGACGGGGCGGGGATCCGCAAGGTGATCGTGCGGGCGCCGAAGCTGGTGAACATCGTTCCGGCGTGAGGCACGGCGTGAGGCATGGCGGCGTGAGGCACGGTGGCGTGAGGCACGGTACGGGTGCCGGTGTCCCTTAGGGGTTCCGTACGGGCAGGTTCGGGGTTCTTCCGGAACTCCGGGCCTGCTCGCTGCGTTTACCGTTGAAGAGCGGCGCGGCACATCGCGCCCGGTCGGAGGAGGAGCATCGTGGAGGCACTGTTGGCGATAGTCGCTCTGCTCTTCGTGCTCTTCCTGGTGCTCGGTGTCTACGCCACGGTGAAGGTCGTCGGCGCCGCCAAGCGGGGCGTGGACCGCACCATCACCCAGGCCCGCCGCACGGTCGAGGACCACACCCTGCGGGCCAAGTCGTTCGCCCAGCCCGGCGCGGCGGGCGAGCTGGCCCAACTGCGGCTGAAGCTGCGCACCTCCATGCGCGCCACCCAGGACGCCCTGCACGCGGGCGTGGCCGAGGACGAGTCCCTCAAGGAGTCCCTCGCCCTCTTCCAGCGGCTCAGCGCACACGGACACGAGTTGGACGGCGAACTCAGGCGCCTGGAGTCCGAACCGGACCGGGCGACGCTCGCCGAGCGACTGCCGGGGCTGCGCGAGCGCACCGAGCAGATCGCGCACTCCGCGGACTCACTGCGCTGGGCGGCCCGGGACCGCGCCCGCCGCTTCGCGGACGACGACCTGGACTCGCTGAGCTCCCAGATCGACATGGAGGCCGGCGCGCTGCGGCACTGGACGACATCGGAGACACCGGAGCCGACGGAGCCCGCGCAGCCCCCGCCCCCGTGGCCCGAGGCACCTGTCGCCGACGCCACGACGGCACAGCAGACCTGGCCGGAGACACCGCGGTCACGCACCGCCGAGGAACCGACCCGGCCCGCCATCACGCCGCCGACACAGCGCCCCGCGTACCCCTGGCAGAAGAAGCCCCGTCCCGAGAGCACGACTTGATCCGGTCAAGGCTGCCCCAGGTGACAGGGGTCGGGCTGCCGCCCTGGCGCTACGGCAGGTAACCTCCAGCTCATGTCCCGCCATGTCGCGATCGTCACCGATTCAACGGCCTACCTGCCGCAGCGGACGATGGAGCGCCACGGCATCACCGCGGTGCCCCTGACCGTCGTCCTCGGCGACCAGGCCCTCGAAGAGGGCACCGAGATCTCGACCCGCTCGCTGGCACAGGCACTCCAGAAGCGGCGCCCTGTCACCACCTCGCGCCCCAGCCCCCAGCTCTTCGCGGAGACCTACCGCCGGGTCGCGGAGTCCGGCGCGACCGGCATCGTCTCCCTGCACCTGTCCGCCGAGCTCTCCGGCACCTACGACGCGGCGGTCCTCGCGGCGCGCGAGGCGCCGGTGCCGGTGCGGGTCGTGGACACCGGGATGATCGCGATGGCGCTCGGCTTCTGCGCGCTGGCGGCGGCGGAGGCTGCCGAGGCAGGCGGCACGGTGGACGAGGCCGTCACCGCCGCGGAGAAACGGGCCGCCGGGACCTCCGCCTACTTCTACGTCGACACCCTCGACTATCTGCGCCGCGGCGGCCGGATCGGTGCCGCACAGGCACTCTTCGGCTCCGCGCTCGCGGTCAAGCCGCTGCTCCAGCTGGAGGGCGGCCGGATCGAACCGCTGGAGAAGGTGCGCACCGCGTCGAAGGCGATCGCCCGCCTGGAGGAGATCGTGGCCGACCGGGCGGGCGGCGCGCAGGTCGACATCGCCGTCCACCATCTCGCCGCCCCCGACCGGGCGTCGGCACTGGCGGACCGGCTGCGGGCGCGGGTGCCGGGGCTGGCGGACCTGCATGTGAGCGAGGTCGGTGCGGTGATCGGGGCGCATACGGGGCCGGGGTTGTTGGGGGCTGTGGTCTCGCCGCGGTGAGGCGGTGAGGTGGTGACGTGATGGGGCCGCCCCTGGGAACTTCGGTGGGGGGCGGCAGTGGATGGCCCGCCTTCACTCGTGTGGGTGGCGGGGTTATCCACAACTGGGGTGTCGTCCCCGGGAATTGAGCAAGATCATCGCGAGGGTGGCGGGTGCCCGATCCTCGTCGCATGGCACTTCGATCACGTTCACGCACAGCGACTCCGACCAGTGGGCCGGGCCGTGGGTCCGCCTCCGATGTCCGTTCCCGTGACCACCGACGTCACCACCGGCGGTCACGGGTTCGGGACCGGTCCGCGTCGGCCGAGGATCTTCGCCGACGTGCGGAGCTCATGTTCGCCGATCGTGCCGAGGAGCGGCGCGAGGCGGGGACGGGCGGAGCGCCGGCGAGCGGAAGAGGAGTCAGGACGTGGGCGGCGCCAGATGAGAGGCCGGGCGCGGTGGTGGGGGGGGGGGGGGGGCGTGTGGGGGGGGGGGGGGGGCGGCGGGGGGGCGGGGGGGCGGGGGGGGGGGGGGGAGGGGGTGGGTGGGGGGGTGTGCGGGGCGGTGGACCAGGGGATGCGGGCGGGGGGCGGCCCGGTCCGGAT
>NZ_JABERD010000059.1 GCF_013044505.1 Streptomyces sp. S3(2020) | reverse complement strand
GACTTGCCGGAGCTCCCCCCCTCGCCCATCCACTGCCCCGCCCTCCCCTGCTCCCCCTCCCCGCCGCTCCCCGCCCCCCGCCGGCCCTACTCCCTGTAGTAGCCGCCCAGGTGCTCGACCCCGCTCTCGACGCCGCCCGCCCCCCCCCGCCCCACCTCCCCCCCCCCGCCCCCCCCCCCCTCCCCCCCCGCCCACCCCCCCCCCACCCCCCACCCCCCCCCCCCCCCCCCGCCCCCCCCCCCCCCCCCCCCCCCCCCGCCCACCCCCCCCCCCCCGCCCGCCCCCCCCCGCCCCCCCCCCCCCCCCCCCCCCCCCCAGCACCTGCCACCCGCCGACCCGGCCGCGCGTCACTTCAGCATGCAGGGCCGCACGGTCTACGCCCACGCCGTACGCCGCATGACGCAGTCCGCCAACTCAGCGCTCCAACAGGCAGGTTGGGCCCCTGACACGGTACGGGCCTTCGTCGGCCACCAGGCCAACCAGCGCATCCTGGACTCCGTCGCCGAGCGCCTGGGCATCGCGCCCGCCCACCGGTTCGGCAACATCCGCGACCTCGGCAACACTGCGGCCGCCTCCATCCCCCTCGTCCTGGCCGACCCGGCCGTCCACCAGGCCGTTCCACCCGGCGAGCGCTCCCTGCTGACCGCCTTCGGCGGCGGCCTGACCTGGGCCTCCGTCGCCCTGCACTGGCCCGCCGCCGTCCCGGCCACCGAAGCACCGCCCACTGATCTCGACACCACCCCCCTGTGCACCCCTGACCTCTCAAGGAGCCACCCGTGGACCGCGTCTACGACCACCTCGTGACCCTCCTCAGCGACAAGTTCGAGGTCGACCCCGACCGCATCGCCCCGGACGCCACCCTCGACACCCTGGAACTGGACTCCCTCGCCGTCGTCGAGCTCTACGTCACCCTCCAGGAGCAGTGGCAGATCCCGCTCGACGACTCGGGCGCCTCCGGTGAGCTCACCGTCGCCGACGTGGCCCGTGCGGTGACCGCGCTGCTGGACGCGGGCGAACCCGCCCCGGGACACCAGGCCGCACAGTGATCGGCGAGGTGGCCGTGACCGGCATCGGCCTCGTCACGCCCGGCGGCATCGGCGTGCAGGACACCTGGGAGACGGTGTGCGCCGCCCGGTCCACCGCGCGCACCGACCCCGTGCTGAGCGACCTGCCGGTGACGATGTCCTGCCGGGTCCCGGACCTCCCCGCAGGCCGGGGCCGTCTGTGGCGCTTCGACCGCGGCACCCGGTTCCTGCTGACCGCCGCACGGGAGGCCCTCGACTCCGCCGGCCTGGACCCGGCCGACTGGGATCCCGCCCGCGTGGCGGTGGTCATCGGCACCGCGGCCGGCGGCATCGACACCCTCGAAGCCCAGCACCACAAGTTCCTCACCACCGGCCCCGCCGCTCTGTCCCCGCTCACCATGCCCGCCTTCCTCCCCAACATGACGGCCGGCCACCTCGCCCTGGACCTCGGGATCACCGGCCCCTCCCTGCAGACCTCCACCGCCTGCGCCTCCGGGGCCACCGCCCTCATCACCGCCTGCCTGCTCCTGCAAACCGGGGCCTGCGACATCGCCCTCGCCGGCGGCACCGACGCCATGGTCACCCCCCTGTGCGCCGCCGCCTTCGCCAAAATGGGCGCCCTGTCGAAGCGCAGCCACGACCCCGACCATGCCTCCCGCCCCTTCGACAAGGACCGCGACGGCTTCGTACTCGGCGAGGGGTCCGGCATTCTCGTCCTCGAACGCCGACGCCACGCCGACGCCCGCGGTGCCCGCACCCTGGCCCGCCTCGCCGGCCACGGCACCACCAGCGACGCCCACCACCCGACGGCCCCTCACCCCGAGGGGGCGGGTCTGCGGGCGGCGACCCGCACCGCCCTCGCCCAGGCGGGCGCCGACCCCGACGACGTCGACCACATCAACGCCCACGGCACCAGCACCCCGCTCAACGACAGCGTGGAAGCCACCGTGATCCGCGACCTCTACCCCCGCCGGCCGCCCTCCGTCACCTCCGCCAAAGGCGCCCTGGGACACACCATGGGCGCCGCCGGCGCCATCGAGGCCGCCCTCACCGTCCTGACCATCGCCCACGCCGCCACACCACCCACCGCCAACTTCACCGCCGCCGACGCCACCACCAGCGGCATCGACCTCATCACCCAATCCCCCCGCCCCCACCCCGTCCGCCTCGCCCTCAGCCACTCCCTGGGCTTCGGAGGCCACAACACGGTGCTCGCCTTCACCGCCCCGTGACGGCGCTCCCGCCGGAGCCGCACTCCGAACTCACTCGATCACGCCGTCATACGACGGCACGCAGCCCTGACACGTCATTCGAGTGGAACTCGGGACGGAACTGATCTCAGGCAGAGACGGATGAACAGACATTCCATGTCCGCGTGTTTCGGAACGGACCGACACAGTCGGCTGATCACAGCAGGGACTCACGCGTGAAGAACTGGGCGCTCAGCTCCACCACCACAGCCAGCCCGGCTGCGCGCACCGACGGGCCATTCACCGTGTCGCCGTTCACGCAGCGGTGCGCCGGCATCCTGGACCGGCGCCGGCACATCGTGATCGGCGTCAGCCCGGGCAGCGGCTTCTTCTCACAGGAACGGCTCACCGCCCTGCTGCACTGGGCGGATGAGCGGTTCGCGCGGGTGGACATGGTGACCGCACACGTCGAGATGGCCGCGTGCACCTACCTCGGCCGCGGCTACGCACCCAAACACGCACGAGCCCGCGCGTACCGCGATGTCCGGCAGATGACCAACCGGATCACCCGGGCCGTCAAGGACAGCGGGGTAGACACATCCCGGTGCCGGGTCCTGTACATCTCGGACGGCTTCGAGACCCCGGCCTACCGGGATGCGCGCGAGCAGATCACCCGCGCGGAGCAGACGTTCCCCGCGTTCCACGACCTCTGCACGCGCATGGTGGCCGACGCACTGCGCGGCGACCGGATGCCACCGGGCTGGCAGCCCGACGCCGACCAGATCAGCGCGGGCAGGCAGTACCTGGAGATGGAACTGCCCTACCTCGTGAACTCGCCGGGGATCCTGGGAACCACGGAGTCCGTCTTCGCCTACCGGGCCGTGCCCGCGCTGGCGCCCTTCTTGTATCAGCCGGAGGCGCCGCTGCCCGCGGCGTCAGGCCAGGGCTTCGTGCAGCTGGAGCCCCGGCACTGACCTGACGACGCGGCCCGAGTCCTCGACGACCACGTTCTCCGCGCCGCGCGGCTTCCCTATCCGCGGAACGCCGTCACTGGTGACGGAGCAGCCGTAGCCCGCGCTCTACTGCTGCGGCACTCCGCCACACACGAGGGGCCCTCGCGCGCGTGGGTGCGCACCCGTCCTTCACAGGTGATGCTGTGACAAGGCCGACAGAGCGGGAAGAAAGGGAGCGGCGGGCGGGCGCGAGGAGAACGGAGCCGGTGGTTGTGGGGATACCCGAGGTGAAAGTCGGCGTCAGAGCGGACGCGGTGGGTGGCCTGGCACGGGCGGCCGAGCTGCTCCTGGACGGTCGTGGGGTGGTCGTCGGGTGGCCGGGGACGGCCGAGCGGCTGCTGGGCTATGCGGCATCGGAAGTGGTCGGTCGGCCTGCGGTGGGACTGCTGGTGTCGGACAACGGGGTGCGGGTGTCCGAGCTGGTTCAGCGGTGCCGGGCGGACGGCGGCTGGTCGGGGGTGGTCTCGGTGCGGCACGCCGACGGGCGGCCGACGCCGGTCGAGGTGCGGGTGGTGCGGCTGCCGGAGGAGACGGGCCAGGCGAGCTGGCTGGTGTCGGCGGCGGACGCGGCGCTGTCCGCGGTGTGGGGGCTGGGCCCGGCCGTGCTGGCCCAGCTGCCGGTGCGGTCCCCGGTGGGGCTGGCGGTGGTGGACGCAGAGCTGCGGTGCGTGTGGTCGAACGCCGCGCTGGAGCACTTCGGCGGCGGGACGGCCGCCGAACGTCTGGGGCGCAGGCTCGCGGAGATCCAGCCGGGCCTGAACGCCGAGGTCCTGGAGATGTACATGCGCCGGGTCCTGCACAGCGGTGAGCCGGTCGTCGGCCTGGAGCACGTGGGCCGCACCCGGTCGGACCCGCACCGGGACCATGCTCATGTGATGTCGTTCGTGCGCATCGACGACGATCTCGGCCACCCGCTGGGGGTGTGCTACTCGGTGTTCGACACCACCGACCGCTACCGGGCCCAGCAACGCCTCGCCCTGCTGGGCCGGGCCAGTGAGCAGATCGGCCGCAGCCTGGACGTGGGCAGCACCGCGCAGGACCTGGCCGACGTGGCGGTGCCCGAGCTGGCCGACTGCGTCGTCGTCGACCTGCTGGAGTCGGCGGCCACCGGCGCGGAGCCGGTGCCCAGACGGGCCGGCGACGGTCCCGGCGAACGGCTGCTGCGCCTGGGCCGGCGGGGAGCGTACGCGCAGGGCGCGGACACGGCGGTCGGGTACGACGCCACTTCACCCCTGTGGCAGGTACTGGCCGACGGCCGGTCCCGGCGGACCGCGCACCTGGACTCCGAGGCCGCGTGGTGGGCCGGCGGCATTCTGACGGGCGGTGCGTCCAGGCCGCACACGGCGATGGTGGTGCCGCTCCTCGCCCGCGGCACCGCCCTGGGCGTGGCCACCTTCATCCGCGCACAGAACGACGAGCCGTTCGACGAGGAAGACCTGCGCCTCGCCGAGGAACTCGTCGCGCGCGCCGCCGTATGCCTGGACAACGCCCGCCGCTACGCCCGCGAGCACACCGCCGCGCTGGTGCTGCAGCGCAGTCTTCTGCCGCACGGCATGCCCGCGCAGCAGGCGGTTCAGGCGGCCGCGCACTACCGGCCGGGTGATGAACTGTCCGCGCTGGGCGGCGACTGGTACGACGTCATACCGCTGTCCGGGGCCCGGGTCGCCCTGGTGGTGGGCGAGGTCCCAGGCCACGGCATCGAGGCAGTCGCTGCCATGGGACAGCTGCGCACCGCCGTACGCACCCTCGCCGACCTCGATCTGCCACCCGAGGAAGTGCTCGCCCACCTCGACGACCTCATCACCCAGGCGGCCCGCGAGGAACAGACCGGCGGTGCCGGAGGACACCAGGTGGGCGGGAGAGGCGCTGCGGGGGCGACCGGGGCCAGCTGCCTGTACGTGATCTACGACCCGGTGAGCCTGCGGTGCGTCATGGCGAGTGCGGGCCACCCCACCCCGGCGATCATCACCCCAGGCGCTGCACCTGGCTTCCCTGACCTGCCACAAGGACCCGCGCTGGGCATCGGCGGGCTGCCGTTCGAGTCCATCGAGCTGACGCTGGCCGAAGGCAGCGTGCTGGCCCTCTACACCGACGGCCTGATCGACGAACCGGACGCGGGGAGGGACGGTCTCCGCCGTGCGCTGGCGGCACCCGGGCTTTCGCTGGAGCACCTGTGCCGGCACGTCGTCGACGAACTCGCGCCGGCTCGCCCTCTCACCGACGACGCCGTCCTGCTTCTGGCCCGGACCCGCGGCCTGGATGCCGGCCATGTCGCCTCGTGGGATCTGCCCAGCGACCCGGCGGTCGTCGCCCAGGCCCGGAACATGGCCACCCGCCAGCTCATCGTCTGGGGGCGCGAGGACCTGACCGACACCACCGAGCTCGTCGTCAGCGAACTCGTCACCAACGCCATCCGGCACGCGACCGGGCCCATCCAACTGCGCCTGATCCTGGAACACACCCTGATCTGCGAGGTCTTCGACGCCAGCAACTCCGCCCCACACCTGCGCCACCCCCGCACGGCCGACGAAGGTGGACGCGGCCTGTTCCTGATCTCCCAGGTCACCCGGCGCTGGGGCACCCGCTACACAGGAGACGGAAAAATCATCTGGGCCGAACAGCCCCTCGACCACGACGCTCTGGACTTCGGCACTGCAGGGACCGCGATGGAAACCTGATGAGGTCCGATCAGCACGCGGCTGCGGCCTGGCCGGGAAGGGCGGGGCGCCGGGCTTAAGCGGAGCCGCGCCAGCCGTTCCCTGAGCGGTGCCCGGCCGGATTCGGGGCCGGACCGGGCGGTGCCGCCCATTCCCCCCACCGGGCCGACTCGCGTGGCGCAGCCTCCAGTGAACCGTGATGGCCTGCGGGACAACAGCGCGCGCAGGAAAGCGGAGTGTGTGCCCGGTTCACACAGGGTGTGCAGATGCGGGATGACCGCCTGCGCTCGCCGGACTTCCTCGCCGCCGCCCACCCCTATCTGCTTTTCGACGGCGGCGACTTCGTGCACCGTGGCGGTTCGCACTGGGAGGTGACCGGGGCGCTGGAGCTGCACGGCGTCTCCAGGACCGTGAAACTGGAGACCAGCTACCTCGGGCTGGGCACCGGCATGGAGGGGGAGCAGCGTGCGGCCTGCAAGGCCGTGACCGAGCTGCACCGCGAGGACTTCGCCCTGCCCTGGCAGAAGATGCTCGCCCACGACATCGCCGGCGATCGGCACCACCATCCGCGTCGAGATGGACATCCAGGTCCTGCGGGCCGCACAGCTGGACGCCCCGCCCGCGGCCGGGTGACACCGGGCACCCGCCGGGCAGCGCCTTCCGCGCCGCTCAGGCCGACCGTTGTCGCGTGGGGCGGGCGGCGAGCAGGGCGATGTCGTCCTCCGGGTCGTCCGGGGCGACCCGGGCGAGGACCTGGCCGATCAGGTCGGCAGGGGCCGTACCGGCGTGGATGCGGGTGAGGCGGGCCAGGGAGGCGTCGATGTCCTCGTGGCGACGTTCGACCAGGCCGTCGGTGTACAGCAGGAGTGTGGCGTCTCTCTCCCAGGGCACGGTGAGTGAGGTGTAGCGGCCGTGGCCGGTGCCCAGCGGCGGTCCCGGCGCCACCGGCAGAAACGCGGACTGGCCGTCGGGGCCGAACATCACGGGCGGCAGATGGCCAGCGCTGGCGCACATGCAGGTGCCCTCCGCCGGGTCGGCGACGGCGATCACGCAGGTCGCCGGGCGCTCGGCGCCGGTGGTGTGCAGCAGGTGGTCGAGTTCGACCAGGATGCGGTCGGGGCGGGGTTCGCGGGCGGCGACGACGCGGAGCATCGCCTGGTAGCGGCTCATCGCGGCGGCGGCCTGGATGCCGTGGCCCATCACGTCGCCCACCGCCAGCAGGGTCCGCCCGCGATCGAGGGCGACGGTCTCGAACCAGTCCCCGCCCACCAGCACCCCGCGCCCGGCGGGCCGGTAGTGGTAGGCGACGTCGAGGTCTGGGTGCGGGCGTCCGGGCTCGGCCAGCAGGGCGCGCTGCAGTTGGACGACGGCGTTGTGTTCGGCGGTGTAGCGGCGGGCGTTGTCCAAGCTGATCGCCGCCCGGCCGGCCAGGTCCTGGGCGATCACCGCGTCGGCCTCGTCGAACAGTGGCGAGGTGCCCGCCCGGACCATGCTGACCGTGCCGACGTCATGGCCTCGGGCGGTCAGCGGCACGATCAGCGCGGAGTGGATGCCCGCCGCCCGGTACGCCGCCACCCGCCCGGCGCCGGGAGCGACCCGGCCCAGTTCTGCGTCGTCGGGCACGTTGTCGATCACCGGCTGTCGTGTCTGCAGACAGCGGGGGATGGACGAGCCGGGCTGGTAATCCACGTACGTGCCGGGCACCCCGAGCGGCCGCAGCGCCACCTCCAGCTCGGGCACCGAGGCCATGGCCGCCCGCCGCAGCCGCAGCGACCCGTCCCGCGGCACCCTGCTGGTGCCGTGCTCGGGGAAGACCTCCACGGTGGCGGCGTCGGCGAGCATCTCCACCAGGAACTCGGCGAGTTCCTGACAGGTGGTGTCCATGTCCAGGGTGGTGCCGATGCGGGTAGCGGCCTCATCGAGCAGCGCGAGGCGCTCCCGGGCCCGCTCCAGCTCGCGCTGCTCGTGCCGGGCGGCGGAGATCTCCAGCAGGATGCCAACGATACCCACTGGCCGGCCGCCTTGTTCGAGGCGGTGGTAGGCGCCGTGCCAGTAACGGCGCTCCAGCGGGGAGTCGGCCCGGGTGTGGCCGCTGGAGACCGTCTCCCGCGCGATGCCATCGGCGACAACCGTGTGCAGGACGTCCTCGCGGGCCTCGACGTCGGGCACGATCTCGGCGACGGTGCGCCCCAGGTGCTTGTCGGCAGGGACCCCGTTCATCCGGGCCAGGGTGGGGTTGACGTACCGGTAGCGCAACTCGGTGTCCAGCACGCCGACCGCTGCCGGCGTCCCGTCCAGGATCTGGCCCAGCAGCTCCTGCACCTGCGCCGACCATGCGTCCCAGAACGCGGGGCCGCCCTCCCACGCCCCCTCGCCCTCATGCCTGACCTGCTGGCCCACGTCAGCATCGCACCACAGCCAGCGGGTCACCGCACCCGGAAACGCCAGGAATCCGCCACCATCCCCGCCATACCTCCACACCTCCCCTCCGACCGCACGACCGGCAGGGCCCCATGACGGCGATCTTGGCAGCGGCTCATCCCGGCGAGGCAAGGCTCATCACACCACCGTGGTGCGGCCCGAGCCAGCGCCCTACCCACGGACACCGACGACGATGGCACGTACCCAGGCGCTGGCCGCGGACAGGGCGCTGTACCGCCGTATGCCATTCCTTTAACCGGAACTGCGTGAAATGCACCCGTCCGGCAGACGCACCGGCGGCCTGCTACGCCGTTGACTTGGCCCATGAATCCCCTGTCGGCCACACCGACCCCGATCTACGACGCCCTCTACGCACAGTGGCGAGCCGGCCGCCTCGCCGTGCCGGGCGAGCGCGGCCCGGAAGACCACTGTCCGGTACCCGACTTCGGCTATCGCCCGGCCATGGATCACTGGAATCAGGCTCCGCATCCGCTGCAGTCAGGCCCCGGCGAATGGGTACCCCGGCAACTGCCCTGGCCCGGCGGCCGCAGCCCCGCCCCCGTTCCTGTCCTCCACGCCACCGCCCGGCCGTTCTGAGTCCCAGAGGCCGGTACTGGCCTCTGGGAAGAAGCAGGCGGGGGAAGGTGTGTCCGGCCGCCACGGCCGGACACACCTCTGCGGGAAGCGTCAGCAATCCCGCAGCTCCGGCGACTGGTTCAACAACTGCGCCTCGACGGAGGTGAAGCGCGCGTACCGCTCACCTGCGCCGGGCGTGGGGGCGAACACCGCGAGGCGGTGGCAGTTCTGGAAGGCCAGGCGCACCCCGAAGTGCCGCTGGAGCGCGCCGCGTATCGCATCGCTGGCCATCGCGCGCAGCAGCTGCCCGCGAGCCTGCTCGTTGGGCGGCGGTACCTGGTTGTCCGCGAAGTCGCCTCCCCCCGCCTCCGCTTGGGCGACCAGGGCGCAGACCATCTCCCAGGCGTAGGGCAGGGATGTGCGGATACAGTCGATGAACTCACCGTCGCTGACCTGGCCTTGTTCGGCCTTGGCGAGCAACTCGGGGGAAACGGCGAGGGACATGGAACCTCCGGTGAGTGGCCCGTCCGGCGTCGTTACAGCGGGCGGGGCCTGGGGCATGGACCGACCGCCGTGGCGGGGGTGCCGACGGCGGTCGCCCGGGACCGTACCCAGGCGGCATGCCGCCCATGTCCGGAGATCGTCAAACCTTTGGGTCGAATGGGTTGACCGATGGTCAATTCCACACTCGGCAGCCTCGCTCAAGGGCACCAGGTCCGGGCTGGTGGTGCCATTGAGGGCGTCGCGCAGCCGGAAGGGGCCCTCGAACTCCGCATGCCGGGCGAACCGTTTCAACAAGAGGCCGATCAGGCGGTCGTCTCCGGCACGGACGGCACTGACGATGCACGGGACGCCCCCGCAGCCATCAGTCCGGGATGCTTCATTCCAGTCCTGCATATGCCCGTGGTACCAGGCGGAACGACCGCGCAGGGAGGGCCGCCGCTCGAACGGGTGAACTCCGCACCGGCGGCGCATACCCGCCAATAGGCGTGGGCATTGCGGCCAGGCACCTCCCTGTCCCGAGGCGGCACGGCTGCCCACCTGCGCATGACCTGGAGCTCGGCGCGCTGCGGCCGCGGAGCGGCTCTTAGCCTGGGCGAAGGATGCGACGGTCGTTCGCGGCATGGACAGTTGTTGCCGACGGCCGGGGGCGGTCTGATGCGGGGCCGTTGGCGGATACTGCGAAACCCGGCTGCAGTGCTGCTTGTTGAGCCTGCAACTATCCGGGCGAGGCGCAGCGGAGGGGCAATCGTCCATAGCCGCTTGGTTCCGGCCCGGACATGCGGGTTGTCGCATATGCTCGATGGAGTTGCTGAAATCCGGTCAACAAGGCGGCGCGCTGTCTAGCGCGCCGTGGGGAGGACACGGGATGTACAGCGCTCTCACTCCCACTGCTCAAAGCCGCTACGACACCTACGTGGACCACATACAGCACTGCACCCGGTGCCCCGACGGGCCGGGACGGTGTGCTGAGGCCGAGGTACTGGTCCGGGCCTATCTGGCGGAAGTGAAGCCGCAGAGCTGACGCGGCCCCTGACGCGTCACGGGGATGTGGACGATCAGGGGCCAACGCCTTCAGCATGACAGACCGACATCGGCGGCGAAACCACGCCTTGGTGCAGGTGGGACGTGCTGTCCCCAGCCCGGAGCCGGCAGCGACCGTGAAGACGGAAGGCGACGGAAGACGGTGGCCGAGGGAACACGCCAGGCCGCACAGGCGATGTACCGGCTGATGCGCACCATCGAGGCGTCCTGTAGCGACCCGCGCACCCGAGCGGAGGTGGAAGCTCTCCAGCACGCCCTCCCCGCCGACGCGGAACTCGCCGTGCATGAGATCCCCCTCATCGCGAGCAACCTCACCCGGGCCGCCGCCGAACTCGACGCCGCCCGCATCGCCGTGAACCTCTCCGGCACCCAACTCTGGGCCGCCGTCCGCGAGCTGTACCCCGACCTCATCCTCCCCGAGCCGGACCGCTGCCAGGCCGCCGGTGACCGTGCCGACGGCTGCGAGGGGCTGGAGGACGCCGTGCTGCTCGTGCCCGCTTCCGGGCCCGCCGTCACCGCCTGCGTCCACCATGCAGCCGCCGCCCACGCCCAGCTGCCCGGCTGTCGCGTCGAACGAGGCCCCGGCTACCGGTCACCCAGGGGCTTGCGGTGGGACGGTGGGGTGTGCTTCTGCCGCAGGGGGCCGGATGGGGAAGTCGCAGTCGAAGGTTGATCTGTACGCCGCGATACGGCGCGATCATCCAGACCGGCACAGACTCCTACCGTCTCGCCCACACCAAGGCCCTGGCCGAACGCGCCGAAGCCAGCTGACCCTCGGGCAGGCTCCGGGCATGTCGGTGACTAATGCCCGGAGCCGCCCAACCGGCCGGTTCACCGGAGAGGAGCACCCCCGTGTCTGCGCGGGAGAGCAGGACACGAAGCCGCCACCGCAAGTGCACACCGTGGTGTCGCACGAGGTCAACGATTCGGGACCGGCAAGGACACGCATCACCCGTGGATTCGAACCGCGGGCCCCTGCCATCATGACGACGGAAGAGCATTTCCGGTATTTTTCAACGTGTTAGGTCGAGGCTGAGGGGCTGCTGATCACGATGTCCGACTCAGAGCGGCGGTGGACCTTCCTGACCAACCACGCCCGGGTGCTGCGGGCCATCGCGCAGGGCCCGGACGCTCGTCTGCGCGCCATCGCCGCCGCCTGCCAGATCACCGAACGAACAGTCCAGGCGATCATCACCGACATCGAACAGGCCGGCTACCTCCGTCGGCAACGGGTCGGACGTCGCAACCAGTACATCGTCGACCTCGACCAGCCGCTGCGGCACCCCGCGGAAGCCGGCCTCAACGCCCGCGCGCTCGTGGAACTCGCTGCCGGGAATGGGTCTCAGGCACCGAAGACGGCCTCTGCATCGGAAACCGTGTCATAGACCCGCAGAAGCTGATCTGCCCCGGTCATCTGAAGGATCCGCCGCAACGGCTGCGGCACACACGCCAGCACCAGCACGGCTCCGCCGGCATCCGCCTGTCTCCACGCTCCGATCAGCACATTCAGCCCGGCGGAGTCGCAGAACGAGACGCCGGACAGATCCAGCACGATGAAGCGGTCACCCCGCGCGATCAGTTCCTTGAACTGCGGGCGCAACAGCGGGTCGGTCAGGTAGTCCATCTCGCCGCTGACCCTCGCCACCAGGCAGCGCCCGGAGGCAATCGTCTCGACCGACGGATCAGCCACAGCGTTCTCCCAACCGGCTCCTCGGGAGGCCAGCGCACAATCTCAACGAGAGCCTACCGACCCCCTGCCCCGCCCTGGCCGTCCTATCCACCCGCTCACCCCATGGGAAGCACGCTCGCGCCAGCGATCAGCCCGCTGCGTCAGCCCTGACGGGCTGGCGCAGCGGCACAGTGACATCAATTCTCATCGACATTGATCGTTCAAAAGCTCGGCAGGTGACTCCCGAACTCACGTCGAAATGACATCCACGGAAGATGACACAGCCAACCGGTACCGCCCGGACCTCACCACTGTCACCGACACCGTCCACCGCTCCCTCACTCTGCGCACCAAGGCCCTCGTTCAGCATCCTGACGGCCAGTAGCTTGTACGGCACAGTCCTGTCGCGGGCCCGGCTCCCGCTCCACACCGACCGGCCCGCGACGGCGACTGCCCGCGTCGTCGACCTCGACGTCTGGTTCTCCCTCCGCCGGCTCAGTGCCCTCGCCGTACACCCCGAACGGACCGCACTGCCCACGGACGGCTCCGAGCAGCGGGGCTCCGCCCTTGCGTCGGTAGAAATCAGGGATCATCCCGTCACCGTACGACAGAGCAGGTGATATCGGATGCTCTCACTTCCGGCGGCACCCGCGACGTGCGCCGCCTTCGTCGGTGACGGGCGTGATGCAGTGCCACTGCCGTTCGCGGGGCTGACGGAGTGCAGTGAGGAGGAGGCGCCGCTGCCGCCCCACGGACCTGACCCTGTATGCCTCTGCCCGGGGAGGCGAGAGAACGTGTCCGCTGCGCCGCACCGCGCGGGCGGGATTCGCGAGGGTCCACTTGCTGTCAACATCGGTCCCACGCTCACGTACACCGGACTGCTGGCTGCCTTGCTCCGGGGGGGTATCGTGCGCGACCACGAAAGCGAAGCGGAGTCGGGCGATTGCGCCCCACTCACCCGGTACACGGTGCCCGCCGCGCTCGCCTGCACGTTGTGGGTGTTGTGGAGGGCGCTGCGCATGACCGGGGCGCGGCCCGATACCGAAGGCGGGAGGCAGAAGGGAAGAGGATGAGCGTCATCGTGTGGCTCGTTGAGGTCACCTGGTCCGCCTGCGTGGACGCGGCCCGCCGCCACGCCCCCGAGGACACTGAGATCGTCCTGCTTCATGTGAGCGGTCACGAGATCCCGGAGGCCGCATGCAGCGCGTTCACCGGACCGCTCGGCCTGGGCGAGCCCGAACACGTCTCCGCTACCCGGCTGGATACCCCCGCCACCTCCGGCGGGCACCTGCTTGAGTCCGCTGCCGACCGGCTGGGCCGCCCCTGCACCCGCATGCAACGCACCGGACACATCGCGCGAGAGGTCATCGTCGCCGCGCAGGGCGCGCAGTTGCTCATCATGGCGCGGGACGGTGACCGCAGCCGACTTGGCCCCGACAGCCTCGGACCGGCCGGCCGCTTCGTCGTCGACCACGCCCCCTGACCCGTCCTGCTGGTCTGGCCCGAACCCGCACCCGGCCTCTCCGGCATCCCTGCGCCGCCTGGCCCTCAAGGGCCCAGCCGCACCATCCGCCTTTCACCTGCGGTGGAGAGGTGAGCTTGCAGCCGTCTTCGGACGCGTGAGCTGCGAGAGGGCCTGCGGTGGGCGGGCAGATGCCGCTGGTGACACGAGCCGTCTCCGCCGCGGTCTGAAAACCCCATGTTTCAGAAGCAATTGCCTATCAAAGGATCTTGCGCAAAGGGTGGGGCGATCTGGCACACTGCGGGGGCGTGCCCAACACGCCGACCCCGTCGTCTCCCCCCGTGACGACGGGGTCGTCATGATCCCCCGGTCGTCAGCTTCCTGGCCTGCTAACCGGGTTACTCAGTCTCGGAGTTTGCTTCCGGTCGGCTCCGCAGCGCACTGCGTGCCATGCCGCGGTTGGATGCCCGGCTCCCCATTCATATGTGCAGGGACAGACCTGTCACGGGGGTTACGAGCCTGCCCCTGCACCTGGGAGCCCGCTGCCCCCTCCACAGAGGGCGGGCTCCTCGACCCTCATGATCGGGCCGCTCTCTACAGCGCGCTTCGGTTCGGTTGTGTCACACGTGACCGCTGTGGGGGGCAGGCCGCGGGGCTGTGTGGGGGCGGTTAGGCTGGCGAACTTCGAGCCCTTCCCGGCCCCTGTCGGGTTTCTCCCTGTCCTCGGCCCTCCGTCCTGTGCCGGGCCGGGCGGCTGTGATCAGTCGTCCTCGTCTTCGTCGCCGTGCGGGTTCCGCTCGCCCTTCTTCTTGCTTCCCGCCTTCTCCTTGGGGGGTACGGCGCTGGCTTCTGGCTCCGCATCGTGTTGCTCGTCGTCGGAGAGAACGGAGTCGGCCAGGATCGGGGACGGACTCGGCCCGGTCGGCCAACTCGTAGGCGGGGCAGGGGTTGTCGTGTGTCCGGGGCTGGTGGGGGTGGTTTCTGCGGAGCTGTTGTCGGGGGTGAACCACGTCATGCCGGCAAGCACGGCGGCCAGGAATAGCACGGTGGCGGCGACGGCACCCGCCCACGCGGGCCGACGGGCGGCGAGCGCGCCTACGCCTGGCCTCCGCGAGGCGGTGCGCCGCGTACCGGCGGCGGTGTGCGGGGAGGCCGTCGGCAGCAGGTACGTGGTCGCAGGTCCGGTTTTGCCGACCGGACGGACATGGCCAGAACTTGCCGGGGCGCCGAGAGGCGCGGCCTTTTGCGGGGCAGGGGCAGCGGCGGGCAGGGGCTCGGGGCGGCCCTGCCAGGCGCCGGTGGCGAACCAGTCGGCGGCCTGCTGGGCAGTAGGCCGGTCCTCGGGCTGCTTGGCGAGCAACCCGAGCAGGTAGTTCTCGAAGGCGGGCGGCAACAGGACGCCGAGATCGCGCGGCAGGAGCGGAGGGGCGTCGAGGTGCTGGTGGAGGATGGCCAGCGTGGTGTCGGCCTGGAACGGCGGGCGTCCGGTGAGGAGTTGGTAGAGCACGCAGCCCAGGGAATACACGTCGGAGGCCGGGCCCGCGAGCTTGCCCAGAGCGCGCTCGGGGGCGAGGTAGAGGCTGGTGCCGACGATCTGTCCGGTGGCGGTGAGCGCGGCGGCCGGGTCGTCGAGGAAGCGGGCGATGCCGAAGTCGCCGATCTTGAGGGTGTCGTCGGTGTCCAGGAGCAGGTTCGCGGGTTTGATGTCCCGGTGCACGATGCCCTGGTGGTGGGCGGCTGTGAGTCCGGCCGCGGCCTGGGCGGCGATGCGGGCGACCTGCGCGGCGGGCAGCCTCCCCCCGGCACCGGCCAGGACGCGGTCGAGGCTGTCACCCTCGACCAGCTCCATGACCAGGAACAGCTGATCCTCATGCTCTCCGAAGTCCAGCACCCCGACCACGTGCGGGTGGTGGAGCCGGCCGGCGGTCTGCGCCTCCAGCCGGAAGCGGGAAGCGGCGGTGGGATCAGAGCCCTGCGCCAGCAGCAGCTTGAGCGCCATGGCCCGGCCCAGCATCTCGTCGTGCGCCCGCCAGACCTCCCCCATCGCGCCCCGCCCGATCGACGTGTCCAGCCGGTATCGGCCCGCTATCAGCACCTGGTGTGTCTTTCCTCAAGCTCCGTAACGATTCGATCGCCGCAGGCCATGACGCACCGCGCGTGCGCGGCGGGTGGTGGGGATGCCGCAGCGGCCCCAGCGTACCTGCCCCAGCAACGCCGGCCACCGTCAGACAATCGGTCAAGGAGAGCGCCGTCGAGCCGACCGGCCAGGGGAGCCTTCGGCTTGTGGTGTGGTCCATAGAGGTCGCCGAATTGGCCGGCGTACGGCCACGCGGCGGCAGCGGCCCTCTCACCGAGGCAGCTTGGACACCGTGGCCGTGTGCTGCGGTCGGGGCTCGCCCGGCCCCGGCAACTCCTTGCTGCCCGAACGGAGGCCGGTCACAACCTCGTTGGCATGGGCGGCCCGCTCCCTGACCTCGGCCAGCTCCTCCTCGCCCAGCAGAGCGAACGGCACCGAGGCCGTCTCACGGTCGTCGTCGGCCTGCGGCCCCGGCCAGGTCGGGGCCTGGGCTGTTGGGCGATCACCGCCTGCGCTGACGCTGTTCAAGCCCCGGAGAGGCTGAGGCAGGCTGAGGCTGCGCCACCCAGCGAGTACGCGGACGCCCCTTCGTTCCCGGGGCCGTCGTAGTGGAGTAGCCGGGCAGGTCGGCCGTGCGGCGCAGGCGCCAGACGAGAACATCGCTGACCGACTCGGCGGTGCCCAGCTCCCGACGTACGGCAGCCTTGGTGAGGAGAGCCTGTGGGTTGTGGCCTGCTTGTGTGGCGTCGGTGAGGGTGGCGGCCAGGGCATCCCACCCGGGTTCGGCCAGGATGGTCTCGGCGAGGTCGGGCAGGGCGGCACGCACGGTGGCGGCGTGGTGGCGGAGCAGGGACGGGGCGATACGGCGGCCACGTTCGCGCAGCACGGTGAAAGGTTCGGCGGCTGCCTGCTCGTAAGCGAGCCGCAGGTGTACCGCAGCCCGGCGGGCGGCCTCGGCCTGCTGGGCGTGCAGTCGCTGGGCATGCCAGTGGGCGGCGGCGACGGCGAGGAAGACCAGCGTGTCCAGGACCATCGCGGTGCCGGCCCCGTCCTCGCCCCTGCCGAACGCAGGTCCGCTGTACACCAGGTCACGGGCTGCCCGACGCAGACCCTGCGCGTGGCGGAACTCGGCTCGGGTGTGGGAACGGGAGGCCCGCTCGAACTCCCTGGCCGCCCGCCGAAGTTCGTTCCGGGTGTGGAGCGCGGAGGTCTTGGCGAGGGCATCGAGGACCTCGCCGGTGGCGGCGATCTGGGCGGCAGCCGCGCCGTCGTCGCCGTTCGCGTCGAGGACGAACAGCGCTGCCCAGGCCGCGTCAGCGGCAGTGCGCCGAGCGGTGGCAGGCGCCGAGAACGCGGTCATGCGCTCGCCGTCAGTGCCCTCCGGGACGGCGGAATCGGTGGTGAAGCGTGCCTGGACGCGGGGCAGGGACAGGTCAGGGGCGAGCGTAGAGCCGGCGTAGTAGATCGGCTCCTTGGCCCCGTTGCGGTCCCCGGGCAAGGCGACCGTGTAGCCCTTCAGGTCGCCCGAGGGCAGCACTTTGGTGCGTACGAGCAGCCCGGCGTCCTTGAGGCGGTTGAGGAACTCGTCGGTGGAGGCGGCACCGGCGACCGCGCGGCGCACGGTCTCGCGCAGCTCCTCGCGCGCAGCACGGTCCAGGCCCAGGCGATCGGCTTTGTGCCGCTCGGCGCTGGTGGTGCGCTTCGCCGCAGTGCCGTCGCCAGGGGCAACACGATGGAGGTCGTAATCGGCCTCGATGAGGCGAGCCTCCGCCTGGGCGCGCTTGCCGGAACGGTGGTGGTCGGGGCGGCGGCCGTCTTCGCGGACGAGGGTGGCGATGATGTGGATGTGGTCGTCCGCGTGGCGGACGGCCGCCCAGCGGCAGCCCGCGCCGTCGCCGGGGTCGATGCCGGTGGCCGCGACGATACGGCGGGCGATGTCGCCCCACTGCTCGTCGGTCAGGACCGGATCGCCGGGGGCGGCGCGCACCGAGCAGTGCCACACGTGCTTCTCGGGCCGCTGGTCTTGGTCGAGGAGGTGGAGGGGCTGGTCGAGGAGGTCAGCGAGGTCCTGCCTGGTGGCCGAAGGGTCACGGCCGGGATCGGGGGCCATGTGGTCGAAGGAGGCGACCAGATGCGGATCGACGTGCTCCTCGTGCGTGCCCTTGCCGTAGAGGTAGCGGAGCAGGCCGAAGGTGCTGCTGCCCTGCCGGTGGATGCTCGGGATCAAGCCGCCTCACCCACCTGACGGTTGGCCACCCGGTCGACGGCCTTCTTCGTGGCGTTTGCCGCGCGCTGCACGTCGGCGAGTACCTCCTTGACGTAGGGCACGTCGCCGCCGGAGTTGAGCGCCTTGGCCACCTGGTTGAGGTTGCTGCCGGCCCACCCGAGTTGCCTGCGCATGGCGAACAGCTCGGTGAGCACGTCGCGTTCGGTGGCGATGGTGACGGCGGTGCGGGACTGGTCGCGGGCGGCGGCCAGCGCGGAGTGGGCGAGGAAGCCGGCCAGGCTCATGCCCACGGCATCGGCACCGGCCTGGATGAGGGCGTGCTCGTGATCGCTGAGGCGGACGCTCTGGGCGGGACGCTGCTTCTTCTCACGCAGACGCGGCTTCCCCTTGATCTGGGTCTGGCGCGTACGGCCGGCCTTTCCCGGCTGCGATCCGCCCTCGATCGCAGCCCTCCCGTCCGGCGCCCCCTGGTGCCGGACGGGCTCCGTCACCCCCGGGGCGGAGTCGGGTTCGGGCGCTCCCCCTGCGGGGGAGTGTCCGAACCTCCAACTTGCTGGGCTTTCTGGGGCTGAAGTGACGGCCGTGTCCTGCTGGGAAGTGGGAAGTTCGTGGTGCCGGTCAGACATCGGGTGGTTCTCCGTGGGGTGCTGAGTACTTCGCTATGCCTGGCCCAAGTGCCCCTGCGCTCGTTGGCGTGGGACACGGGGGAGCCAGAAGGAAGTAGGGCGATTGGTGCGCGCGGGGGTCAGGCGGTGCCGACGGGGGCCGTATCGAGGTCCTTCTGCCGCTGGGAGGGGGCTTCGTCGAGTTCGTCTGGAGGCTCGGATTCGAAATCGTCGTACGCGACCGGCTCGGCCTGTCCGGCGCGCTCGGCTTGCAGCTGGTCGCGCAGGGCTCGGGCTCGGGTCTGGCCGATCCGAAGCTCGCTGCGCAGACGCTCAGCGGTCAGCCGATCGTCGCTCCAGCCGGCGGTCAGGTGCCTGGCTTCGGTAAGGAGTTCGGCGTCGGTGCGGGTGCGGTCGGCGGCCGACTTGGCCGTGGCGGGGACTCGACCGGTGGCCCGACGGGGGGCAGCTCCGGTCGACTGCCCCGCAGCACCCGACCTGTGCGGTCGGGTCGCGGGGGCCGAGTCGTCGGCCTCGGCCGGCCTCGGCACGGGCGTCTCGGGGACCTTCACAGAGGTCGGCCCGGTCGTCTGCTCAGGAGCCGAGTCGACCTGGTCAGACCCCGACCGTGCGGCCAGCTGGTCTCGCTGACTCACCGACTGGGCAGAACCGGCTTCGGCAGAAACAGCCGACTCGGGGTTGTGGTGCAACACCTTCGCCACGAGGTCCGACCCGAAGTAGATCGACCCGACCGGGAGCGAGGTCGCCAGCAGTACGAGGGCCCAGTTCGCGGGGCCCCAGTCGACCAACCGGCCCCACTGTGTCGACTCGGTGTGCAGGGCCGGAACAATGCCGTGCACGTAGTTGAGCAGGAGACTGGCGATCGTGTAGGTCGCCAGGACCCGCAGCGCGAACTTCCGGTCGGCGCCGGTGAGCACGAGCGTGGCGATCAGCGCGAGGGCCATCAGCCCGTCGACGACGATCGGGTAGAGCAGGGCGGCGGTGGGGTCGGCGCCGATGGCGCGGGCCACGTCGGACAGCGCGTTCCACGACACCCGGAACGCCATGAGGACCACAGCCATCAGGCCGACGACGAGGGTGAAGCGTGCAGTGCGGTTCACGCGGTGATCCCCGGCCCGTACGGCTGCGCGGCGGTCGGCGCGAGCACGGAGCCGGTCGATGCGGAAGCGGAGGCTGCGGCCGCCGGGGGTGGCGTCCGAGGCTATCGGGGCAGGCGAGGGCAAGGCAGGTTTCTCCAGGGCGGTGCGGTACGGCTTATCGGGGAGACGTAAGAGGCGTTCGTTACTCGTCGGCTCCCACGCGATCCCCTCTATAAGGAGGGGACCGCGCGTGAGTGACTGGTGGTGTGAGGTGTGTGCGGGCCCGCGTGAGCTTCTGACCTGCAATTTCCTCGGCGGCGTGAGCCGTGTGAGGGGCGTGTGAGGCGTTCTCCGGGACGCGGCCCGTGAGTGCTCGCGTGAGCCGCCGCTCTCGTATCAGGGGCTCCCGTTCACCGAGCCCCGTCTCCTCAGGAGACGGCAGCCATGTGCCGCGCCCTGGCCCGGTACCGCACCTGACGGCTACCGCCGGGCTCCTGGTCCTTGGTGGCCTGCCCGGCCTCGTGAAGGGTCTTGAGCGCCCGCCGCGCCCTCTCCTGCTCCTTGGCGCTCGGGTCCGGCTCCCCGGTCAGCTGAGCCGCCAGCTCCTTGCTGGTCAGGCCGTCGGGAGCGTCGCGCAGAAGCTCGTACGGGTCGAGGGGCACGTCGACCCGCGACGTACCGCGCTGGTGGTCATGGATCACCGTCAGCGGGCCGATCTCACCCGTCACCGTCTTGGCGTGGTGGAGTTCGACCACCGTGTTGCCCGCTCCCCCACTCAGGATCATCACGCTGCCCGCGCCGGCGGTGAACCACGTGGTGCCGTACACCCGGTCCAGGGTCGGGCGTCCGCCCGGCTTGGCGTCGGCGCTGGCCTTGCGCTGGTGGTGGAGCTCCAGCAGTTCCGCTCCGGAGCGGAGAAGCTGCTGCCGGGCGCGGTTGTACGCGCCGACGGCCTCGTCGTCCGTGAGCTTGCCGACGATGTCCTTGATGCTGTCGATCACCACGGTGTCGGCGTCGTGGTGGGCGGCGAGTTCGGCAAGGAGGTTCGGCTCGCGGTCGAGCGTGGTCGGCAACGGTCCGGCCCAGACCACCAGACGGTCCCGAAGGATCTCCTCGTCGACATTGCGCACCAGGCGGCGCAGCGCGCGGGCGATCTGCGGCGGTCGGTCCATCGCGAGGTACAGCACGCGCCTGCCCTCGGTGACCGGCATGCCGAGCACCAGCCGCTGGAAGCCGAGCCTCGCCATGACGAGCTGGTGCGCGATGGTGCTCTTGCCTACCCCCGGCGGGCCGACCAGCATCACGCTCTCGCCGCTCGCCCACGCCGTCTGCTCGGGCGTGCCCCAGATCGGCGGCACCTGGGCGCCGTACTCGCTGACGAAGGCCCAGCCGTCGACTGCGAACCGGCCGAGCCTGCCACTGCCGGACACCCCTCGCCCGGCGGTGGTGTCGAGGGCGCCCTGCAACTGGGCCCGTATCTGGTCGGGGTCAGCCCCCTCGGTCCCGCTCTGCTGCAAGGTCTGCACCGCCACCGCCTGCAGGCGCCGCAGCTCCGCCTTCTCCCGCACGATCTCGGCGTAGTAGTCGCAGTTGCCCGGCCCCGGAGTCGCACTGGCGAGCGTATGGAGGTAGGCGACACCGCCGACGCGGGCGAGCGCGCCGATCCGCCCAAGCTCCTCGCCGAGCGCGATGGGGTCGGTAGGTGAACCCTCGTCGCGGAGCGAGAGCACGGACCGCCAGATGTCGGCGTGCGCCGGGCGGTAGAAGTCGGTGGCCTGGAGGATCGGGCGGACGGCGTCGACCGCCGCCGCAGTGTACATACAGGCACCGAGGACGGCCTGCTCCGCCTCCAGATGGTGGGGCGGCATGGGCAGACCAAGGCCCTCGCCGGCGTCGAACCAGGAGCTCGTCTGCGGGGATGCGGTTCGGGCAGGCTGGAACGTACCCTGGGGCACAGAACTTCCTCACTCGGTGCCGTACGGGATGGCAGTCCCGGCACCGGGGCAGATCGTTTATGGGCGGTCGTCTGGGAGTCGTTACGGCCTTCGGCGCTCCAACGCCGGGGGCCGCTCCCATGTCTGCGGCTGTCCGCCGCTGCCGCTATGCGGCCTTCGCGTACGTCGTGGTCGACATCAGGTCGGCGAGCCGCGCGGCGCTGTGCGGGCTGATGCTCGTCGTGAATCCCGCGCACACGCGCGTCAGGGCTTGGGTGCGGGCTGCCGCCTGGGCCTCACGGCGGCTCGGCGTACGCGGGGCGGCTACGGCGTCCTGGCGGTCGGACGGCAGGGGCATGAGCAGGTCCTTGCTGGCGGTGCGGAGCTGGCAGGCTCCGCACCGCCGGTCGTTCGATGGGCGGTCTGTCGCGCGCCTGGCCCGAGACGCTCCAACGCCTGGGCCGTGCGTGCCGCGTACGAAGGACTGGCAGGTCCTCCGAGGCGGCTATCAGTGTCTGGAGAATCGCCGGTTTCGGTAACCGGCGTTTTGCTGCTATGTTGCCTCGCCGCCGCGCCCAGGCGTGCCCCTCGCTGCAGCCTCGTCGCCTTGCCTACAGCTGGTTCTGCTCGATGGCGATCCGGTCCCAGTCGAAGACCCCGCTGGGCTTGCCCGAGGCGTCGATCACCACCCCTGAGAACAGGAACCGCAGCACCGCGTTGCGCCGCTCGTCCGTCATCTCCTCGGCGTGCCAGGCGGCCTTCGCCCCGGGGCCCGTCAGCCCATCGAGCAGCTTCATCGGCCGTACGACGAGGCGGCGCTGGGCCTTGGCGATGCGGTCGGTGATCTCCTTGCGCATCCTGCGGTACTCCGCCGTGGAGATCTCCTTCGCGGTCCACATGCCGTTCAGCTCGTCGAGCTGCCGCTGGTCCGCCTCGACGGACACCGCAGCCGCGTCCGGCAGCGAGGTCGACGCGAGCTTCCCGGAGACCGTAAGCCTGCCGAGCAGATCGATGGCGGCCTCCGTGACGAACTCCTCCAGCTTCACCGCCGCGATCCGCCGCACGCACTTCTTCTCGCCGTTGCGGCTCTTGCGGGTGCACAGGTACGACGGCACCCCGCCGATCTTCGTGCCGGACATGAGCGTGCCGCAGCGCAAGCACATCACCAGGCCCCGCAGCAGGTAGAAGCGCCGCAGCTCCAGGTTGGTCTCGTGGACGGCGGACCGGTACTCGCGCCGGGCCCGTGTCTCCTCCCACACCCCCTGGTCGATGATCGCGGGCCACTTGCCCGGCCCGACCTCCTCGCCCTGGTGCATGCGGATGCCGGCGACATGGCGCGAGTCGAGGAGAGCGCGGACCGTGCCCTGCGTCCACTCCTTGCCGTACACGGTCTTGATGCCGCGCTTGTGGAGAACCAGCGCGATAGCGCTCGGGCTCTGCCCCTTGAGGTACCGGTCGAAGACCTCGCGGGCGATCTCGGCCTCGTCCTCCTTGATGGTCACGCCGTCCATCTCGTACCCGAAGCGGCGCTTGCCCGAGTGCGGCAGGCCGTTCTCGGCACGCTCCTTCAGCGCCGACTTCAGCCGCCGCGAGGTGTCGTCGGACGAGCGGCAGGCATGCGCGACCTCGATCCGCAGGATGAACCGGTCGTCGGGGTCCGACAGATCCCGCCGGTTGGCCTCCCCATGCAGAGTGATCGCGTGCTCGTCCGAGACCTGGAGCAGCTCCTCCAGGTCCCTCGGCTGCCGCATCAGGCGGTCCGGGTGGTACGCGATGACGTGCCGGAACTCGCGCCGCTGGGCACGCTCCAGAAGCTGGTCCCAGCCCGGCCGCTTCCGGCCCCGGCTCCACGCCGACCGGCTGTTGTCGACGAAGACGTGGGCGGGGTCGATGGTGAGCCCCCGGCGCTCGGCGATCTCCCTGCAGATACGTTCCTGCCGATCGACGCCGGTCTGGTCGTCGTCGTCCGCCTGGGATATCCGGCAGTAGAGAGCCGCTGGCTCACCTGGGGTTATGGTCGGCTCGTGGGGCCTGGGTCGTCGCATGGGACCGATGGTATGAGCACGGAGTGGGCTCGCCGAACTTCCGGCACCCGGTCACCCTCGCCAAGGAACTGATCTCCCTCGACGACATCTCCGGCGGCCGGGTCACCCTCGGTATCGGCGCGGGCGGCACCGGCTTCGACGCCACCGCTCTCGGCCAGGAGCCGTGGACGCCGCGTGAGCGGGCCGACCGGCTCGCGGAGTTCGTGCCGCTGCTGGACCGGCTGCTGACCGAGGACTCGGTGTCCTACGAGGGCGACTTCTACTCGGCGCACGAGGCACGCAACATCCCGGGCTGTGTCCAGCGGCCCCGGCTGCCGTTCGCGGTGGCGGCCACCGGTCCGCGCGGGCTGCGGCTCGCCGCCCGCCACGGGCAGGCGTGGGTGACCACCGGCGACCCGAAGCTGTACGAGAACGGCACTCCTGAACAGTCGATTCAAGCCATTCGCGGTCAGGTCGAGAAGCTCGCCGACGCATGTGCGGAGATCGGCCGTGACGTGACCGGGCTCGACAAGATCCTGCTCACCGGATTCACGCCGGACCGCGCCCGGCCACTGGAGTCGCTCGGCGCGTTCGTCGACTTCGCGGGCCGGCACCGGGACTTGGGCTTCACGGAGATCGTCGTCCACTGGCCGGTCGCCGACTCGGACTTCGCCGCGGACGAGAAGGTCTTCGAGCAGATCGCCATGGAGGCGCCGGGGCAGCTGCGCTGAGGCGACGGAGCGTGATCGTACCGGTGGGGGCGGTAACCACTCACATGCGCGGGCTCCCGCACGGCCGTGCGGGCATATGCGGGAGAATGAGCGGGTGACCTCAGCGACTCGACAGCCCGAGACCCCGGCCTCCACCGTCCCGCCGCGCCTGATAGCCACGGACCTCGACGGCACCCTGCTGCGCGACGACAAGTCCGTCTCCCCGCGCACCGTCGCGGCCCTCGCCGCCGCCGAGGAGGCGGGCATCGAGGTCTTCTTCGTCACCGGCCGCCCCGCCCGCTGGATGGACGTCGTCAGCGACCACGTCCACGGCCACGGCCTGGCGATCTGCGGCAACGGCGCCGCGGTGGTCGATCTGCACGGCGGCGCCGGCGCCCACCGGTTCGTGAAGGTGCGGGAGCTGGCGCGGGACAACGCGCTGGACGCCGTACGACTGCTGCGGGACGCGGCGCCGGGCACGGTGTACGCGGTGGAGCAGACGTACGGCTTCCACCAGGAGCCGGACTATCCGAAGCTGCACATGGAGATCCCCGACGAGCTCCAGCCGGCCGAGAAGCTGCTCGCGCCGGACGGTCCCGGGGCCGACGAGCCGGTCCTCAAGATTCTCGCCTTCCACCCCACGATCGACCCGGACGCCTTCCTCACCCTCGCCCGTCTCGCCATCGGCGAGCGCGCCAACGTCACCCGCTCCAGCCCCAGCGCCCTGCTGGAGATCAGCGGCCCCGGTGTCTCCAAGGCCAGCACGCTCGCCCTGTGCTGCGCCGAACGCGGTATCTCGCACGAGGAGGTCGTGGCGTTCGGGGACATGCCGAACGACGTGGAGATGCTGACCTGGGCAGGGCAGTCGTACGCGATGGGCAACGCCCACCCCGACGTGATCGCCGCGGCCTCGGGGCGGACGGTCGCGAACAACGAGGACGGGGTGGCGGTCGTCATCGAGCAGTTGCTGGCGCGGCGCTAACCGAGCGGGATGCCGCGTTCCGCCAGCCACGGCACCGGGTCCGTCGCCGAGCCCAGCTCCGGTGTGACCCGGACCTCGAAGTGCAGGTGAGGTCCGGTGGAGTTGCCGGAGGTGCCCGACTGGCCGATCCACTGCCCCGGCGTCACCTGGTCCCCCTGGTCGACGGTGACGGCGGCGAGATGGGCGTACTGCGTGTAGTAGCCGCCCAGGTGCTCGACCACGATCTCGATGCCGAACGGGCCCCCGCAGGACACCTTCACCACCCGGCCCGCGCCGACCGACCGCACCGGCGTGCCGATCGGCACGGCGAAGTCCTGCCCGGTGTGCCGGTTCGCCCACCGCGAGCCGCCGCTGCCGAAGCCCGCGGACAGTTCGTACGCCTCCACCGGCGCGACCCAGGCGCCGACGACCTGTGTCGGAGGCTGGTCGAGCCGGACGGCGCCCCGGCAGGCACCCGCCGCGACCGACGCGTCCGCCTGGCCCTGCAACCGCAGGCGCGCTTCTTCGAGCTTCTGCTCGATGTCCGTCTTCAGGCCGGCGAGTTCGACCTTCCGCTTCTCCAGCGACTGCCATGCCGCCGCGGCCCTGGCCTCGTCCTTCGCGAGCCGCCGCTCGGCCCGCCGGCTCTTCTCGATGGAGTTGTTCACCGCCAGATTCGCCTGGGAGAAGACCTGCTGACCGCGCATCAGCTCCTCCGGACTGCCGGCGAGGATGATCTGCGCGGTGAGCGGAAGGTCACCGCCGCTGCGGTACTGGGTACGGGCGATCCGGCCCAGGTCCTCGTGCATGACGGCGATGGCCTGCCGCTCCCGGACGAGCAGCGCCTCGAACCGCTGCGCCCGGGCGCGCTGTACCTCCGCCTCCTGCCTTCCCTTCTCGTACTGCTGTGTCGCCACGGCCGCGTCCTCGTACAGCCGCGCCACCTGCGCGCTGATCCCGGGGTCACCGCCGTCGCGCCTCGTCTCCGCCGCGCCGGTGGGGCGCGCGGCGAGCACGGCGAGCGCGCACAGCGCGACGGGAACGAGCAGGGGATGACGGCGGGGCAGTCGCATGTCAGCGATCGTGGCCCGAGTGCGGGACAGCGGCATGTCCAGGTCGTACAGCCGGGGGAATCACGGCTCCGTTCGGCGGAGTCGTACGACCGAACAGGCTCCCGTGGAGTCGCGGTTGACGGTCCGTCATGGGTGAGGTCGCTCACCGGGGTGGCTCCTCAGTCGAGCGGTGCCTCCCACACCACGGTCGTACCGCCGCCGCCCTCCCCGATGCCCGGCCCGTGCCGGCTGTCGCCGCCCAGCGACTCGGCACGCCTCTTGAGGTTCTTCAGGCCACTGCGCCGGCCGCCCTCGGGGATGCCGACGCCGTCGTCCCCGACGGTCAGACGGACGCCCTCGCGCCCGCCCGGCAGGGTCACGGTCGCGTCGACGACGACGTCGATACGGGAGGCTCCGGCATGCCGGAAGGCGTTGGAGAGGGCCTCGCGCAGGGCCGCGATGAGGTTCTTGCCGGTGAGGTCTCCGACGAGGGCGTCGACCGGGCCGACGAAGCGGGGGGAGGGTTTGAAGCCGAGCGGCACGGCAGCGGTGTTGATCTCCCGCAGCACGCGTGTGCGCAACCCCGCGGGCACCTCGGCGGGCCCCTGTTGCAGCGCGAAGATCGCGGTGCGGATCTCCTGGATCGTGACGTCGAGTTCGTCGACGGCCTTGCCGACGCCCTCGCGCACCTCGGGCACGACCGACCCGCGCTGCGCGCTCTCCAGCATCATCCCGGTGGCGAACAGCCGCTGGATCACGAGGTCGTGCAGGTCACGGGCGATACGGTCACGGTCCTCGTAGACCGCGAGCCGTTCCCGGTCGCGCTGTGCGTCGGCCATCATCAGCGCGAGGGCGGCCTGCGAGGCGAACTGGATCGCGAGGGTGCGTTCCGACTCCGTGAACGCCCGTTCCCCCCGCGCGCGGGGCGTGACGAGAGCGCCCAGGACACGGCCGTCGCTGTGCAGGGGCAGCATCATGGTCGGCCCGTAGCCGCGCGCGAGCGTGGTGACCATGCGCGGGTCGGCGGCCGCGTCGTCCATGAACACGGCCTGTCCGTGGAGGAGTTCGGTGACGACCTTGCTCTCCGGCGGGACGACCGTGCCCAGGATGTTCGACGGCTGGTCCGCGGCCACCGCGGCGACCTCCAGGCCGCCCTCGTCGGCGGGCAGCAGCACGATCCCGGCCGTCGACCCCGACAGCCGCCGGGCCTGCTCCGCGACGACCTGGAGGGCGTCGTCGACGTCGCCGCCCGACAGCAGGGCGGTGGTGACGGCGACCGACCCGTCGATCCACCGCTCACGCTGCTTGGCGGCCTCGTACAGCCGCGCGTTGCCGATCGCGATGCCGGCCTCCGTGGCGAGCACCCGGACCATGTCGAGGTCGTAGTCGTCGAACGGCTCGCCGCCGTGCTTCTCCGTCAGATACAGGTTCCCGAAGATCTCGCCCTGGACCCGGATCGGCAGACCGAGGAAGCCGCGCATCGACGGATGGTGCTCGGGGAAGCCGCAGGAACGCGGATCCCGGGTGAGGTCCGCGAGCCGGACCGGCTCCGGATCGCGGATGAGTGCGCCGAGCAGCCCCCGGTGCCCGTCCGGCAGCCGTCCGATACGGCGGGCGGTCGCCTCGTCCACGCCGTGGGAGACGAAGTCGCAGAGCCCCCGGCCGTCCTCGTCGACGACGCCGATGGCCGCGTAACGGGCCCGCGTCAGCGCGGCCGCGGTCTGGCAGATCCGGTCCAGCGTGGAGTGCAGCTCAAGACCGCTGCCGACGGACCGCATCGCCTCCAGCAACTGCGGCACCCGCGCGGCCAGCTCGGTCGGGAGAGTCCGGGGCGGGGCACCGGGGGACGATACGTCGGACATGAGGCGAGCGTAATTAGTCCCCTTTGATACAGAAAGTCGAGAGCCTCGGGCAGCGGCTCACGCGGTGAGCGCCAGCACCTCCGACTCCGCCTCCCGCTCCACCATCCCCCGCAGCGGCCCCGCCACGGCGGCCAGCTCCGCATAGGAACCCCGCTGCACCACACGCCCCTCGTCCAGCACGATCACCTCGTCCACCCCTTCGAGACCGGCCAGCCGGTGGGTGATGAGCAGCGTCGTACGCCCCTCGGTGGCGGCCAGGAGATCGGCGGTGAGCGCGTCGGCGGTGGGCAGGTCGAGATGTTCGGCGGGCTCGTCGAGCACGAGGACGGGGAAGTCGGCGAGCAGCGCACGGGCCAGTGCCAGCCGCTGGCGCTGCCCCCCGGACAGCCTCGCCCCGTGCTCGCCGACCAGCGTGTCCAGGCCGCCGGGCAGACCGTCGGCCCACTCCAGCAGCCGGGCCCGCCGCAGAGCGTCGCGCAGCTCGTCCTCGCTCGCGTCCTTCTTGGCGAGCAGCAGGTTCTCCCGCAGCGAGCTGTCGAAGAGGTGCGCGTCCTGGGCGCACAGCCCCACGAACCGCCGTACGTCGTCACCGTCCAGCGCGTAAGCGTCCACGCCGCCCAGCGTGTACGAGCCGGCCTCCGCGTCCAGGAACCGCAACAACACCTGCGCGAGGGTCGTCTTGCCCGACCCGGACGGGCCCACGACGGCGATCCGGCGGCCCTGCGCGAGGGTCAGGTCCAGCCCGGCGAGGGCGTCCCGGTCCTGCCCGGCGTAACGGGCGGACAGTCCCTCCACGACGACCGGGAACGGCGACACGGGTGCCTCCCGCGGCTGCTCCGGCTCCCGTACCGGCTCCGGGGCGTCCAGCACCTCGTACACGCGCTCCGCGCTCTTGCGGACCCGCTGGCGGTACTGGACGGCGAGCGGCAGTCCGAGGACGGCCTCGAAGGCGGCCAGCGGGGTGAGTACGACGACGGCCATGGTGACGCCGCTCAGCCGTCCGTCGGCGACGCCCTGGGCGCCCACGAGGGCGGTGGCGGCGACGGTCAGGCCGGAGACCAGCGCGGTGAGCCCGTCACCGAGCGCGGTGGCGGTGGCGGCGCGCGAGGCGATCCGGGCGAGCACTCCGTCGGCCTGCCGCGCTTCGGCGGTACGAGCGGGCAGGGCGCCGGCGACGGCCAGTTCGGCGGTCCCGGTGAGCAGGCCGGTCACGCGCGTCGCCAGCACTCCGCGTGCGGGGGCCAGGCGCCGCTCCGCCCGCCGGGCCACCGCACCGGTGACCAGCGGCACCCCGACACCGGCCGCCAGCAGCCCGCCGGCGAGCACGGCACCGGCCTCGGGCAGCAGCCAGGCGGTGAAGCCGACGGACGCCGCGGACACCGTGAGGGCGGCACCGGCGGGCAGCAGCCAGCGCAGCCAGTAGTCCTGGAGGGCGTCGACATCGGCGACCAGGCGCGACAGCAGATCACCGCGGCGGGTCCGGCGCAGCCCGGCGGGCGCCAGCCGCTCAAGACGCCGGTAGACGGCGACCCGGGTGTCGGCGAGCATCCGCAGCACGGCGTCGTGCGACACGAGCCGCTCCGCGTACCGGAAGACGGCCCGCCCGATCCCGAAGGCCCGCGTCGCCGTCACGGCCACCATCAGATACAGCACCGGCGGCTGCTGCGAGGCCCGCGAGATGAGCCATCCGGAGGTGGCCATGAGCCCGACGGCACTGCCGAGGGCGAGGCTTCCGAGCAGCAGGGCGAGCGCGAGGCTCCCGCGCCGGGGGACGGCCATGGCACGGACACGGGCGAGGACGCCCCGGGTGCGCACCGCCGCTTCCGGATCGCCGGGCGCGGCCTCGCCGGAGGGCCCCGCTTCGACATCGCAAGAATGCTCCTCGATGTCGGAGGAATGCTCTTCGATCGCACGCGCCGCGGCCGCCTTCGCCACGACCTCCGCACGAGCGGCAGCAGCGGCCTCCTCCAGCGGCACCACCCGCTCCGCCTCCGCCAGCCGCACCACCCGGTCCGCCACGCCCAGAAGTGCCGGCCGATGGACGACGAGCAGCACCGTCCGCCCCACCGCCAGCCGTCGTACCGCCGCCACGACCTCCGCCTCGGTGGCCCCGTCGAGCGCCGCCGTCGGCTCGTCGAGGAGCAGCACAGGCCGGTCCGCCAGGAATGCCCGGGCCAGTGCGAGCCGTTGCCGCTGACCGGCGGACAGCCCTGCCCCGTCCTCCCCGAGCACGGTGTCGGCGCCCTGCGGCAGCGCGTCGACGAACTCCAGCGCGCCCGCGTCCCCGAGCGCCTGCCGTACGGCGGTGTCGTCCGCGTCGGGCCGTGCCAGCCGTACGTTCTCGGCGATCGTCCCGGCGAACAGGTGCGGCCGCTGCGGCACCCACGCGATCTGTGACCGCCACTCCTCCAGATCGGCCTCGGCGAGATCGACTCCCCCGACCAGCGCCCGCCCCCCGGCAGGCGGCACGAACCCCAACAGCACGTTCAGCAGCGTCGACTTGCCCGCACCGCTCGGCCCCACGAGCGCGACGGTCTCCCCGGGCTCGACGGTGAAGGACACGTCGGAGACGACGTCTCCGGACCGGCCGGGGTAGCGGACGGTGACGTCGTCGAAGGACAGCGCTCCGGCGGGCACGGCACGGGTGCCCGACGCCGGGACCGGCGTCTCCAGCACCTCGAAGATCTCCTCGGCCGCGGCCAGCCCCTCCGCCGCCGCGTGGTACTGCGCCCCCACCTGTCGCAGCGGGAGATACGCCTCGGGCGCCAGCACGAGGATGACCAGACCGATGTACAGGTCCATCTCACCGTGGACGAGCCGCATACCGATCGTCACGGCGACCAGCGCCACCGACAGCGTCGAGAGCAGCTCCAGGGCGAAGGAGGAGATGAAGGCGATCCGCAGCGTCCGCATGGTCGCCTGCCGGTACTCGCCGGTGATGCGCCGGATCGAGTCGGCCTGCGCCTTGGCCCGCCCGAACACCTTCAGGGTCGGCAGCCCGGCGACGACGTCCAGGAAGTGCCCGGACAGCCGGGACAGCAGCTGCCACTGACGGTCCATCCGGGACTGCGTGGCCCAGCCGATCAGCACCATGAAGATCGGGATGAGGGGGAGCGTGCCGACGATGATGGCCGCCGAGACCCAGTCCTCGGTGACGATCCGCGCCAGCACCGCCACCGGCACGACCACCGCGAGGCCCAACTGCGGCAGGTAGCGCGAGAAGTAGTCGTCGAAGGCGTCGACCCCGCGCGTGGCGAGCGCGACCAGCGATCCGGTCCGCTGTCCGCTCAGCCACCCGGGCCCGAGCGCCGCGGCCCGTTCCAGCAGCCGCCCCCGCAGCTCGGACTTGACCGCCGCGCTCGCCCGGTGCGCGGCGAGTTCGGTGAGCCAGGACACCAGCGCACGCCCACCCGCGACCGCCAACAGCAGCAGCAGGGGAGTGCGGAGTTCGGAGACCGCCAGACCGTACTGGAACGCGCCGACCACGACCTCGGCGATGAGCATCGCCTGGGCGATGACCAGGGCCGCCCCGACGGCACCGAGGCCGACGACGGCCACCATGAAGAGCCGGGTGGCTCGGGCGTACCGGAGGAGACGCGGATCGATCGGTTTCACGTGAAACACACCCTCTTCTCAGCGGGGTCAAGCTATTCAGCGGGGCTACAGGGGCTTGTTTCACGTGAAACAAGCCCCCATCCGAACTCCCCAGCTCGGACTCCCGACCCGGATTCCCCGGCCCGATCCCCCGGCTCGGACTCAGTGCGCGACGTCCGCCGCGATGTGCTGCGTACCGATCCGCTTGCGGAACACCCAGTAGGTCCAGCCCTGGTAGATCATCACGACGGGCGTGGCGATCACCGCGCACCAGGTCATGATCTTCAGGGTGTACGGGCTCGACGAGGCGTTGGTGACCGTGAGGCTCCAGTCCTCATTGAGCGAGGACGGCATCACGTTCGGGAAGAGCGTCAGGAAGAGCATCGCCACGGCGGCCATGATGGTGACGCCCGAGAACGCGAACGACCAGCCCTCGCGCCCCGCCTGATTGGCCACCAGCGCGGCGACCAGGGCGGCCACCGCCACGACCATGGCGACCAGGCTCTTGCCGTCACCGCTCTCGACCTGCGTCCAGATCAGGAAGACGAGCGCCGCGACGGCCGTCACGAGCCCGACCTGAAGCGCCAGCTTCCGCGCCCGCTCCCGGATCTCACCGACCGTCTTGAGCGCCGTGAACACGGCCCCGTGGAAGGTGAACAGCGTCAGCGTCACCACTCCGCCGAGAAGCGCGTACGGGTTGAGCAGGTCCCAGACGGTGCCGACGTACTCGAAGTTCTTGTCGATCTTCACGCCGTGCACGATGTTGCCGAAGGCCACGCCCCACAGGAACGCCGGGAGCAGCGAGGTCCAGAAGATCGCGGTCTCCCAGTTGCGCTGCCAGTTCTCCTCGGGCCGCTTGACCCGGTACTCGAAGGCGACACCACGGACGATGAGGCAGACCAGGATGAGCAGCAGGGGCAGGTAGAAGCCCGAGAAGAGTGTGGCGTACCACTCGGGGAAGGCGGCGAAGGTCGCGCCGCCCGCCGAGAGCAGCCAGACCTCGTTGCCGTCCCAGACGGGGCCGATGGTGTTGATCAGCACCCGCTTCTCGGGCCGGTTCCGGGCCAGCAGCTTGGTGAGGACACCGACCCCGAAGTCGAAGCCCTCCAGGAAGAAGTAGCCGGTCCACAGGACGGCGATGAGCACGAACCAGACGTCGTGAAGTTCCATGACTCGATCCCCCTCGGCCTAGTACGAGAAAGCCATCGGCTTGTCGGCGTCACGTGTGTCGCCGCCGATCTTCGTGGGCGGGTTGAGGTCGGCCTCGGTGAGTTCGGGCGGGCCGGCCTTGATGTACTTCGCGAGCAGCTTGACCTCGACGACGGCGAGGACGGCGTACAGCGAGGTGAAGACGATCATCGAGGTGAGGACCTCGGCCTGGGAGACACCGGGGGAGACCGCGTCGCGGGTCCGCAGGACGCCGTAGACGACCCACGGCTGGCGGCCCATCTCGGTGAAGATCCAGCCCCAGGAGTTGGCGATCAGCGGGAAGCCCATGGTGAGGACGGCGATGCGCCAGTACCACGTGGTGAGCTTCGGGCCGAGGGACTTCTTGGCCCTGGGAAGCAGCACGATATGCGGCACCTCGTCGTCGGCGACCCTCAGTGCCTGTGGCAGCAGGAACTTCTTGCGGGTCAGCCAGAGTCCGAGCAGGCCGATCGCGAAGGACGTCATGCCGAAGCCGATCATCCAGCGGAAGCCCCAGTAGGCGACGGGGATGTTGGGCCGGTAGTCGCCGGGCCCGTACTTCTCCTGCTCGGCCTTGTTGACGTCGTTGATGCCGGGGACGTAGGAGGTGAAGTCGTCCTTGGCCAGGAAGGACAGCAGGCCCGGGATCTCTATGGCGACCTTGTTGTGGCCCTTGTCGACGTCGCCGACGGCGAAGATCGAGAAGGGGGCCGGCTTCTCGCCGTCCCACAGCGCCTCGGCGGCGGCCATCTTCATCGGCTGCTGCTCGTACATGATCTTGCCGAGGGTGTCGCCGCTGATCGCGGTGAGCATGCCGCCGATGACGACGGTGACCAGGCCGAGCCGCAGCGAGGTCTTCATGTCGCTGATGTGCTTCTTGCGCAGCAGATGGAAGGCGGAGATGCCGACCATGAAGGCGCCGCCGGTGAGGAACGCCGCCGAGAGAGTGTGGAAGGCCTGGGCGAGCGCGGTGTTCTGGGTCAGGACCAGCCAGAAGTCGGTGAGTTCGGCCCTGCCCTTCGCCTCGTTGATCCGGTAGCCGACCGGGTGCTGCATCCACGAGTTGGCCGCGAGGATGAAGTACGCCGACAGGATCGTGCCGATCGAGACCATCCAGATGCAGGCCAGGTGGATCTTCTTGGGCAGCTTGTCCCAGCCGAAGATCCACAGGCCGATGAACGTCGACTCGAAGAAGAAGGCGATCAGGGCCTCGAAGGCGAGCGGGGCGCCGAAGACATCACCGACGAAGCGCGAGTAGTCGGACCAGTTCATACCGAACTGGAACTCCTGCACGATGCCGGTGACCACACCCATCGCGATGTTGATCAGGAAGAGCTTGCCCCAGAACTTCGTCGCCCTGAGGTACTTCTCCTTCTCCGTGCGCACCCAGGCGGTCTGCAGTCCGGCCGTGAGGGCGGCCAGCGAGATCGTCAGGGGCACGAAGAGGAAGTGGTAGACGGTGGTGATGCCGAACTGCCAGCGCGCCAGTGTCTCCGGCGCCAAAGCCAGGTCCACGTCGTCAGGTCTCCTTAGGTCGCCGTAGTACGGCAGTTTGCCCCTTATGTCACACGCATCATTGGAGCAACCGGGACACGCTTGTGAACGCGTTCACATTCACAAGCCCAGTATGACGTACTGGTTTTCGACAAACGGCAGGGGGGTCGTGTCTCCTGTGTCACGTAAACGCACACGGCGGCCGCTTCGACATCTTGTTGAAGCGGCCGCCGTGCGGCATGTCTCCCGCGAAGCTTCAGAGCTCCTTGCGGAACGTCTCCGCCACCTTCAGGAAGATGTCGTTGGCCTCGGTCTCCCCGACCGTCACCCGCACACCCTCGCCCGGGAACGGCCGGACCACCACACCGTGCCCCTCGCACGCCGCCGCGAAGTCCACCGTGCGCTCCCCCAGCCGCAGCCACACGAAGTTCGCCTGGGTCTCGGGCACCGTCCAGCCCTGGCCCCGCAGCCCTTCGACCACGCGGTTGCGCTCACACACCAACGAGCCGACCCGGCCGAGCAGTTCGTCCTCGGCACGCAGCGAGGCGATCGCCGCGTCCTGCGCGAGCTGGCTGACACCGAAGGGCACCGCGGTCTTGCGCAGCGCCGCCGCCACCGGCTCGTGGGCGATCGCGAACCCGACACGCAGACCGGCGAGACCGTACGCCTTGGAGAAGGTCCGCAGGACGCAGACGTTCGGCCGGTCGCGGTACAGCTCGACGCCGTCCGGCACCTCGGGATCCCGGACGAACTCGCGGTACGCCTCGTCCAGCACCACGAGCACATCGCCCGGCACCCGGTCGAGGAAGCGCTCCAGCTCGGCCCGTCGCACGACCGTGCCCGTGGGGTTGTTGGGGTTGCAGACGAAGATCAGGCGCGTCCGGTCGGTGAAGGCATCGGCCATGGCGTCCAGGTCGTGCACATCGCCCGGCGTCAGCGGGACCTTCACCGAGGTCGCTCCGCTGATCTGCGCGATGATCGGGTACGCCTCGAAGGACCGCCAGGCGTAGATGATCTCGTCGCCCGGGCCCGAGGTCGCCTGGATGAGCTGCTGGGCGACGCCGACCGAGCCGGTGCCGGTGGCCAGGTGGGAGAGCGGGACGCCGAAGCGGTCCGACAGCTCGTTCATCAGGCCTGTACAGGCCATGTCCGGGTAGCGGTTGAAGGACGAGGCCGCGGCCGTGACGCTCTGCATCACGCCCGGCAGCGGCGGATAGGGGTTCTCGTTGGAGGACAGCTTGTAGGCGACCGGGCCGCCGGCCGCTGCGGGCTTGCCCGGCTTGTAGGTGGGGATACCCTCCAGCTCGGCGCGCAGCTTGGGGCTCGTCTCGCTCACCGCAGTCCTCCTTGTGACCACCACCGGCTTCGAATACTCCTTACCTTATGAGGATTCGGCGCCGCTGCGAACAGCTGGGACGCAAACCTCATCAGCCCCACTGGCATCAGGGGCATCACCGTACGAAGACAGACGAATCACAGGGCGCTCTCACATATATCTATGCGCCGGTGGCTCGCGCCGTGGCGCGCATCACCCGTGAAGGTGAGTTGAGACCTCTTCGAAACATCGGCGACTTGGCAGGCCCATGCGCGTCGACAAGTCACGTAGTGCCATTGGATCGTTCAACTCCCTTTCATTCAAAGGGGATTGACGCGGTATGACCATGCAGAAACGTGCCTGTCAACGCGTGCATATGCGCCCGCCCTACCCCACCGCCTGAGCCCTACTATCGGCTCGCCATGACAGCAGCAGGGAAGCACCAGGTGAGCCGCGCGGAAACCTCACGCCGAGGCAGCCGGCCGGGCCGTGCGGGCATCAGAGACGTTGCCGCCGCCGCCGGAGTCTCCATCACGACCGTCTCCGACGCCCTCAACGGCAAGGGGCGGCTCCCGGACGCCACCCGCCGACATGTCCGCGAGGTCGCCGACCGGTTGGGTTATCGCCCGTCGGCCGCCGCCCGAACCCTCCGTACCGGAAAGTCGGGCCTCATCGGCCTCACCGTGACGACGTACGGGGATGAACCTTTCACCTTCACGGAGTTCGCGTACTTCGCCGAGATGGCCCGGGCCGCCACCTCGGCGGCGCTCGCCCGCGGCTACGCGCTCGTCATCCTCCCCGCGACCTCGCGCCACGACGTGTGGTCCAACGTCGCCCTGGACGGAACGGTCGTCATCGACCCCTCCGACCAGGACCCGGTGGTCAGCGAACTCGTCCGGCAGGGTTTACCGGTCGTCTCCGACGGCCGCCCGGCCGGCTCGCTGCCGGTCACCGCGTGGGTCGACAACGACCACGAGGCCGCCGTCCTCGGCATCCTCGACCACCTGGCCGACGCCGGCGCCCGCCGCATCGGCCTGCTGACGGGGACGTCGACGGACACGTACACCCATCTGTCGACCACGGCGTATCTGCGCTGGTGCGAGCGGGTCGGCCAGGATCCGGTGTACGAGGCCTACCCGGCCCACGATCCGTGCGCGGGCGCCGTCGCCGCCGACCGGCTGCTGGCCCGGCCGGACCGCCCCGACGCGGTCTACGGGCTGTTCGACCCGAACGGCACCGACCTGCTCGCCGCCGCCCGCCGCTACGGACTGCGGGTACCGGACGATCTGCTTCTGGTCTGCTGCAGCGAGTCCACCGTCTACGCGAGCACCGAACCGCCCATCACCACGCTCTCGCTGAAGCCCCGGCGCATCGGCACGGCCGTGGTCCAGCTCCTCATCGACGCCATCGAGGGGGTCGAATCGGACCAACCGGTCGAGCAGGTGATACCGACGGAGTTGATCGTGCGCACCTCGTCCGAGCGGCGTCCTCCCCGGACGACCGTCAGTCCGCCCCGGTCACCCGAGGAGGAGTAGGGCGAGGGCCGTCAGCAGGCGGCACAGGCCCTGCCCAATCGGGGCGAAAGCCGCGGTGAACAGGAGTCTTGCTCCGATTCACCACCCCTGGGTCATCACATGGCGCGATCCGCATTCCTATGATGGGCCCACGACACCGCGGGCCGCTGCGACCAGGCAGTCCGAAGCGGTGCAGATGCGGCGTGATGGTGGAGGGGTCTGATGACTCAGGGGGCCGGTCAGGGACCCGAGACGGAGCGGACGGCGACGTTGCGCGACTTCCGGGTACCCGCGTACGTCCACGAGACCGGTCCGTACGGCCACAGTGCGCACCCCGGCGACGTCGTACCGGCGCACGAGGCGGACTACCCGGAGGGGTACACGCCCACCGAGCGCAATCTGCCGGTCGTCAACCGGGGTGACACGCTTCAGGTGGCCGTCGACCCCGCGGCGGTCCCGCGGGCCGTCGTCGGTCCGGGCGCGCTGTTCGTCGTCGGTGACGTCCACGGCTATCTCGACGAGCTGGTGGCGGCGCTCCAGGAGAAGGGTCTCGTCGACGCCGCGGGCAACTGGTGCGCGGGCACCGCCCGCCTGTGGTTCCTCGGCGACTTCACCGACCGCGGCCCGGACGGCATCGGCGTCATCGACCTCGTGATGCGACTGTCCGCCGAGGCCGCCGCGGCCGGCGGCTACTGCAAGGCCCTCATGGGCAACCACGAGCTGCTGCTGCTCGGCGCCAAGCGGTTCGGCGACACCCCCGTCAACTCCGGCGCGGGCACCGCCACCTTCCAGGCGGCCTGGCTGCTCAACGGCGGGCAGAAGACCGACATGGACCGTCTCCAGGACCACCACCTCCAGTGGATGGCCCGCCTCGACGCCATGGAGGAGGTCGACGGGCACCTGCTCGTCCACTCGGACACCACCGCCTACCTCGACTACGGCGACTCGATCGAGGCGGTCAACGACACCGTCCGCGAAACGATCACGCGCAATGACGCGGACGAGGTGTGGGATCTGTTCCGCAAGTTCACCAAGCGCTTCTCCTTCCGCGACGAAGGCGGTGCCGACCATGTGCGTTCGCTGCTCGACGTGTACGGCGGCACCCGGATCGTTCACGGTCACAGCCCGATCCCCTACCTGCTGGGCGAGGTCGGCTCGGAGGACGGCGAGGACTCCTCGGGTCCTCTGGTCGAAGGGCCGCACGTCTACGCCGAAGGGCTGGCCATCGCGATGGACGGCGGGGTGACCATGGCCGGAAAACTGCTGGTCCAGCAACTTCCCCTGGATATCTGAACGTTCACGGGGCAGTTGACCCCTTATGCCGGACCGAGCAGAAACGGCGCAGGCCAGGGCCCAATTTCTGGAAACCCCCTGTCACCGTGTGCCGTCACCGCTCTACCATCGGCTTATCCGTAGCAGGCTCCCCTCCGTTTCTGCCCGACGGCTCACAGTCATGCGAGCCCCAAGCCCTACGGAGCATCGGGGGATGCACATGAACAGCGTTCCGCAGCACCTGCTGATCGAGGACCGCCAGGAGTACGAGCGGATCCTCGATGAGGCGCTGCGCTCTGCCCCACACCGCCCGGAACTGGCCGCTGTGGGGCAGCGGCTCAATCCCGAACAGCTGCGCACCATGGCGCTCAACGCCACCGCGATCATCACGGCGGCCGCGGCGACCGAGTACCAGCACTACGTGAAGGTCCGCGAGGAACTGCGCCAGCCGGCGCCGTCCACCCCGTCGTCCGTCCGTGAAACCGGCTCCGCGGAGCCGGGCGCGGGCACGGTGGGGCTCGCCGCCACCATGGGAGAGGTCGCCGAGACCGCCGGCGCGGGCGCCGTCGCCGTCGTCGCGGTCCTGGCCCCCGTCCTCGCCGGAACCGCCGCGGCGATCTTCCTGCTGGTCGGGTACATCCTGAAGATGCTCGACCCGCAGCCGGCGTTCGCCCAGACCATGCTGACCACCGGTTGGGTGTTCGGCGCGGTGACCGCGCTGGCGATCCTGGTCGCCGCGGTCGGCCTTCTGCTCACCGCCCTGCGCAACCGGCCCTCGCTCGACACGGGGCCGTACGGCGAGCTGAGCGGGGAGGTGGCCCGGGCCAGGGAAGCCTGGCGCGAGGCCCTGCTGGAGCGGGGTGTCCTGCCGTTCCTTCGGGACGCGCTGGCCGACCCCGGCACGGCGGCCGCCCTGCACCGCCCCGCACCGCCCGCGCCGACCAGCCGCATGCCGAACCTCGGCTACGGCCGTCCGGGCTTCAGCAGCCCGGACGACGGCCCCGCCGGCCCCCGGCCCAGCTTCACGAGCCCGGACTACACCAGCCCGGACTTCGGCGGCCCGGAGCACCAGCCGGAGTAGCCCCCGGCTTGCGCCCCTCACCGCGGGGAAACCCGCTTTCGGGGGCGCGCAAGCCGGTTGTCCGGCGCCTGACGGACAACCGGACGACCCACGCCGCCCCCAGCGTGCCTCCGCTCAGTCGGCGAGCGGCAGATACACCCGGTTCCCCGCCGCCGCGAACTCCTTCGACTTCTGAGCCATACCCTCCTCGATCTCCTCCTGATTCCCGCCGTGCCGGCGACGGATGTCCTGGGAGATCTTCATCGAGCAGAACTTCGGCCCGCACATGGAGCAGAAGTGGGCCGTCTTGGCCGGCTCGGCCGGGAGTGTCTCGTCGTGGAACTCGCGGGCCGTGTCGGGGTCGAGGGCCAGGTTGAACTGGTCCTCCCAGCGGAACTCGAAGCGGGCGTCCGACAGCGCGTCGTCCCACTCCTGTGCGCCAGGGTGTCCCTTGGCGAGGTCCGCCGCATGAGCCGCGATCTTGTAGGTGATGACGCCCGTCTTCACGTCGTCACGATTGGGCAGGCCCAAGTGCTCCTTGGGCGTGACGTAGCAGAGCATCGCAGTGCCCCACCACGCGATCATCGCGGCACCGATGCCTGAGGTGATGTGGTCGTACGCCGGGGCGACGTCCGTGGTCAGCGGGCCGAGCGTATAGAACGGAGCCTCCTCGCAGATCTCCTGCTGAAGGTCGATGTTCTCCTTGATCTTGTGCATCGGGACGTGCCCCGGACCCTCGATCATGGTCTGTACGTTGAAACGCTTGGCGATCGTGTTGAGTTCCCCGAGCGTCCTCAACTCGGCGAACTGCGCCTCGTCGTTGGCGTCCGCGATCGAGCCCGGCCGCAGGCCGTCGCCGAGCGAGTACGTGACGTCGTAGGCGGCGAGGATCTCGCAGAGCTCCTCGAAGTTCTCGTAGAGGAAGCTCTCCTTGTGGTGCGCGAGGCACCAGGCCGCCATGATCGAGCCGCCTCGCGAGACGATGCCCGTCTTGCGGTTGGCCGTCAGCGGTACGTACGGCAGGCGGACGCCCGCGTGGACCGTCATGTAGTCCACGCCCTGCTCGGCCTGCTCGATGACCGTGTCCTTGTAGATCTCCCAGGTCAGTTCCTCGGCCTTGCCGTCCACCTTCTCCAGTGCCTGGTAGAGCGGCACCGTGCCGATAGGGACGGGGGAGTTGCGCAGCACCCACTCGCGGGTGGTGTGGATGTTGCGGCCCGTGGACAGGTCCATGACCGTGTCGGCGCCCCAACGGGTCGCCCAGGTCATCTTCTCGACCTCCTCCTCGATGGAGGACGTCACCGCGGAGTTGCCGATGTTGGCGTTGACCTTCACCAGGAACCGCTTGCCGATGATCATCGGCTCGATCTCCGGGTGGTTGACGTTGGCCGGGAGGACCGCGCGGCCGGCCGCGATCTCCTCCCGGACGACCTCGGGGGACACGTTCTCCCGCAGGGCCACGTACTCCATCTCCGGCGTGATCTCACCGCGGCGCGCGTACGCGAGCTGCGTGACCGCTCCACCGTCGCGGCTACGGCGCGGCAGTCGGGGCCGCCCGGGAAAGACCGCGTCGAGGTTGCGGAGGTTGCCGCCCCGCGGCGAGGTGTGCTTGATGCCGTCGTCCTCGGGACGGACGGGACGGCCCGCGTACTCCTCGGTGTCGCCGCGGGTGATGATCCAGTTCTCCCGGAGCGGGGCCAGTCCCCGGCGGACGTCGGTATCGACCAGGGGGTCGGTGTACGGACCCGATGTGTCGTACAGCGTGACCGACTGCCCGTTGGTGAGGTGCACCTGACGGACCGGCACTCGCAGATCGGGGCGAGAGCCCACGGGGCCCGTCACGTATCCCTTGTGCCAGCCGATGGACTTCCCGACCTCCGCGGACTGTTCGCCCTGAATGGGCTGTTCGTCCTGGCTGAAGGCAGGCGTGCGCGCGTCCTTGATGGTCATGAGACCTACTCCCTACGCCGGCATTACCCGGTAACAGGTTCGGCGGTCGACGCAGCGGCTTCCGTCTGCCGACGTTTCGTGTGGAACGTCACTCGCTGGTGACGATGTTCCACGTGAAACATCGCTGGGACGGAGGTCAGCGCCCTCTCAGCCCGGTGCTCCGAGCTCCCGCGTGTACAAAGGTGCCCCCACGCTAGCGTCAATTCGGGCGCGGTGAACAGAGGGCCCCTTTCGTTCTTGCGATGATCGGTCGGTGACCACGACACATCAGCCCCCGTTCCCACCGCCCGAGCCTCCGCGCAGGCCCGGCTCCGGAAACGGACCCGGCAACGGACCCGGCCCCGGACCCGGCCCCGGACCCGCGGGCGGACAGGGGGCCGGGTACGGCCCAGGCCCGGGCTCCGGCGACTGGCACGGGCATGGGCATGGCGCAGGTGGCGGTGGCGGTGGCGGGTTCGGACAGTCCGGATCGAGCGGTGGGTTCGGGCAGGGTCCCGGATCGGGCGGCCGGTTCGAGCAGGGGACCGGTTCCGACGGAGGCCACGATCACGACGCCGGTGGCGGACACGGGCATGGGCACGGCCCCGGCCCCGGCCCCGGTGGCGGCGGCACGGGCGGTGGCGATGGCGGTGGACACGGTCACTCGCACGGCCACAGTCACAATCACGGCCCGGCGGCTCCCGTCTCCCAGCACCTGCGCAAGGTCATCGCCGCGATCCTCATCCCCTTCGGTGTCGCCGTGATCGTCGGGCTCGCCGTGCTGTGGCCCGGGGGCGCGCCGGGTCATGAGCGCACCGGCGTCGGCTTCGACCGGCAGACCCAGCAGGCCACGGTCACCAAAGTCGTGAGCGTGAGCTGCAAGTCGGTGAACGCCTCGGGCGAGACCCCGACCGGCGACACCTCCACCGCCGAGGGCTCCTCCGCCCAGCAGCAGGCCGACGGCGACTGCAAGAAGGCGACGATCCGCGTCGACACCGGCGACGACAAGGGCCGTACATTCACCGAGATCGTGCAGCCGGACCAGTCACGGCAGTTGCACCAGGGCCAGAAGGTCGTGGTCGCCTACGAGCCCTCCGCCCCGAAGGACCTGCAGTACTCGGTCACCGACGTGAACCGCAGGCTCCCCATGGCACTGCTCGCCGGGATCTTCGCACTCGCCGTCGTGGTCGTCGGGCGATTGCGGGGTGTCATGGCGCTGGTCGCGCTGGCCATCAGCTTCATGATCCTGAACTTCTTCATCCTGCCCGCGATCCTCCAGGGCTCGAACCCGCTGGTCGTGGCCGTGGTCGGGGCGAGCGCCATCATGCTGATCGCCCTGTATCTGTGCCACGGACTGTCGGCGAGAACATCCGTCGCGGTGCTCGGCACGCTGATCTCGCTGCTGCTGATCGGCGTGCTCGGCTCGCTGTTCATCGGCTGGGCCGCGCTCACCGGCAACACGGACGACAACACCGGCCTGATCCACGGCCTGTACCCGTCGATCGACATGAGCGGTCTGCTGCTCGCCGGCGTCATCATCGGTTCGCTCGGTGTCCTCGACGATGTGACGGTCACCCAGACGTCGGCGGTCTGGGAGCTGCACGAGGCCAACCCCTCGATGGGCTGGCGTGACCTGTACCGCGCCGGCATCCGCATCGGCCGCGACCACATCGCGTCCGTCGTCAACACGCTGGTCCTCGCCTACGCGGGCGCTGCCCTGCCGCTGCTGCTGCTCTTCTCCATCGCGCAGAGCAGTGTGGGGACGGTCGCCAACAGCGAGCTCGTCGCCGAGGAGATCGTGCGCACGCTGGTGGGCTCGATCGGCCTGGTCGCGTCCGTGCCGGTGACGACCGCCCTCGCGGCCCTGGTGGTGTCGGCCGACCGGCCCGTGCTCGCGGGCTCCGGGGCGGTGCCGGTGGGCGGGCGACCGGCTCCGGCGGGAGCCCAGTCGATGTCCGCGGGCACACAGCCGCCCGCGGCCCGGGGTGGACGCGGGCGGCGCCGCAAGCGCTGACGCCGTGGTCTGCGACGCGTCTGCGCGCCTGCGCCGCGCCCTGCGTGCGTCTGCTGCCGCGAGAAGGGCTGTACGGCGCCGTACAGCCCTTCTGGCATTCCCCTGGCCCCGCCCGAAGCACCCGAAGCACCCGAAGCACCCGAAGCACCCGAAGCACCCGAAGGAGAAGCGTTTCTGCGCAAACCCCACGTCCGCGCTGAAGCGTTACCCCCCCCCATGGCCGTAACGCTTCAGCCCGCGCTCTGTTCCTCCGCCAGAATCCGGTCCAGTGCCTCATCGAGGTGGGCGTCGAAGTCGGCGTGCGCCCCCTCCTGGCCCAGCGGCACCAGCTTGTCGGTGCGGTCGAGGAAGGCGATGAGCGGCGCGGCCGACGAGCGGAACAGCGCCTGGTCGACGCCGACCTGAAGGCGGATCAGGACCTCACCCAGCGTGTCCACCTCGGCCGGCGCGATACGCACGTCCCCGTCCCCGCACGGCCGCCCCACCCCGTCGATCAGCAGCTCACGCCCGAACGCCCAGGTCACCGGCGCGTCACCGGGCAGATGGAAGGTGAGCCGCACGGCGTAGGGATCGCAGGTCTCGTAGCGCAGCTCCACCGGGATGCGGAAGGAGAGCTCCTCGGACACGAGAAAGCTCATCATGACCTCTGCCTGTACGGACTCACCCATCGTCTACCCCGTCATCTGCCGTCGACTGGCCGGGAATGATCCCTTTGACTGTGGTGGAAGTTTGCTGAACGTACACGGGAGATCACAAGGAGTGAGTTTTCAGATACTGATAGAGATCGCGAGCGACCCGAGAAGGCGTCCGACCTCGCTCTGCAACTGACGGCTGGCGTCGGCCAGTCGGTCGGCCTGGTGGACGGGAAGCGAAATGGCCATCGTCCCGGCGGTGGTGCCCACGGTGATCGGAATCGCCGCGCAGACCGTCCCCAGTGCGTACTCCTGCCGTTCGAAGACGGGTTCCATCCGTTTCGTCCGGTCCAGACGCCGCAGCAGCGTGTGGTTGTCCCGCACGGTGTACGGGGTGATGGCCCGCACGGGGTAGCGGTCCAGGTGGTCGCGGCGGTCGTCCTCGTCCAGTTGGGCAAGCAGGCACTGGCCGATGGCGTGCGCGTGCGCCGTCTCGCGGAAGTCGGCCCATTCCTCGACCGCCGGGTTGCCCGGGGTGTCGGAGACGCACATGACCTCGATCTCGCCGTCCCGGTAGACCGCGTAGTACACGGGTACGCCGATGGCGTCGCGCCAGTGGGCCAGTGTCTCGGCGATCGTGCTGCGACGTTTCTGCTGTGCTCCGCTGCTGCTCAGCCGTTCGGCCGCCTCCCCGAGGAAGAACAGGCCCTTGTCCCGGCGCAGATATCCCTCGTGGACCAGGGTGCGCAGCAGGTGATAGGCCGTGGGCAGGGCCAGGCCGGTCTCGCGGGCCAGTTGTTTGGCGGGGGCGCCGTGCTCGTGCTCGGCGACGGATTCCAGCAGGCGCATCGCGCGCTGGACGGAGCCGATGAGGGTCGTGGAGTGCGGTGGTTCCGGAGAGTCGGTGGGGGCTGCTCCCGGAGCCGGGTCCGATGGCGGTGCCAGAGGTGTCCCCGGGCGGGACCGGCTCGTGGCCGCGGGCTGTGCCGGCGGCCGGAGTCGATGTTCCGGCGACGGGACGGCCGCCCGGACCGGTGCGGGGGCTGTGAGGCGTTCTGCGGGTGCGGTGTCAACCGTGGCCAAGGGTCACTCCCGAAGCGCGAGGGGGCCGCCCGTGCGGGGGGACACGGGAGGGGGTGTGCGCCGCTCGCGGGGGATCGTCCCCGCGTCGAATTCCGGACTTTAACCGTCCGGCACCGCTCGCACTCGGCCTGTACCGAAACTTCCCTCGCGCGAGGGAACCGGTGATTCCTGTTACCGATCACCGGTGCCGTTCGCCGATGGCCGCACGTGTCACCAGTCGCCGCGCGACGAGGAGCTCGACGTGAACTTCCGCACCACGTAGATCAGTCCGCCGACCAGGGCCACGAAGACCAGCAGCTTGAAGAGCAGTCCGATGACGAACCCGACGACGCTGGCTATCAGCCCGCCGAACACGACCAGGGCGATGACCGGCACCGCGATCCACTTCACCCACCAGGGCAGTCCCGCGAAGAAATCTCCCATTGCTCTCGTCCTTACCTCTCCGCCCGTCGCTCGTGCCGGGTCCGGTCGAAGACCCGGGCTCGTGTGCCGGATCCTTCTGATGTCCTGCACTCGATGCTAGAGCGGGGAGGGGCCCCGGCGGGGGCCTCGCACCCCTTGTCCTCCCCTGACTGATCCCCTAGGGAATCCCGGGGTGCCGGGTCAGCTCTCGGGCGGAGAGAACACCACGAGCACCCGCAGGTCCTCGCTGATGTGGTGGAACTTGTGGGCGACACCGGCCGGTACGTAGACCACGCTGCCGCGTGCGACCTGGGTGGTCTCCATGCCGACGGTGATCGCGGCGCGGCCGCTCACAACGAAGTAGACCTCGTCCTGATTGTGCGGCTTCTGTGGATCATGTTCACCGGCGTCCAGCGCGTACAGCCCGACCGACATGTTCCGCTCACGCAGAAACTGCAGGTAGGCGCCCTCGTTGGCGGCGCGCTCCGCCTCCAGTTCATCCAGCCGGAATGCCTTCATCGCCCTTGTCCGCCTTCGTCACACTGCTCATCGTCGATCTCTTCTGCCACGATCAGACACATGAAGAATTTCGTAGTCAAGACGATCGCCAACGCGGGCGCCCTGGCGGTCGCCGTCTGGCTGCTGGACAAGATCACCCTGACCGGTGACAGCACGGGCAAGAAGATCGGCACCCTGATCCTTGTCGCGCTGATCTTCGGCGTGGTGAACTTCCTGGTCAAGCCGGTCGTAAAGCTCTTCAGCCTCCCGCTGCTGATCCTGACGCTCGGTCTGTTCACCCTGATCGTCAACGCGCTGATGCTGCTGCTGACCTCGTGGCTGGCCGACAAGGTCGACCTGAGTTTCCACGTCGACGGCTTCTGGACCGCGGTGGTCGGCGGCCTGATCATCTCGATCGTGTCCTGGGCACTCAACGTCGTCCTGCCCGACGGCGACTGAGCCCTCATGACGTACCGCGTCTGCTTCGTCTGCACCGGCAACATCTGCCGCTCGCCGATGGCCGAGTCCGTCTTCCGCGCCCGTGTGGCGGAGGACGGGCTCGACGGCCGGGTCGAGGTCGACAGTGCCGGCACGGGCGGCTGGCACGAGGGCGACGGCGCCGACCCGCGCACCGTGTCGGTCCTTGAGGAGCACGGCTACAACGGCGTCCACACGGCCCGCCAGTTCCAGCCGTCGTGGTTCTCCCGGCTCGACCTCGTCATCGCCCTCGACCACGGCCACCTCAGGGCCCTGCGCCGCCTGGCGCCGACCCCTGAGGACGCGGCGAAGGTGCGGCTCCTGCGCTCCTACGACCCGTCCGCGGGCGACGACCTCGATGTACCGGACCCCTACTACGGGGGGATGCACGGCTTCGAGGAGTGCCTTGAGATGGTGGAGGCGGCGAGCGAGGGTCTGCTCGCCGCGGTACGCGAGGACGTGGAAGGACGAGTGGCATGAACGAGACGACCGGGGGCAACGGCGAGGGCACGCGCGCGGTACGGGCGGGACTGCCGGAGCCGGTCAGGAACGAACCCACCCTGCCCGGTCCGGTCTTCGCCGCCCACTTCCATCTGCCGGGTGAGGTGGGCGGCCCGTACACCTACGGCCGGGACGAGAACCCCACCTGGACGCTCCTGGAGCAGGCGATCGGCGAACTGGAGGCGCCCGGGCAGGACGACCTCCAGACGCTCGTGTTCGCCTCGGGCATGGCCGCCATCTCCTCGGTGCTCTTCTCCCAGCTGCGCGCGGGGGACACGGTCGTCCTGCCGAACGACGGCTACCAGGTGCTGCCCCTGGTGCGCGCACAGCTCGAGGCGTACGGCATCGAGGTGCGGACCGCGCCGACCGGCGGCGACGCCCAGCTGGAGGTCCTGGACGGCGCGAAGCTGCTGTGGATCGAGACGCCGTCGAACCCCGGGCTCGACGTGTGCGACATCCGCCGGCTCGTCGAGGCGGCACACGCGCGTGGCGCCCTCGTCGCCGTCGACAACACCCTCGCGACGCCCCTCGGACAGCGCCCCCTGGAGCTCGGCGCCGACTTCTCGGTGGCCAGCGGCACCAAGCAGCTCACGGGGCACGGAGACGTCCTCCTGGGATATGTCACCGGCCGCGACGGCGAGGCGATGGCCGCCGTACGACGCTGGCGCAAGATCGTCGGGGCGATCCCGGGACCCATGGAGGCCTGGCTCGCGCACCGCTCGATCGCCACGCTCCAGCTGCGGGTCGACCGGCAGAACGCAACCGCGCTCGTGCTCGCCGAGGCCCTGAAGGGGCGGCCGGACGTCACGGGGCTGCGGTATCCGGGACTGCCCGACGATCCCTCGCACAAGGTCGCCTCGCAGCAGATGCGGCGCTACGGGTGCGTGGTCTCCTTCACGCTGGCTTCGCGCGAGCGTGCCGACCGTTTCCTCGACGCGCTGCGGCTGGTGGACGACGCGACGAGCTTCGGTGGAGTGCGTTCCACGGCCGAGCGGCGTGGGCGATGGGGCGGGGACGCGGTGCCGGACGGCTTCGTCCGCTTCTCGGTCGGCGCCGAGGACCCTGAGGATCTGGTGGCGGATGTGCTGCGTGCGCTGGACGAGTCGGCGCACTGACCTCTTCTTCTACGCCCCTGTAGGTGCCGGGCTACGCACAACGGACGGTCCGAGCCTCCCCCCTCGTGGCTCGGACCGTCCTCGGTTCCGCGCGCGAAGAACCGCGCAAGCAAGGCTAGTTGACTCTGTGTCAGTGTCCAATCACAGTAGCGACAGCGACCTATCGACATATTTATAGTTGGGCGCGGCCGGGGGCCGGGAGCAGGTACAGAACGGGGAGGGCGCGGCATGGATCTGGCCTTGTTGCGGACCTTCGTGACCGTGCACCGGGCCGGCTCCTTCACCAGGGCCGCCGCGCTGCTCGGCCTCTCCCAACCGGCCGTGACCTCGCAGATCCGTACCCTGGAGCGGCAGCTGGGCCGTCCCCTGTTCCTGCGGCAGGCCCGCGGGGTGACCCCGACGACCATCGGCGACGAGCTCGCCCACAAGGCCGCGCCGCATCTGGACGCCCTGGTGGAGATCACCGAGACCGGCCTCGACGACGCGTCCTCTTTACGAACCCTCCACCTAGCCGGGCCCCCCGAGTTCATCGCCGAGCGGGCCCTGCCCGCGCTCACCGAGCTGACCGGCGAGGACGGCCAGGGCTTCGCGCTGCGCGCCTCCTTCGGGAACGCCGAGGAGACCCTGGAGGGGCTGGCAGCCGGGCATCACGATCTGGCCATCACCACGGCCCGTCCACGCGGCTCCCTGCTCACGGCGACTGCGCTCTGCGACGAGGTGCACGTCCTGGTCGCCTCCCCGCGCTGGGCGAAGCGGATCAATACCGGGAGCCTGCGCCGCAAGGGAGCACCCGCCCTGGAGAACCTCCCGGTGGTCGAGGTCCACGAGTCACTGCCGTTCGTCTCGCGCTACTGGGCGTCCGTCTTCGACTCCCGTCCGGCGGCCCCGGGCACCGTCATCGTCCCCGACCTGCGCGCGGCGCTCGCCTGCGCAACGGCGGGCGCCGGGCTCGCGGTGCTGCCCAGCTATCTGTGCGCGTCCGCCCTGGAGCGCGGCGACGTCGTCGCCCTGCACCATCCGGCGGTACCGCCGCTGCGGACGTACTTCCTGGTGGTCCGTACCGGCACGCTGGCGATGCCGCACATCGCGCGCGCTCACGACTGGCTGCTGGAGGCGGCTACGGACTGGTGCTGACCTGCACTTTTCCTCCGGTCACCGGGCGAGCTCGACCGATGACGGTCCGCGATGTTTCACGTGGAACCAACCGGGCCACATTTCACCCATGACCGTCCGACCCGTGGTCAAGCGCACCGCACGTGCCGTTCTCCTGCATGGCGACGACCTGATCCTGATCAAGCGCACCAAACCCGGCATGGATCCCTACTGGCTCACGCCCGGTGGTGGAGTCGAGCCGACCGACACGACTGTCGTCGACGCCCTGCACCGGGAGGTGTACGAGGAGCTCGGGGCCAAGATCACCGATGTGGTGCCCTGCTTCGTCGACACCGTCGAGCACATCGGCGAGGACCCCGGCACGACCGGGGTGAAGGTCCAGCACTTCTTCGTCTGCCGTCTGGAGTCCATGGACACCTCGCTGCGGCACGGCCCCGAAATCGACGAACCCATCGGTGAGTACGAGATCGTGCGGGTGCCGTTCACCCGTGTCGGGATCGCCTCCGTCCACCTCGTCCCCCTGTCCCTGCGGCACTACCTGGACGGGAACATCGAGGGCGTCCGTGCCATGCACGCCCCCGATCTGGGCTGAGTCCCCTGCTCAGTCCTATGCTCAGTCGCCTATGACGACGAGTTCCTCCACGGAGTCGTGGCGTATGCGGTTCGACGGGATGCCGAGGTCCCGCAAGGCGTCCACACCGCTGCGGATCATTCCGGGCGGGCCCGAGACGAAGGCGTCGTACTCGTTCCAGGGGCCGTACTGGCGGATGGCATCGGGGAGTTGGACGCGCGCGAGTTGGTCGATGACCGCGCGGACCGAGAGCCACGGGTGGGACTGCTGGAGCCTGAGCATGGTGTCGATGTCGTAGAGGTCGTGGTCGGTGCGGGCGCCGTAGAACACCTCGACCGGCCGCCGTTCGCCGCGTTCGGCGACATCCTCGACCAGTGCCTTGATCGGCGCTATGCCGGTACCACCGCCCAGGCAGAGCAGTCCGCTGTCGGTGGTGTGGTCCACGGTCATCGAACCGGCCGGCGGACCGAGCCGGACGATGTCTCCGGGCCGGGCGCGGTGCACCAAGGCGTTGGAGACCCAGCCCGCCGGAACGGCCTTCACATGGAACGACAGCAGACCGTCGGAGCGGGGCGCCGAGGCGAAGGAGTAGTGCCGCCAGATCCGCGGCCACCACGGTGTCTCCAGGCTCGTGTACTGCCCGGCGAGAAAGGGATAGGGCTGGTCAGGGCGGAGGGTGACGACCGCGACGTCCGGCGTCCTGAGGTCGTGCGACACGACCTCGGCGTACCACCAGGCCGGGGCGCGCAGTTCGTCCGTGGCCGCCGCGTCGATCATCACCTGCGAGATCGTCGTGTACGCCCGGACCCAGGCCGCCTCCAGCTCCGGCTCCCAGATCTTCTCGGCGTACTTGCTCAGCGCGCCGATGAGGCACTCGCCGACGGCCGGGTAGTGCTCGGCCCGGGTGCCGTACTTGCGGTGGCCGCGGCCGAGGTTCTGCAGATAGTCGACGAGGACGGGAGTGTTGTCGATGTGCTCCGCCGCGGTGAGCAACGCCTTGAGCAGCCGGTCCCGTTGGGTGTCCATCGCGGCGGGGAACAGCGAGCGCAGGTGGGGGTGGCGGACGAAGAGGAGCGCGTAGAAGTACGAGGTGACCTTGTCGGCCACTGGGGCGACTTCCGCCATGGTCCGGCGGATGAGGATCGCGTCCGGGGAAGCCTGCTGGGCCTGCGCCGGGTCCGATCGCTGCGGGGGCACGCGGTGTTCCGGGGGCGGGGGTTCCGCAGGGCCGGGGTTCGGTATCGCGTGTGA
>NZ_JABERD010000058.1 GCF_013044505.1 Streptomyces sp. S3(2020) | reverse complement strand
GGGGTGGTGGGGGTCACGTCGAAGAAGGGTTCGCCGGGGACCGCCAGGGGCCGGGTCTGCGGCTGCTCGGGCACCGGCGCCGGTGCCGGCTCCTCCTGCACGGCGCTGCGGGACTCCGCGTAGGCGCGGCCGCCCCAGCCGAGCACGGCTTCCGCCAGGGCGACGCCGAGGTGGCCGTCGTTGAACTGGTGCAGTTGGTCGGCGGTGTCGCGGCAGTGCTTGCAGCGGTCCAGGTGTGCGTGGAGGTCGGGGTCGACGTCGACGCCACCGCGCCGGAAGGTGACGTCGAGCATCCTGACGTAGCTGCGGCACTCCTGTTCCGGGGCGAGTTCGCGGTGCACATGGAGGCACTCCTCGCGCAACCGCTCCCGGGCCCGGCGCAGTTCGACGCCGGCGTCCTCCTCGTCCAGTCCCAGGAGGGAGGCCGGAACCGACAGCGGCTCGGCCTCGACCTCGTTGTGCCACAGCAGGCAGCGGGCCGACTGGGGCAGCCGCTGGTACGCGCCGGACAGCAGCCGGCGCTCCGCGGGCGGCAGCAGACGGGCCGCGGCGCGGTCCCCGTCCCCGGTCCCGGAGCGCAGTTCGGGGTGGAGTTGTTCCTGTCTGCGGTCGCCGTCCCATTCGGCGGCGATCCGGCGCACGGTGACGAGCAGTTGGGGACGCCAGGCGGCGGTCGGGCCGTTCTGCCGCAGGGTTTCGCCGAAGAGCCGGGTGAAAGCCGCGGTCGTGAGCATTCCGGCCGAACGCGCGCTGTCGGTGCACAGCCGGGCATAGGCGAAGGCCGCTTCCCAGTGGCGGTCGAGGAGTTCACCGACGGGATGGAGCGCGGGCGTGGCCCCGGTCCACTTCTTCAGCTCAGCGCTGAGTTGTTCGTCCGTGGCGTCGGCATTCACGGCTGCATTCCTCTCGGGGGCATACGAAGCTAAGTCCATACCAAGGGGTATGCGGTCCCGACGACGACAGCTCTTGTGAAGCGTGGGGGACGTACGGGAGCGGTCAAAGGCGCGCGGATTCTCATGCCTGCACGCCGACAAGGCATAACCTTTGCACAGGTCAGCGAGATGTAACAAGAGATCATTCAGTTTTGTGCATTACGTTCGTAGCCAGCCCTATTGACGGCACGTCAATACTTGGAACCGATCCATGACGCCTTATCGACAACGTTATGGAGAACGATTTTCACCAGGCGTCGGCCCCAACCATTGAACGGCCACTCCACCCCGCGTCCGGCCGGTCCACGCACGTCACGCTCCAACCATTGGGCCGCCCGCCCGGTACACGCCGGGTGTCATACCGAATCGCTCCCGGAAGACCCGGTGGAAATGGAAGGGGCTCACGAAGCCCGATGCCGCCGCGACCCGTTCGACGGGCAGGCCGGTGCCTTCGAGCAGCCGCGCCGCGTGCCGCAGCCGCGCCTCTCGCAGGGCCCGCATCGGGGACTCACCGACCTGCCGGGTGAACAGGTGGGCCAGCCTGGAGGGCGACAGCGAGACCTGCGCGGCGAGCGAGTCGACGCTGTGCGCGGCGCCCGGGTCGGCGGCGAGGATCTCCTGGACCCGGCGGACACGGGGGTCGAGACCGGGCCGGGGCGTCGGCTGCCGCGCACCGGCGGCCGTGAGCAGGACGACCTCCTCCAGGGCGCACAGGGCCAGTTCACGGGCGGCGGTGTCGTGCGCCACGGCGATCCGGTCGTCCGGGACGGCCGAGGGACCGTCCGCACCCGGTCCGCGGGCGTCGACGAGCATCCGGTGGAACGCCGCCTCGACCCGGTCGTGCGGTGTGGCCGGGGCGGAGGCGACGACATGCACGCCGTCGCCGGTGCCGTACGGGCTCAGCCAGGGCAGCCAGGACGGTCTGGCCCGGCAGTGCACCCACCAGAACCGCCAGTGCCGCGCGCCCGGTTCGACGCCGTAGCCGTGCGGGACACCCGGCGCGAGCACCACCAGGTCCCCCGCGCCGGCCCGGACCGTGGTCACGCCCTGCCGCAGCCGACCCTGGCCCGCCGTGGTCCAGGTGAACAGCCAACTGTCCGAGCCCTGCGGCCGGTTGATGTCGTATCCCGGCGCCTCGTCGAAACGGCCGACCACCACGAGGCCCGGCGGCGGCGCCGGGGTGCCCTGCGCAGCAGTCCTGGACAGTCGGTCAGCGGTCACGGACATCCTCCCGGGGCGTGGAAAAACCTAGCGTGACATGCGAAGGGCATCCGAGCGAGGAGTGGACGCATGACAGTCACAGGCAGCACCCCCGTCCTGACCGAGGCAGGGCTTCGGCAGTTCCAGGAGGACGGATTCACCGTCGTACGCGGATTGTTCGGATACGACGAGATCGACCGGCTGTGCGGCGAGTTCACGGCGCTGCACGCGGCCGGCGCGGTGCCCGGGCACTTCGAGCCGCGGGGCGGCGCGGACCCGCTGGGGGTGTACCCGCGGGTGATGCAGCCGCACGAGATCAACGCGCGCGCCCGGGAGGTGCTGCTCGACGCGAGGTTGCGGGAGGTGCTGGAGGCGCTGTTCGGGGAGGAGGTGCTGGCCGCGCAGAGCATGTTCTACTTCAAGCCGCCCGGGGCGCGGGGGCAGGCGCTGCACCAGGACAACTTCTATCTGCGGGTCGAGCCGGGGACGTGCGTCGCGGCGTGGGTGGCGTGCGAGGTGATCGACCGGGAGAACGGGGGGCTGGAGGTCGTGCCCGGGACGCACCGGATGGACCTGTTCTGCCCGGAGGAGGCGGACGAGGGGGTGTCGTTCGCGCGGGAGTACGTGCCGCCGCCAGCGGGGCTGGCGACGGTGCCGGTCGACATGGCGCCGGGGGATGTTCTGTTCTTCAACGGGAGCCTGGTGCACGGGTCGCAGCCGAATCGCAGCGACGGGCGTTTTCGGCGGTCGTTCATCGGTCACTACGTGGGGCGGTCGGCGGAGCGGATCGGGCAGTACTACCGGACTCTGTCCATGCGGGGTGACCGCGTCGCTCTGGCCGAGAGCGAAGGTGCGGGCCCGTGCGGTACGGAGTTCGCACCGCAGGGGCCGCACTAGGGCGTATCGCGGCCGGGGGGACGTCGTGGCCGGCCGCGCCCCTTGAAGGGGCGGCGCCTCAGTGGCCGGAGATCGGACGTGCCGTGTACGGCTGCTCCAGTTCCTCGATCTCCTGCTCGCTCAGCTCCAGTTCCACCGCGGCCACCGCGTCATCGATGTGGTGCGGTCTGGCGGCGCCCACGATCGGTGCCGCCACCGTGTCCTGGTGCAGGAGCCAGGACAGGGCCACCCGGGCGCGGGGGACGCCCCGGTCGGCCGCGATGCGGGTGACCGCCTCGACGATGGTGCGGTCGCTCTCCAGGTAGAGGCGGCCGCCGAAGTTGTCGCCCGCGCTGCGTTCGGTGACGGTGCCCCAGTCGCGGGTCAGCCGGCCTCGGGCCAGGGGGCTCCACGGCAGTGCGCTCACGCCCTGGTCCGCGCACAGGGGCAGCATCTCGCGCTCCTCCTCGCGGTAGAGGAGGTTGTAGTGGTTCTGCATGGAGACGAACTTGGTCCAGCCGTGCCGCTCGGCCGTGTACTGCATCTTGGAGAACTGCCAGGCGTACATCGAACTCGCCCCGATATAGCGCACCTTGCCCGCCTTGACCAGGTCGTGGAGGGCCTCCATGGTCTCCTCGACGGGGGTGTGGGGGTCGTAACGGTGGATCTGGTAGAGGTCGACGTAGTCGGTGCCGAGACGGCTCAGACTGTGGTCCATCTCCGCCATGATCGCCTTGCGGGACAGTCCGGCGGCGTTCGGCCCGGTCCGCATCCGGCCGTTCACCTTGGTCGCCAGGACGATCTCGTCACGGTTCGCGAAGTCCCGCAGCGCCTTGCCGACGATCTCCTCGCTGGTGCCGTCGGAGTACACGTTGGCCGTGTCGAAGAAGTTGATGCCGGCGTCCAGCGCCTGGCGTATCAGCGGCCGTGACGCCTCCTCGTCGAGGGTCCACTCGTGGACGCCGCGGTCGGGCAGGCCGTAGGTCATGCACCCCAGACAGATCCGCGACACGTCCAGGCCGGTCGAACCGAGCTTCACGTACTGCATCGTTGGTGCTCCCACCTTCCGGATGGTCTTGCAGGGGAGGGTACGGCGTGCGGTGCGCGTGGGGTTCCACGTGTCACGAGCGTCTCGCCGGATCGCGTCACCGCGGACGCCGGGTAACCGGCGCGTGAACGCCGTGCCGTTCCCGGGACGCGACTCGCCCCTAATTGGTTGAATGACCGGACTTCACAAAAACTACAGAGTGCCCACACAATCGGGCCTTCCTGAAGGGCGTTCGCGTGATCCTCAAGGGGCGGGTCAGGGAACGGAAAGAGCTCGAAGGCCTGGTGTCGGCCCTGCGCGAGGGGCTGAGCCGGGTCGTGCTGCTGCGCGGTGACGCCGGGGTCGGGAAGACCGTACTGCTCGACCACGCGGCCGCGGAGGGCGCCGACCTGCGTGTGCTGCGGGTCGCGGGGGTGGAGGCGGAGTCCGGGTTCCCGTTCGCCGCGCTGCACCGACTGCTGGTACCGGTGCTGGAGGGGCTCAAGGAACCGGGTGCGCTGCCCGTCACCCAGTACGAAGCGCTGCGGGTGGCGTGCGGGCTGGCCGACGGGCCGGCCCCCGACCGGTTCCTGGTGGGGCTCGCCACCCTCACCCTCCTCGCGGAGGCGGCGAAGCGACGGCCGGTGCTGGCCTGCGTGGACGACGCGCAGTGGCTGGACGAGGAGTCCCTGGCGGTGCTCGCGTTCGTGGGCCGGCGGGTGCACGCGGAGGGCGTCGGGCTGCTGTTCGCGGCACGGACGGGGTTCGAGGCGCCCGCGGGGCTCCCCGTCACCGAAGTCGCCGGTCTGGAGGAGCCGTTCGCCCTGGAGCTGCTGCGGGAGACGGTCGCCGGACCGCTCGACGCGCGCGTCGCGGCACGCATCGTGGCGGCGACCGCGGGCAACCCGCTCGCGCTGGCCGACCTCGGCCAGGAGCTGACCGCCGACCAGCTCTCCGGCTCGCTCGCACTGCCCGAACCGCTCCCCGTGGGCGGCCGGCTGGAGGCGCACTACCAACGGCGGGTGCGCGCCCTGCCGGGACCGACGCAGACCTGGCTGCTGCTCGCCGCCGCCGAGCCGAGCGGCGACCTCGCCTACCTCACGGCCGCCGCGCGCCTGCTCGGGATCAGCCCCGAGGCGTCCGAGCCGGCGGAGTCCGCGCGGCTGGTGACGCTGCGCTCCACCGCGGAGTTCCGCCATCCGCTGGTCCGGTCCGCGGTGTACGGCGGGGCCACCAGCGTCGAGCGCACCCGGGTCCACCACGCGCTCGCCGAGGTCATCGACCGGCCGGCCGACACCGACCGGCGGGCCTGGCACCTCGCCTCGGCCACGAGGGGGCCGGCCGCCGCCGTGGCCGCGGAGGTGGAGCGCGCGGCGGACCGGGCGGGCGCCCGGGGCGGTGTCGCGGCCCGTGCCACCTTCCTGACGCGAGCCGCGGAGCTGACACCGGAGGCCGGCCCGCGCGCCCTGCGGCTGCTCGCCGCGGCAGAGGCCGCGCTGGCCGCGGGGGCGGCACTCCAGGCGGAGGCGCTCCTCGACGCGATCGACATCTCCTTCCTCGGCGACACCGAGCGGGGGCGGGCCCTGCTGGTCCGCTCGCACACGGTGTTCGCGCTCGGCGACGCCGGCTCCTTCGCCCGCGCCCCGGCGCTGTGTCTGCGCGCCGCGCGTCTCTTCGCGGGTCGGGCCCCCGAGCTCGCCCGCGAGGCCCTGCTGCGGGCCGCCGACCGCTCCATCACCGCGGAGCACCTCATGCAGGACGTCACCCTGGACGACATCGCCCGCGCCATCGACGAACTGCTGCCGCGCTCCACCGCCGTCACCGGGCCCGATCTGGTGCTGCGGGCGTTCGCGGTCCTCGTCAGCGACGGCTACGAGGAGGCGGTGCCGCACATGCGGCGCGCGCACGCGTACGTGCTGGACCCCGGCCTCACGGACGAGGAGGTGCTGCGGACCTATCAGCCGACCGTCACGCTGTCGATGATGCTGTGGGACGAGCAGGCGCAGAGTGCGGTCATGGCGCGGGCCGCGGACGCCGCCCGCCGCACCGGCGCCCTGTTCCAGCTGGACAGCGCGCTGTACTGCACGGTGATGCACGAGACGATCCTCGGCCAACTCGCCGTGGCCGACGACCTGTTCGTCCAGGGCAACCAGATCCGCGCGGCGATCGGCGCCACGGACGACATGTGGGCGCTCTACCGGCATCCGGAACTCCTCGCCTGGCATGCCGACGCGGAGGACCTGGAGACGGTGCTGCGCGGGTCGATGGAGTCCGGCACCTGGCTGGGCATCGGCGCGGTCGAGTCGATCGCCCGGATCGCCATGTCGATCCTCGCCCTGGGACAGGGCGACTACGCCCGGGCCCGCACCATCACCCACGAACTGACCGGCCACGACGCGCTGGGCATCCACTCCCGGCTGCTGCCCCCGCTGATCGAGGCCGCCGTCCGCGGCGGCGACCGGGTGCTGGCCGCCGCCGCCCTGCACACCCTCGCCGCCCGGGCCACGGCCACCGGCACCCCCTGGAGCCTCGGGCTGCTGGCCCGCTGCCAGGCCCTGCTCGCCACGGCGGACGACGCCGAAGCCCTGTACCGCAGGTCGATCACCCTGCTGTCCGCCACCCGCGCCCGCTCCGACCTCGCCGTCACCCGCCTCCACTACGGCGAGTGGCTGCGCCGCCGCAAGCGCCGCAAGGACGCCCGGGAACAGCTGCGCACCGCCTGGGAGTCGTTCGACGCGATGCGCGCCACGGCGTACGTGGCCCGGGCCGCCCAGGAGCTGGCCGCGACCGGGGAGAGTCCGGGCCGGGCGCCGGCCGGGGAGTCGGTCGCCCTCACCTCGCAGGAGCTGGCCATCGCCCGGCTCGCCCGCGGCGGTGCCACCAACGCCGAGATCGCGGGGCAGCTGTTCATCAGCGCGAGCACCGTCGACTACCACCTGCGGAAGATCTTCCGGAAGCTCGACGTACGGTCCCGGCGGCAGCTGAGGGAGACGCCGGGACTCTGAGACCGGTCAGGACTACGCGTTTCACGGGGTCCGGGAACACCGGCGGCCGAACGAGGATCGGGGCACCGGACAACGTCTCGCAGACGGGAGCGCTCCCATGCCGTACGTCACCGCAGCCGACGGAGCCGAGATCTTCTACAAGGACTGGGGTCTGGGCCGTCCCGTGGTGCTCAGCCACGGCTGGCCGCTGAACTCCGACAGCTGGGAGGCCCAGCAGCTCTTCCTGGCCTCCCACGGGTTCCGTGTCATCGCCCACGACCGGCGCGGGCACGGCCGGTCCACCCAGACGTGGACCGGCAACGAGATGAACACCTACGCCGACGACCTCGCCACCCTGATCGACACCCTCGATCTGCGGGACGCGACACTGATCGGCTTCTCCACGGGGGGCGGCGAGGTCGCCCGCTACGTGGGCCGGCACGGCACCAGCCGGGTCGCCCAGCTGGTGCTCGTCTCCGCCGTTCCGCCGTTCATGCTCAGGACCGACGACAACCCCGGCGGCGTGCCGGTCGAGGTGTTCGACGGGATCCGCGCCGGTTCGCTCGCCGACCGGTCGCAGTTGTACCGGGATCTGGCCGACGGGCCGTTCTTCGGCAACAACCGGCCCGGCGCCGATGTCTCCCAGGGCACTCGGGACGCCTTCTGGCGGCAGGGGCTCCAGGCCGGACACCGCAATGCCTACGAGTGTGTCGCGGCCTTCTCCGCGACCGACTTCCGCCCCGACCTGGACGCGTTCGACGTACCGACGCTGGTGGTCCACGGCGACGACGACCAGGTCGTGCCCTTCGATGTGGGCGGCCAGGCGTCGGCGGCGCGGATCAAGACCGCCACGCTGAAGGTCTACGCGGGCGCCCCGCACGGCATCACCGACACGCACAAGGACCAGCTGAACGCCGACCTGCTGGACTTCCTCAACTCCTGACCCCCGGAAGGGATCCCCAAGGCATGGTCTCCGAAAGCCAGTCCCGCCGTCGCGTCCTCGGCGGTCTCGTCGCGGCGGGCGGTGCGCTCACCGTCGGCACCGCGGCGACGCCCGCCTCGGCCGGCTCGGCCACCTCCGGCAGCAGACCGACCGTCGTCCTGGTGCACGGCGTGTTCGCCGACGCCTCCGGCTGGAACGAGGTCAGTTCCCGGCTGCTGAAGGCGGGTTACGACGTCATCGCCCCGGCCAACCCGCTGCGTGACCTCGCCGGGGACGCGGCCTACGTCTCCAGCGTCGTCGCCACGTTCCCCGGCCCGGTCATCCTGGTGGGCCACTCCTACGGCGGCGAGGTCATCACCAACGCCGCGCTCGCCAACCCCAACGTCAAGGCGCTCGTGTACGTGGCCGCGTTCGCCCCCGACGAGGGCGAGACCGCGCTGGAGCTGGCGGGCCGCTTCCCCGGCAGCCAGTTGCCGGGCGCGCTGCTCACCCGGCCGTACCCCATCCCCGGCAGCACCGATCCCGGCATCGACGGGTACATCGACCCGGCGAAGTTCCACGACGTCTTCGCCCAGGACCTGCCGCGCTCGCTGACCCGGGCGATGGCGGTGGCCCAACGCCCGGGCAGTCTGCGCGGGTTGGACTCCGCCAGCGGTGTGCCGGCGTGGAAGTCCCTGCCGTCGTGGTACGTCGTCGCCGGCACCGACCGGGTCATCCCGCCCGCCGCGCAGCGGTTCATGGCCGAGCGCGCCGGCAGCAGGGTCGTCGAGGTCAAGGGGGCCTCGCACGTCGTGATGATGTCGCGCCCGGACACCGTCGTCCGCCAGATCGAGGCCGCGTACCGCGCCACCCGCTGACACCTTCGAAGGAGGCGCCATGAGCGCTCCGGACACCATCGTCCTCATCCACGGCTTCTGGGTCACCCCGCGGAGTTGGGAGCAGTGGGCCGCCCACTACGAGAAGCGCGGCTACCGCGTCCTCACCCCCGCCTATCCCGGATTCGAGGTGGAGGTCGAGTCGCTCAACGCCGATCCGACACCGATCGAGAAGGTGACGGTCCAACAGATCCTGGACGGCCTGGAGACCTTGGTCCGCGGCCTGGACCAACCGCCCGTCCTGATCGGCCACTCCGCCGGGGGCGTCTTCGTCCAGCTCCTGCTCGACCGGGGGCTCGGGGCGGCGGGCGTCGCCATCAACTCGGCGCCCACGGAGGGCGTCGCGGTGGTGCCGCTCACCCAGATCAAGGCGGCGTTCCCGGTACTGAAGAACCCGGCCAACCGGCACCGTGCGGTCGGCCTGACCTTCGAGCAGTGGCACTACGCCTTCACCAACACGTTCCAGGAGGAGGAGTCCCGCGCGCTGTACCAGCGCTACGCGGTCCCCGCGTCCGGCAGCATCTTCTGGGACAGCGCCCTGGCGACGCTGCGGCCCGGACACCAGAGCACGTACGTGAACTACCACAACGACGACCGGGCACCCCTGTTGTTCGTCTCGGGCGAGCAGGACCATCTGATGCCGCCCAAGGTGCAGCAGTCCAACGCCCGGCACTACAAGTCGAACACGGTCACCGAGGTCAAGGAGTTCGCGGGCCGTCCGCATCTGCTGCCCGCCGCGCCCGGGTGGGAGGAGGTCGCCGACCACGTCCTCGACTGGGCCGTGTCGCACGCCAAGTAGCCCACCGTCCGGGGCGGTCGCCGTATGCCGCCCCGGACCTCCGGAAGGGACCGTCGTATGACCGAGATCCGTATCACGCACATCGGCGGTCCCACCACGTTGATCGAGGTCGCCGGTTGGCGGCTGCTGACGGACCCGACGTTCGATCCGCCGGGCCGCCGCTACTCCTTCGGCTGGGGCACCTCCTCGCGCAAGACCGCGGGACCGGCCGTGGCAGCCGCCGAACTCCCTTCACTGGACGCGGTGTTGCTCACCCATGACCATCACGCCGACAACCTGGACACGGCAGGGCGTGCCCTGCTGCCGAGGGCCGGCGTCGTGCTGACGACCCCGTCCGGGGCCCGTCGGCTGGGCGGCAACGCCCGCGGGCTCGACCCGTGGACGACCTGGCGGCTCCAGTCCCCGGACCGCCCCACCATCGAGGGCACGGCCACCCCGGCCCGCCACGGCCCCCGGTTCTCCCGCCCCGTCGTCGGCGAGGTGACCGGCTTCGCGCTCGGCTGGCAGGGGCAGTCCTACGGCGCGCTGTGGATCTCGGGTGACACGGTCCTGTACGACGGCGTACGCGAGGTCGCCCGCCGGGTGGACGTGGGAACCGCCCTGCTGCACCTGGGCGGTGTGCGTTTCCCGGTGACCGGACCGGTCCGCTACACGATGACCGCGGCCCGGGCGGTGGAGCTGTGCGGCCTGCTGCGGCCGCACACCGTGCTGCCCGTCCACTACGAGGGCTGGTCGCACTTCCAGGAGGGCCGGCAGAACGCCGAGAAGCTGCTCGCCGAGGGCCCGCAGGTGCACTGGCTGCCCATCGGCACCGCTTGGCAGCTCACCGTCTGAGCAGGTCCAGCGCCCGCCGCCACCCGAACTCCTCGCCAGGCTCCCCCGCGTAGGGCGGCCCGAACCGCACCCCCATCCCCCGCAGCCGTATCAGGCTGTCCTGGTACGCGGGATGGGCGGCCAACGCGTCGGCCACACACGGCAGTACGGCGATGGGGACACCGAGGCCCGACGCCTCGCACAGGGTGCCCACGGCCAGGGTGTCGCCCAGGCCCGCCGCCCATTTGTTGACGGTGTTGAAGGTGGCGGGCGCGACCACCACGGCGTCCGGCGGCGGGAAGGGGCGCGGGTCGGCGGGGGTGCGCCAGGCGGAGCGGATCGGACGGCCGGTCCGGGCCTCGACGGCGGCGGTGTCGAAGAAGCCGTTCATCGCCACGGGCGTGGCGATGACCCCGACCTCCCAGCCCTGTTCCTGGGCGGCGGCGACGAGTTCACCGACGCCCGCGGCGATCCCGGCGGCGCAGACGACGACGTAGAGGAAGGGCTTCTCGGCCTGTTCGGTCATCCGGTGACCCTACTGAAGGGGGAAGGACTCCCCGTGCTCGGTGCCGGGTCGCGGGCCGAGGATGCGGCGCTCCTTCTCCTCGATCGGTACGTCGTTGATGCTGGCCTCGCGGCGGGTCATCAGTCCGTGGTCGTCGAACTCCCAGAGCTCGTTGCCGTACGCGCGCCACCACTGGCCGTCGGTGTCCCGGCACTCGTACTGGAAGCGGACGGCGATGCGGTCGCCGTCGAAGGCCCACAGGTCCTTGCGCAGCGCGTAGTCCTGCTCGCGCGCCCACTTCGCGGTGAGGAACGCGACGATCTCCGCGCGGCCGGTGACGAAGGTGTCGCGGTTGCGCCACACCGAGTCCTCGGAGTACGCGAGCGCCACCTTGTGCGGGTCGCGGGTGTTCCAGGCGTCCTCGGCGGCCTGCACCTTCCGCGCCGCGCTCTCGCGGGTGAAGGGCGGCAGGGGCGGACGGTCGGTCATGTCATCCTCCGTGGCCAGAAAGGGAGAACGTGCGTTCTCCGGCATGGCTGCTACGGTAGGAGAACGCACGTTCTCACGTCAAGGAGTGACCCGGAATGGACAGCGCGACCGCCCGGGAGCAGGCGCTGGACGCCGCCGAGGAGCTGTTCTACGGCCGGGGCATCCAGTCCGTCGGCATGGACGACATCCGCGGCGCGTCGGGGGTCTCGCTCAAGCGGCTGTACCAGCTCTTCCCCGCGAAGGAGCAGCTGGTGGAGGCGTATCTGGAGCGCCGCGACCTGCGCTGGCGGGGGCGGCTCGCGGAGTACGTGGAGCGCGACGAGGACCCCGGGGCGCGGATCCTCGCCGTCTTCGACTGGCTGGAGCGGTGGTTCGGGGAGGACGGGTTCCGCGGGTGCGCGTGGATCAATTCCTACGGTGAGCTCGGGGCGACGTCGGCCCGGGTGACGGCTCAAGTGCGGGCACACAAAGGGGCGTTCCGCGCCTATCTCGTCACTCTCGTCGCGGACGCCGGACTCCCGGACGTCCTGGCCGGCCAGCTGTTCCTGCTGGCCGAGGGGGCGATGGTCACGGCCGGCATCACCCGCGGCGCCGGGCCGGCCGCGGAGGCGCGTGAGGCGGCCCGCTCGCTGGTGGAGGCCGCTCGGGCGTGAGCCCGCACGGCGACCGGGTCAGTCGGCCGCCGTGATGGCCCCCGTAATTCGGTTGTCACCGTCCCCCGGCCGCACGCAGAATCCGGCCATGCCTACCTTCGATGCCCTTCTGCCGCCGACCGCCGCCGTTCGTCCGGTGCGGTTCCAGCAGCAGTCCGGCCGACCGTGGGGGCCTACGCTTCCCACGTCGTGACCGCCGCGCTCGTCGCGGGGCTGCTCGCGGGATACGGCATCGCCGTGCCCGTCGGCGCGGTCGCGACCTATCTCGTCTCCCTCACCGCCCGTACCTCCCTGCGCACCGGTGCCAGTGCCGCGCTCGGCGTCGCGACCGCCGACGGGCTCTACGCCCTGGTGGCCGCGCTCGGCGGCGCCGCCCTCGCCGCCGCACTGCGACCGGCGCTCGGGCCGCTGCGCTGGGCCTCCGCCCTGCTGCTGCTCGTGCTGGCGGCACGGAGTGCGGTGATGGCCGTACGCCAGTACCGCGCCCGTCGGCTCACCACGCGCACCGACCCGCCTCCCCCTAGGCCCTGTCGTCACATTCCCGTCGTCCGCCCGGAGGGCGGGCCGCGCGGCGTCAGGTGCGTGCTCTCGGCGTGCCGGGCGCAGGCCCTCGTACTGGTGGTACGTGGGTCTGTGCCCGGTGCGGCGAGAGTGCGTGCATGGCGTCGCGGGGCAGGCGGGAATGTGACGACAGGGCCTAGCCCCGCGAGGGCGTATCTGGCGCTGCTCGGGATCACCCTGCTCAACCCGACCACCATGATCTACTTCGCGGCGCTGGTCCTCGGTACCCGTACCGCCGACGCGGTCCGGCCCCTGGAGCAGGGCGTGTTCGTCGTGGCGGCCTTCCTCGCGTCCGCGAGCTGGCAGCTGCTGCTGGCCGGGGGCGGCGCGCTGCTCGGCAGGGCGCTGACCGGCAGGCGGGGGCGGCTGGTGACGGCCGTGGTGTCGAGCGGGGTGATCACCTTGTTGGCCGTACGGATGATGCTGCCGGGGTGAAGGCCCGGGCGACGGCGAGGCTGTCCTCGTACACGTGATGGCGGACGATCAGACCGTCCTCGACGGTCAGATGCAGCGCGAACCTGGCGCGATACGCACGCCCCGTCGTCCGGGCGGTCTGCCGGATCTCGCCGAGGACCACCGCCTCGGCGCCGTCGACGAGGATGCGCTCGATCTCGGTGGCCGCCTGGCCCGGGACGTGCTGGGCGGCCAGTTCGCGGTAGTGGGCGGCGGCGTCCGCGCGGGTGGCGCGGTGCCGGATCCAGGGGGTTTCGGGGCGGCCGTGCTCGTCCTGCGGCCAGTTCAGCTTCCAGTCGCCCTCGTCGGCGTAGAGCTCGGCGATCCGCTCGGGGTCGCCCGCGCCGATCCGCCGCAGCAGTTCCTCGATGACGGAACGGGTCGTCGTCACGGCGGTGGTGGTGGTCATCGGTGATCCTCCCCTTGGGCCGGGTCCCACTGTGCCCGCGGGGGCCGGGCCGGGGCGATTACCTCCGAGGTCATGGGGTCCGGTCGAATCCGACCCCGCGGAACGGATGAATCCACGGGGTCCGGGTGTTGAAGGACGGTGTCAGTCAGCAAGCGGTAGTTCACGACGACGATGGGACGGATGCCATGCCTCTTGAGAGCGAGTACGAGCCCAGTCCTACCGGGTGGGTGCGCAATCAGGTGGAGCTGTACGAGAGCTCCGGTGGCACCGAGGGCACCACCCTCCAGAACACGGGAATGCCCGTCATCCTCCTGACCACCCTGGGGAGCAGGAGCGGGAAGATCCGCAAGACCCCGCTGATGCGGGTCGAGCACGACGGGCGGTACGCCGCCGTCGCCTCGCTGGGCGGAGCGCCCAAACACCCGGTCTGGTACCACAATGTCAAGGCCGACCCCCGGGTGGAGCTCCAGGACGGGCCGGCGAAGCGGGACATGACCGCCCGCGAGGTCACCGGCGCCGAGAAGGCCGAGTGGTGGGAGCGGGCGGTGGCGGCGTATCCGCCGTACGCCGACTACCAGGAGAAGACGGACCGGGAGATCCCGGTCTTCGTGCTCGAACCGGCCGACACGGACTGATCCGGACGCGAGTCCCCGCCCTCGGGCAAAAATCTTGGACGCGTACGCATGAAGCTCCACCCGCCGGGCACCTGAGCCTCAGGCCCCGCCGCGTTCCCCCGTCGCGGCGGGGCTTTCCCGTGGGCGGCCACCGGGCTGGACTCCGGCCCCGTCCGCGTCGTGCCGCCTTCGATATGACCATGTGCAGGACCATGTCGGCCATTGCGAGAGTGACGCCGAGCGCCGCCGTGCCGTCCTTTGAGTGCCCGCCTCTACCGGACGCCGGGCTTCGGTGGCACGGTCGACTTCGACCGCTGACCGACAGGGACACAGGAGACGTACGTGGCCAAGAAGAAGAAGCTGAAGCTCCCCCTCGTCTACAAGCCCGTCGGGTTGGTGCTGGGCTGGTCGAGCGGGGCGTTGGCGGGGCTCGCCTTCCAGCGGACGTGGAAGGCGATACGGCACGAGGACGACGCCCCCGACGCGCTGGACCGGGATCGTGGCTGGGGGGAGATCCTGCTGGCCGCGGCCGTCCAGGGCGCCATCTTCGCGGTGGTGCGCAGTGCGGTGGACCGCACGGGCGCGAAGGCCATCGAACGGTCCACCGGAGTCTGGCCCGCCACCGACAAGGGCGGCCGGGACTGACGTCAGCCTTGTTTGGGCGCCGTCGGCGGGACACAGCGCAGGGTGAAGGAGTGCCCCGCGGGGTCGGCGTACCCGCGTTCCTCGAACGGCCCGGAGGCGTCCTTCGTCTCCAGGGGCCGCCCGCCGAGCCCGACGACCCTGCGCTCGGCCTCGTCCAGGTCCTCGACGACGAAGTCGAGGTGGGCCTGGAGGGAGTTCTCGGGGCGCGGCCAGCTCGGCGGTGTCGCACCGGCGTCCCGGTGGAACGCCAGCCGGGTCCCCCCGGCGCCCAGGATCTCCACGCGGTTGGCGCTCTCGTGGGTCTCCTCGGCCTCCAGCAGTTCCTTGTAGAACTCGGCGAGTTTCTCCGGCTCGGCGCAGTCGAGCACCACGAAGCCCGCGGTGACCAGTGCCATGTCTCCTCCGAAGGGTCCGGGGCGCGGGACGTTCCTGTCCCGCGCCCTCTGCCTCCCGGTTATCCCGAACGGCCCGGTTCAGTCCGCGACCAGCCACTCCCCGTCCCGCATCAGCTCACGCCCGGCGAGTTCGTTGGCCTCGCGCCAGGCCTGCACCCTGGTCGGCCGGACCCGGAAGTACAGATAGGGCGTGGCGAGTCCACGCGGCTCGAAGCCGGTGGCGGCCGCGAAGCGGTCGGCGTCCTCCTCGCCCAGCTCGGCGGGGGTGGACGTCTCGACCGTGCCCTCGATCATCACGACGTCCCGGGTGGGCCCGAGGCCGAGACGGGTCCTGCCGGTCGCCTTCAGGTTCCGGCCGGTGGGACTGCCGGCCGGGGTGGCCAGCAGCAGTGTCGAGCCGTCCCAGAGGAAGGAGAGCGGCACGAGGAAGGGCACTCCCCCGTCGGGGTCCGCGGTGGCGACCCACACGTCCTCGTCGTGCTCCAGGCGGTTCAGGGTGTCCTTCTTGCGCTGCTCGGCGGGGCGTGCGGGCGGATTGGTCATCGGTGAACGCTCTCCTGTCGGGGCGGTGTCGACGGACGTGCCCAGTGTGGGCCCCGAGGGCTCGTGCTGGGCGCTCCGCTGGATGAGCAGTGAGGTGCCGTCGTTCGGCTGCGGCGCCGTCGTGGCCGGTCGCGCCCGCGCGGCGGTAGCCGCACATCGATACCGCCCCGCGCCCCTTCGGGGCGCGGCCGAACCACAGCGGACTTCGCCCGGCCCGCTCAGACGCCGGTCTCCGCAAGTCGTGCCGTCGCCGCGCTCAGCAGCATGTCCAGGGCGGCCGGGTAGGAGCTGCGCGGCATGTCGGTCACGAGGTGGCGGGCGGTCGCGGCGATGTGCGGGTGGGTGTCGGCGGGCAGCCTGGCGTACGTCGTCCGCCACACGCTGAGTTCCGCCTCCCGGGCCGGTTTCGGCAGCGCGGTGCTCGCCGAGTCGAGCGCGGCGAAGGCGAGGGCCTGGTCGACGAAGGCGTGGTAGATCCGTACCGCGTCCGCGTCGGGGAAACCCGCGTCGCGGAGCACGCCGAGGATGGTCTCCACGGCCTGGATCTCATGGCCGCGGCCGGTGACCCGGTGCGAGCTGAGCACCGCCGCGCGGGGGTGGGCGAGCGCGCTCGCGTGCATGCGCAGGCCGAGGTCGCGCAGGTCGGCGCGCCAGTCGCCGGTGGGGCGCCAGATCCGCAGCGTCCGGCCGATGAGCTCGTCGGCGACGGCCAGCATCAGGTCGTCGGTGTGGCGGAAGTAGCGGTACAGCGAGCTGGGGTCGGCGCCGAGGGCGTGGCCCAGCCGGCGCACCGAGAGGGCGTCGGCGCCGTGCTCCTCGATCAGCCTGAGGGCCGTCTCGACGATCAGCTCCTCGGACAGGACGACGCCCTGTTTGGTGGGGCGCCTGCGCCGCCGGGCGGCGGGTGGGACGACGCGGTCGCTCATGGGTGCCTCCGTGGGGCGCCGGTGGTCTGGCCTCCGTGGGCGCACCTTATGACAACAGCGTTGACCTGTTAAGCCCTGGGACAGTTTCATGTCAGCTCACCGGGGCCGACCAGGCCCCCCGGTGCGAGCGGAGAACCGGCCATGCCCGACCACGCCCCCTCCTCAGGGCCCACCCTGCGTAAATCCCTCGGCGTCCTGGACGGCGTCGCCATCGCCGCCTCCAGCACGGCCGCGACCACCAGCATCGGCATCGGGCTCGGCGTCACGGCCGGGGTCGTCGGACTGCATCTGCCGGCGATCATGCTGCTGGCGTTCCTGCCGGTCCTCGGCATCGCCGGCGCCTACTCACGGCTCAACCGCGTCGAGCCCAACGCGGGCAACGGCTATGTGTGGGTGGGCCGTTCGCTGAGCCCCTGGCTCGGCTTCATGGTCGGCTGGGTGAACATCGTGGCGACGGTGGCCTTCCTCGCCTACACCACGGCCGTCACCGGCTCGGCGCTGATCCAGCTGGCGGGCGACGCCGGACTGCACCGGCTGGGCGGCCTCGCCCTGGACCCGGGATCGACGGCGCAGACGACGGCACTGGGCGTGTTCGTCCTGGTCGCGGTCACCCTCACCGCCGTCACGGGGGTGCGCACCGCGGCCCGGCTCCAGGGCGGGCTGCTGGTCTTCGAGTACGTCGTCCTGCTGGGCTTCTGCGGATACGGCATCGTCACCGGCCCGCACCCCTTCAGCCTGAGCTGGTTCGACCCGTTCGCGATCCCGTCGGCGACGGCGCTGGCACAGGGCATGCTCCTGTCGGTGTTCTGCTACTGGGGCTTCGAGAGCGCGTTCAGCGTGTCGGAGGAGGTGCGTGATCCCCAGGACGCGTCCCGCGCCGGCCTCACGACCCTGGTGACCATGCTGGTGCTGTTCCTGATCGGCTCGGTCGCCTTCCAACGGGTGCTGTCCGAGCAGGAGTTGGCGGGGCACGGGGCACAGGGGCTGGCGTACTTCGGTGACCGGCTGGCCTCGCAGCCGCTGGCCGCGCTGCCCCTGGTGGCGCTGATGTTCTCGGCGGTCGCCTCCCTTCAGGCCGGGGTGATCCCGACGGCCCGGTCGATGTTCGCGATGAGCCGGGACCGTACGCTCGGCCCGGTGTGGTCCAAGGTCAGCTCCCGGTACGGGACTCCGGCCGCCGGGACCGTGCTGATCGGTGCCCTGGCGGCGGGGGTCGCGGCGCTCGCCCTGGTCATCCCGCGGCTCGCGGACATGATCATGGCGACGGTGAGCGCGGTCGGCATCGTGGTCGCCCTGTCGTACGCGCTGACGGCCCTCGCGGCGGCGGTACGCTTCCGCTCGCTGCTGCGCGAGGACCTCAAGGAGGGCATCCGGGCCGTGGTGCTGCCCACCCTGAGCGCGCTGGCCCTCCTCGGCCTCGGCGGCTATCTCGGCTGGTCCTTCTACACCTCCACCGACCACTTCGAACTCAGCGCGGACAACGGCTGGTTCCTGCTGAGCACTCCGCTGGCGATGATCGCGTCGGGCTTCGTGGCCGCCGCGTGGGCCAGGTGGGTGCGGCGCTCGCCGTACTTCCGTACGGGCTCAGGTACGGATGCGGACGCGCCGCAGCTGCTCAGCACTTCGCTGGAGGCACGGTGACTCGTCTGCGGGCCGGCGGGGGCTTGTCGCGCAGTTCCCCGCGCCCCTGAAAGGGCGCTTCCGCACCCGGCATCGGACTCCGCCCGGTCCTCTCAGACACGCCCAACTGACCTCACAGGAACGGAACATGTACGCAGATCTCCTCTTCACCGGCGGCCCCGTTCTCACCCCCGAGGGCCGTACCGCGACCGCCGTGGCCGTCACCGGCGACCGCATCACCGCCGTAGGACATGACGAGGTCCTGGATCTCAAGGGGCCCCGGACCGAAGTGGTCGACCTGGCGGGGCGGTTGCTGCTGCCGGGCTTCCAGGACGCGCACATCCACCCGGTCCCGGCCGGTCTGGAGCTCACCCAGTGCGATCTGACCCGGGCCAGGACGGCGAAGGAGACCGTGGACGCCGTGCGCGCGTACGCGGCGGCGCATCCGGAGCGGGAGTGGATCACCGGGGGCGGCTGGTCGATGGAGGCCTTCGAGGGCGGTACGCCGACGAAGGAGCTGCTGGACGCCGTCGTCCCCGACCGGCCGGTCTATCTGCCCAACCGCGACCATCACGGCGCCTGGGTCAACAGCCGCGCCCTCGAACTAGCCGGCATCACGCGGGACACGCCCGACCCGGTCGACGGGCGGATCGACCGGCAGGCCTCGGGCTCGGGCTCGGGCTCGGGCGAGCCGAGCGGCACGCTCCAGGAAGGCGCGATGCAACTGGTCGGGCGCCTCACTCCCCCGGCCACCCCGGCCGACCGGCTCGCCGCCCTGCTGCACGCCCAGCGCCATCTGCACTCCCTCGGCATCACGGCCTGGCAGGACGCGCTCGTCGGATCCTTCCTCGGTATGGACGACCCGTCCGACGCGTATCTGACGGCTGCCCGGGACGGCTCGCTCACCGCGCGTGTCGTCGGCTCCCTGTGGTGGGACCGCGAGCGCGGGGCCGAGCAGATCCCCGAACTGGTGGAGCGGCGCGCCGCGTTGAGCCACGGCCGGTTCCGGGCGGGCACGGTCAAGCTGATGCTGGACGGGGTCGCCGAGACCGGGACGGCAGCGCTGCTCGACCCGTATCTGGACAAGTGCGGCTGTGCCACCGCCAACAGGGGCACAAGCTTCATCGATCCCGGGCAACTTCCCAAGTACGTCACCGAGTTGGACTCGCTCGGCTTCCAGTGCCACTTCCACGCCCTGGGCGACCGGGCCGTACGCGACGCCCTGGACGCGATCGAGGCCGCCCGGGAGGCCAACGGACCGAGCGACACCCGGCCCCATCTGGCGCACCTTCAGGTCGTGCACCCCGACGACGTGCCGCGTTTCGCCCGGCTCGGCGCGACCGCCAACATCCAGCCCCTGTGGGCGGCTCACGAACCGCAGATGGACGAGCTCACCATTCCCTTCCTGGGCCCCGAACGGGCCGCGTGGCAGTACCCATTCGGCGCCCTGCTCCGCTCCGGTGCCACGCTCGCCGCGGGCAGCGACTGGCCCGTCAGCAGCCCCGATCCGCTTGAGGGCATCCATGTCGCGGTCAACCGCGTGACCCCGGACGGCGAGGGCGCGCCGGTGTTCCTGCCCGCCGAACGCATCGGTCTCACCGAGGCGTTGACCGCGTACACCGCGGGCTCGGCGTATGTGAACCACCTCGACGACTCCGGCCGGGTGCGTGCGGGGGCGCTGGCGGATCTGGTGGTCCTGGACCGCGACCCGTTCGACCGTCCGCTTGAGGAGGTCGCGGGGACGAGGGTGGCGCTCACCTATGTGGGAGGGGTGGGAGTGTACGCAGCTCAAGAGGCCTGAGCAGTAACGGAGATCACCACCGGGGTGCGGCGTAGATCATTTACGCTCTGGGGAGTCTCGTTCCGCTTTTCGGTTCAACTTCCTTACCGTGGAGTGGAGTTCGAGCGTGTGGGCGGTTCCCCTGCCGCCCATGCCCGCAGGGGCGGGGGGCTCTGCGCGCCGTCTCCCGAAAGGAACCACATGCCTCAGGACGTCACCCTCGGCCTCCCCGTCAGCAGAGATCCGGAGCAGCCGAACGCCCCGCTCCAGCCCTCGGAGGCGGGGAACGCCCTGGCCCGCCTCATGGGGGAACGTATCAAGGGGAGCACGGAGCAGTACCGAAGGTCCCAGAACGCCGCCCGGCAGCGCCTGGACGCACTCGGATCCGGCCACCGGGGCACCACGCTCCATGTGGAGGGAGCCTTCCGGCTGGCGCAGCCCTCGTACCTCCCGCCCGACGAGGAGGGTCACGCCAGGCTGAGCCGCCTCGACGCCGATCTGCGTCTGATCGAGGAGGCCTTCCCCCAGGTCGGCACCGATGTCGAGATCTGCCGGCTGACCTGCACGATGCTGGAGGAAGCTTGGCGGAGCCGGGCACTCGCCCCGCCGCACGAGGAGGAGCTCACCGCCGCCTGCGCCTGCCCGCTGTGCCGTCGGCTGCCCACGCCTCCCGCACGCACCCTGGGCGACTACGACTGGCGGCAGAGCGCCGGTCGCCCCCTGGCCGTCAAGACCTGGCCGCATCGCCGGGAACTCGACAGCGTCCTGACCGGTGGCTGGTCCTGGACCCGGCAGTTGAACGACCTCGAACGGGACATGGGCCACCGCCACCGCTTCGAGGACGACATCCTCGTCTTCCACGAATACAAACGCGTGATCGACACCATCGACGCCACGCGCCTCACCCAGCACATCGCGGGCCGCCTGGCCGAGAACTTCAGCACCAACAGCGCACGGGCCCTGGTCAGCGGACTCTTCGCGGCCCACAAGCGATCCGTCGACGAGTACTGGCTCCGCGAGCACGCCTCGGGCAGGGTCACGCTTCCCCAGGGCAACCCGCTCACCCAGAGCACCTACTCGCTCCTCCAGATGCTGGACTGCCTGTTCTGGCACGTCGCACCCGACACCGAACTCTGGCAGGAGGAGAACCTCGCCTCCCTCCTGCTGTGCCGTGTCATCGACGACATGACCGATGTGCGAGCCGACTCGCTCACCGGCGAGATCAGCAACTTCTGGCTCGCCGCGATGCCCACCCACACCAAGGCCCTCTACGCCGCCTGCGCCATAGCCCTCGTCAAGTACGGCTGCATGCCCGAGGCGCACGAGCCGATGTGGAACACCTGGCTGATGACCACCACCATCACCTGGATGGGGCTCACGGGCCGCCACGCCCTGTGGTTCGACGGCATCACCCAGGGCCTCCCCCCGGCCGAGGGGTGCCCGCTCTGCGACCTCCAGCCCAATCCGTGCACCGGCATCCTCACCGAGGGCACCACCCTCACCATCGCCCCGCGGCCCACCGCACCGGCACTGAGCACCCGGGCCGCCGAGCTGTCCGCACGCTGCCGGGACCAGTACCCCCGGACCTGGCCCCTCTTCGACGCCGAACTGCACGCCTTCGAAGCACTGCACGGACCCTGGTACGGCGACATCGACAGCGCGTGGGAGATCCTGCGCCGCACCTACATAGCCGCCGTGGAGGCATCCGGCGCCGCGCCCTCCCCGGCCCGCGCCCGTGAGGTCCAGGAAGACTCCGGCGTGGTCGGATCCGAGAGGTTCCACACCCTGCACGACCCTCGGACCGGAAGGGAGGACACCGCACTGCTCGCCTACATGTTCGCGGGCGCCCACCCGCACTTCCTCTGGAACGCCACCGGATTCCGTCCCACCGGTGTCGAAGGCGACTGGCTCGACGGCTGACGAGCCGGTCCTTTCCCCTGGACGACGCTGCCCGGCCGGAAACCGGCCGGGCAGTGGCCCCTGGCGTGGCCTAGACGGTGAACTCGACCGGCAGAGTGTCCAGCCGGAACTCCCATGTGGAGGCAGTCGAGCTGAGTTCCTCCGGCGGTACGGTCAGGCGCAGGCCCGTCAGCCGGTGCAGCAGGACGTTCACGCCGACCTCGATGATGGACTGGCCGATGTTCTGCCCGGGGCATTCGTGCGGACCGGAGCTGAAGGCCAGGTGCGACTGGTTGCCCTGGACCGCCACGCCGTCGTCGGGTCGTATCTCCGGGTCGACGTTGCCCGGGGCGAGGCCGAGCAGGAGCAGGTCGCCCTCCTCGATGCCGTGCCCGCCGAGCTCCAGTTCACTGGTGGCGAACCGCCCTGGCAGGACAGCCAGCGGCGGGGTGTTCCACATGACCTCCTCCACCACGGCGGACACGTTCAGCTGACCGCTGATCAGCCCGGACAGCCGCTCCGCGTCGCTCAGGACCAGCTGGAGCACCCGGGCCAGCAGGTTGCTGGTCGTGGTGTGGGCGGCGATCAGCACCAGACGCAGATGGCTGACGACCTCGTCCTCGTCCAGCGCCGCCGGGTGCTCCAGCAGGGCGGTGGTGAAGTCCGCACCCGGCTCGACCCGCTTGCGCGCGGCGAGTTCGCCCAGGATCTGCATGATGTGGCCGTTGTGCACGAGGGCGCCCTCGCCGCCCTTGAAGACCTGGGCGCACGACTCGATCAGACGGAGCCCGTCCGCCTTGGGAAGGCCCAGGATCCGGGTCAGCACCAGCATCGGCAGGTGCTCGGCGTAGTCGGCCACCAGGTCGGCGCGCCCGGTGTCGGCGAACACGTCGATCTGCTGGTTCGCGAAGTACGTGGCGTGCCGCCGGATGCCGCGGCTGGAGGCGGCCAGCAGTCCGTCGGTGACCGCGCCGCGCAGCCTGCGGTGCGGCTCGCCGTCCTGGGAGACGCAGTCGGGGCGCCAGCCCAGCATCGGCACCAGCGGCGAGGTCTCCGCGATCCGGCCCTCCCGCCAGTCCCGCCAGATACGGGCGTCCCGGCTGAACTGACGGGGGTTGTCCAGCACCCGCCGGTTGTCGCGGTAGCCGAGCACCAGCCAGGCGGGAACGTCACCCTCCAGGAGCACCGGTGCGACGGAGCCGTGCTCCTTGCGCAGCCGCTCGTAGAGGGCCTGCGGGTCGGTGGCCGCGTCCGGGCCGTACAGCCGCGTGAGTTCCGCCCCGCCGTGCGCGACGGGGCACCCGCGGGGCGCGTCGGGACCGTTCGGGGTCTGGTCGTTCATCTGGGCTCCAGAGCGACGACGGAGCGGTCCTTCACATGACGTATCAGGGCGATCAGTACGTCACGGCTGGAGGCCCGGTCACGGGCGTCGCAGGCCACGACCGGGATGTGCGGGGGGATGTCCAGGGCGTCCCGGATCTCCTCGACCGGATAGTGCCGGGAGTCCGGGAAGATGTTCAGGGCGACGACGAAGGGGACGTTCTGCCGCTCCATCTCCTCGATCGCCCGGAAGCTGGAGGCCAGGCGCCGGGTGTCGACCAGGACGACGGCGCCGAGCGCTCCCTTGAACAGGCCGTTCCACAGGAACCAGAACCGCTCCTGGCCCGGGGTGCCGAACAGGTACAGCATCAGGCTGTCGTTGAGGCTGATCTTGCCGAAGTCCAGGCTGACGGTGGTCTCCGTCTTGTCGGCGACTCCGATGAGGTGGTCGTCGCCGGCGCTGGCCTCGGTGAGGGTCTCCTCGGTGGTGAGCGGCTTGATGTCGCTCACCGAGCCGACCAGCGTGGTCTTCCCGGTGCCGAATCCGCCGGCGATCATCACCTTGACCGAGCGGGTTCCCCCGTCGTCCGGCCGGCCGAGCCGGTCAAAGCCGTTCAAGTCCACTGAGTACCTCCTCAAGGAGCGCGAGGTCGGGCCCGCGGCGGGCGTCGTGCGCCGGGACGGGGTCACGGGCTTCCACGCGGTCCGCCTCCAGCAGGTCCGTCAGCAGCACCGCGAGAATGTTGAAGGGCAGTCCCAGGTAGGCGGCTAGTTCGGCCACCGACAGCGGTTCGCGGCAGCGCCGGAGGATCTCCTCGTGCTCGTGCTGAAGTCCTGGGACGGGGGCGGTGCGGGAGACGATGAGGGTCGCCACGTCGAGGCTCGACGCCGAACCGCCCGGTCCGCTGCGTCCCCCGGTGAGGACGTAGTAACGCTCGAGACCGGACGGATCCGTGGGCCCGGAAGGAGCACTCATCCAGAGTGCTCCTCCAGGCGCGGAGAGGTGCCGAGGAGCTCGCCCATCCTGCGGGCCAGGTCCCTCATCTGGTGTCCGAGCAGGCCTTGGTCGAGGCCCTCACGGGCGAGCACACCGAGGTAGGTCTCCACACCCGCGCGCACGACGAAGAGGTGTCCGCCGTCGACCTCGATCATCGCCAGCCGCAGCTGTCCGCGCTGTCCGGCGGGCCGGGTGAACTGCTCGGCGACCGGCTGGGCCAGCGCCTGGAGGCCGGCCACCACCGCGGCGAAGCGGTCCACGTCGTCGGGGTCCTCGGCGCCGAAGGAGGTGATGGCCTTGCCGTCGCTGGAGGCCACGAGGGCGAAGCGGATCTCCGGGATGGACTCCACGAGGTCGCGGAGCGCCCAGCTCACGTCGGTTCCCTGTTGCGTCATGTGGACTAGTCGCTCTCTTCAGTGCGGTGCTCGGTGGACTCGCGGCCGTCGGCCTGTCCGGCCGCCTCCTCGGGCTCGCGGCCGGCGGTGGCGAACGCGGCAAGACCGGCGAACGACGCGTCCGGGGGGACGGCGAAGGCACTCGCCCCCGCGGTCCGCTCGGTGCGCTCGGCCGGCTGCTGCCGGGGCTCCTCACCGCGTCTGCTGCGGCGCCGGGGCAGTCCACCGGGTGTGGTGTCCGCCGCTTCTTCGGCGGTCGCCTGCGGGGCCGTTCCCCTGGCGGGGGCGGGCGCGGGCGCGGCGGTCTGCGCCACCGGTGCTGCCGCGGGCAGCGGGCTGAAGTACTTGTGCGGGACCACCACGACCACCGAGGTACCGAGCCAGGGCGAGTCCGCGAAGGTGACGCGGATGCCGTAGCGGCGGGCCAGGATGCCGACGACCCGGAGGCCGATGGTGGCGTCCTCGGTGATGCCGCCGAGACCCGGTCCGGCTCCGGTGCCGGTGAGCGCCTGCTCGGCCTCGAGCTTCTTCTCCTCGCTCAGGCCCTTGCCGGAGTCCTGGATCTCGATGCCGACGCCGTTGGGCACCTCCTTGCCGGAGACGATCACCGGCTCGGTGGGCGGCGAGTAGCGGGCCGCGTTGTCCAGGAGATGGGCGAAGATCAGCGTGAGGTGGTCCACCAGCCCGCCGTCGACGCCGAGTTCGGGCAGATGGCGTACGTCGACCCGCTGGAACTCCTTGATACGGCCGATGCCGCCGCGGACCACGCTGAGCAGCCGCTGGGGCTCCTGCCACTGCCGGCCGGGCCGGTCCGAGCCGCCCAGCACACCGATGCTGGCGGCGAGACAGTCGGCGGGGCCGATCTCCTGGTCGAGCTCCATCAGGCCGCGTGCCACGGAGGGCAGCCGGCCGTGCTCGCCCTGCATCTCGTGCAGACGGCCACGGAGCTTGCTGGTCAGCACATGGATACGGTTGCCGATGCTGATCACGGCCTGCTCGGCGGAGGTCGAGCGGTCGAACTCCTGCTCCACACCGATCAGCGAGGTCCTGAGGACCTTGCGCAGCTCGGCCTGGAGCTCGGCGCTCACCTTGGCGCACTGGTTGGTGGCCGGCAGCAGGTCGTCGATGGCATCGCCGGCCCGCAACTGCTCCAGCGCCTGCGGGAGTTGCTCGTCGGCGAGCCGGGCGACCGCGGACAGCTGGTGCGCCAGCTGCTCCTGCCAGATCTCGGCCCGGTCGGCGAGCTGGGACTCGTACGAGGCGGCCTGGTCGGCCAGCCGCTGCTCATAGGCGCGCGCCTGCTCGGCGAGCTGGGACTCGTAGGCGGCGGACTGTTCGCCGAGCCGGAGGTCCTGGGCGGTGTACTCGGCGGCGAACTTCCGCTCCAGTTGGCCCACATGCTGCTGCCACTGCTGGGAGTGCTCGGCCTGCGAGGTACGGAAGGATCCCTCGGCCCGCCGCAACTCCTTGCGGGTGCGGATCAGGAGCCGGACGCACACGGAGCCCGCCGCCGTCGCGGCGGCGCCGGCCACGGCCGCGGTGATGCGGTCCGAGCTCATGAACGTGGCGGCAACCGTCCCGCCTCCCAAGGCCAGTGGCATCAGCCACCAGCCGTACCAGGCGACAGGGGCCCGCGCCGCCGGTGGCGGAGTGGCGAGTTCCATCTGCATCCTTCGAAGCAACACAATCGAACAACGGGGGGGTGTGCAAGGGGAATCGCACTGAGGGGGACGCGTCACGGGACGACCGATGGTGATCGGGCCAACTCGCGGCGCCAGAGGGGAGCTTATCGGGTTTGAACACCAAAAGATCAACCTCACGGCCCGGCGGAAGTGAGGGTTCCGTCACGCTCAGCCAGCATGCGCGCATCGACAAATGTCCATACTGACCAGCACGGTTGCGCGAACGGACGTTGTCGGTAAGTGATAACCCCGCCCCCGACACCTGTTCGCCGGTGATAGACCCTGACGTGTTACCGACGGGTATCGTCGCCGCGTGTCGAAGAGAGCCGCGTTGGTGACCGACGAACCGGGCGGGCCGTTCAAGGCCCTGCCCCCGGGTCTGCACCACCACCTCAGACCGTTCTTCGCCGACATCACCGAGGAGGTCGTACGCGCGATCAGAACCGAGATCCCCGAGTACGCACGCCCCGCCGACGACACCTACATGCAGGCCGTGCACCGGGGTGTGGACCACGCGCTCCAGGGGTTCCTGGAGCGGATGGCCCAGCCGGACACCGACTGGGAGCCGGTGCAGGCGACCTACCAGCGCATCGGACGCGGGGAGGCGGAGGAGGGCCGCAGCCTGGACTCCTTCCAGTCCGCGCTCAGGCTCGGTGCCCGGGTGACATGGCGGCGGGTGAACGCGCTCGTCGACGCCGATCTGGTGCCGCGCACTGTGCTGGGCGCGTTCGGTGAGGCGCTGTTCCTGCACCTGGACGAGATGGCGGCCGCGACGACCGCCGGGTACACCGAGGCGCGGCTGCATGCCGCGGGCGAGCTCCAGCAGCGCCGGACGCGGCTGATCGACCTGCTCACCGCCGATCCGCCCGCCTCGGCCGAGGCCATCGCGGAGCTCGCGCACAGCGCGCGCTGGCCGGTGCCCCGGACCCTGGCGGTGGTCGCGGTCGACCACGGGCCACCGACCGGGAGCGGGCCCTTCGGGCCACGGCCGGGAAGCGGCCCGATCGAGCCAGCGTCGGGCAGCGGGCCCCTCGCCGGCGCGGCGGGAGCCGGTCCGGTCACGCCCACGGCGCGGGGCGGGCTCCTCGCACCGTCGCCAGGAGCGGGCCCGCTCGCGTCACCGCCGGGCAGAAGACCCCAGACGGCCTCGCCAGGAGCCGACCCGACCGCAGGCTCCGGACGCCCCGCGCCCCCGTCGGGGTCGGGCCCGATCGCACCGCCGGCCGGCATGAGGCCCCCTGCGGCCCTGTCAGGAGCCGACGCGATCGGGCCGCCGTCGGCCCGCGGGCCCATAGTGCCGCCGGAGTTCCTCGCCCGGTTCGATGTGCGGCCCGCGGTGCTGGTCGTGCCCGATCCCGAAGGCCCCGGCCGGGCACGGGCCGTCGCGGGAGCGTTGCAGGGCCGGCGCGCGGCGATGGGGCCGACCGTCGCCCTCCACGAGGGCGCGCGGTCGCTGCGCTGGGCGTGCGAGGCCCTGGACCTGATGCGCCGGGGCGTCCTTCCGGACACCGAACTGCTGCGCTGCCAGGACCATCTGGCCACGCTCCTGCTGCTGCGCGACGAGGCCCTGGTCGACGCGATGGCCGAACGCCGACTGCGCCCGCTGGAGCAGGTGCGGCCACCGCAGCGCGAACGGCTCGCGGAGACCCTGCTGAGCTGGCTGAACTCCGGGCACAACGCGAGCGAGGTCGCCGTCCGGCTCGCGGTGCACCCGCAGACCGTGCGCTACCGCATGCGCCAGCTGGACGAGCTGTTCGGTGGTCAACTGCACGATCCGACCGCCCAGTTCGAGATGCAGCTGGCGCTGCGGGCCCTTCAGTTGCGCAACGGCGTCAGCCGGTGAGGACGACGAGCTGCTGGGTGGCGCGGGTCATCGCGACGTAGTGGTCGACCGCCCCCTCCACGCCCTGGCCGAACTTCTCCGGGTCGACCAGGACGACCAGGTCGAACTCGAGTCCCTTCGACAGCTCCGGGGTCAGCGACCGCACCCGGGACGTCGCCCGGAACGCGGGGTCACCGATGACACAGGCGATCCCGTCGGCGTGCGCGGCCAGCCAGGTGTCGAGGACCGATTCCAGCTCCGCGAACTCCGCGTGGACGACCGGGACCCCGCTGCTGCGGATGGAGGTCGGCACGTTGGCGTCCGGGAGCGCGGCCCGGATGACCGGCTCGGCCTCCGCCATGATCTCCTCCGGCGTGCGGTAGTTGATGCTCAGGGAGGCCATCTCGATCCGGTCGAGCCCGACCCGCTCCAGGCGTTCCTGCCACGACTCCGTGAACCCGTGCCTGGCCTGCGCGCGGTCCCCGACGATGGTGAAGCTCCGGGACGGGCAGCGCAGCAGCAGCATCTGCCACTCGGCGTCGGTGAGTTCCTGGGCCTCGTCCACGACGATGTGCGCGAACGGACCGGCGAGCAGGTCCGGATCGGCGGTGACCAGTTCGGACTCGTCGACCAGGCTGACCTTGGCGTCCTCCCCGCGCAACATCGTCACCAGACCTTCACCGTCGTCCCCGTCGGCCCCGGAGTTGGACACGGCCTCGATCAGGTTGTCGACGACCCGTGCCATGTGCTCCCGCTGCACGGCGAGGGCGGCCTTGTGCCGGACCTGGCGCCGGGCCGCCTCCGGGTCACCGAGCCGCTGCCGGGCCGCGTCCAGGAACGGCAGGTCGGACACCGTCCAGGCCTGGGCCTCCGCGCGCTGGAGAACACGCACCTCGTCGGGGCCGAGCCAGGGAGCGCACATGCGCAGGTAGGCGGGTACCGTCCACAGGTCTCCGACGATGTCGGCCGCTTCGAGCAGCGGCCAGGCGCGGTCGAAGGTGGTGCGCAGTTCCCTGTTCTGCCGCAGCGACTTGCGGAGCAGGTCGGGCGACACGTCGCCCTCGTGCTTGTCGATCAGGATGGTGAGCAGTTCCTCCCAGACCTGGTCGCGCGCCTCGTTGTGCGCGGTGCCGGGTTCCGCCGCGTCGAACGCCACCGCCCACTCGTCGGCGCTCAGCGGGATGTCGGACCAGTGGGTGGTGACCGTCATCCCCTTGGCGGGCGGCTCCTCGTAGAACCTGACGGCCTTCTCGATCGCCCCCACCAGCTCCGCGGACGACTTGAGCCGGGCCGCCTCCGGGTCGGCCTCGGTCCCCGCTGTGGCTCCTTCGGCGACCAGGTCCCGCAGGATGCAGGTCTGCACGCCCTCCTCACCGAGGCTCGGGAGGACGTCGGAGACGTACGACAGATACGGCCGGTGCGGGCCGACGAAGAGCACGCCGCCGCGACGGTGGCCGAGGCGCGGGTCGGAGTGCAGGAGGTAGGCGGAGCGGTGCAGGGCGACGACGGTCTTGCCGGTGCCCGGACCGCCGTCGACGACGAGTGCGCCGCGCGATCCCGCGCGGATGATGGCGTCCTGGTCGGCCTGGATGGTGCCGAGGACGTCCCGCATCCGGGGCGAGCGGTTGCTGCCCAGGCTGGCGATGAAGGCGGACTGGTCGTCGAGCGCGGCATGGTGTTCCAGCCCGTCGGTGGTGAACACCTCGTCCCAGTAGTCGCTGATCCGGCCGCCGGTCCAGCGGTACCTGCGGCGGCTGGTGAGCCCCATCGGGTTGCCGTGGGTGGCGCCGAAGAAGGGTTCGGCGGCGGGCGAGCGCCAGTCGACGAGCAGTCGGCGGCCGGTGCTGTCGGTGAGGCCTAGCCGTCCGACGTAGAGGGGCTCGGAGTCGTCGGCGGAGACCATGTGTCCCAGGCACAGGTCGAGCCCGAAGCGGCGCAGGGTGCGCAGGCGGGCGGTCAGCCGGTGGATCTCCGTGTCCCGGTCCATCGCGTGGCGGCCCATGCCGCCGGGTGCCCTGCGCGCGGCGTCGAGCTGTCCGGACACCTCGGCGATGGACTGCGCGAGGCACTCGGCGAGGGCCGCGAAATGCTGCTCGTCGCCGGCGATCAGCGCCGGGTCGGCCTTGGACGAGAGTCGGTCGGGGAGGTCGAACGCGCTGGTGGGCAGGGTGTTCAAATGATCAGCTCCGATATGAGGTCGCGTATGACCATGGTGCACGGCGAAGGGTGCGGACCGGCCCGGCGGGCCTGGTGGCCGCCCCGGGACGCTCCGGTCGCGGGGGTTCAGGCGGACACGGTGGGCTTCCCCTGGCCGATGAGGTCGAGGACGAGCTTGGCGGCCACCGCCGCCCCGTCGGTCCGGACGGCCTCCCCCACGGTCCGGGCCCGCTCACGGGTCTCGGGGGCCAGGGCGGTGGCGAGCGCGGCGGACAGAGACGCGAAGGTCGGTGTCGGACCGTCGTGTGCCGCGCCGATGCCCAGGTCGGCCGCCCGGCCCGCCCAGTACGGCTGGTCCGCGAGCTGGGGCACCAGCACCTGGGGCACGCCGGCCCGGGCGGCCGTCGTGGTCGTGCCCGCGCCGCCGTGGTGCACGACGGCGGCGACCCGGGGGAACAGCGCCTGGTGGTTGGTGTCGCCGACGGCGAAGCAGTCGTCCTGGCCGTCGATCAGGCTCAGGTCGGCCCAGCCACGCCCGAGGAGCACCCGGTGCCCCTGCGCGCGGACCGCGTCGACGGCCACCTGGGCGACGTCCGTCGACTCACGCATGGGCATGCTGCCGAAGCCCACGAACACCGGCGGTTCACCGGCCTCCAGGAACGCCAGCAGGTCGTCCGGCAGCGGGCGTTCGTCCGGCAGCGCCCACGCTCCGGTCCGTACGACGTCGAAGTCCGCCGTCTCCTGCCACGGGTCCAGGACGGGGTCCGTGGCCAGCCACGGCCGGTCACCGATCACGTAGTCACGGACGTCGGCCACCGGGGGCAGGCCGATCGACGCCCGGCTGGAGTTGAGCGCCTCGCCGAACAGCGCGTTGATGTTCTCGGCGTCCAGCTTCCACAGCACCCGGTTGTCGGTCACGTCGGTCGGCAGGGGCCGGCCCGGATAGGCCAGTGGGCGGCGCAGCGGGGAGGGCAGGGTGAGCTGCTGGAAGGTGACGGACACGGCGGGGATGCCGAACTTCTCGGCCACCGACAGCGCGCCGGCCGCGGCCGAGATCATGCCGGTCGCCACCACCAGGTCGCATCCCTCGGCCGCCGCGGTGACCCCCTCCAGCTGGGCGGCGAGCACGGCGGCCGCGCGCTGGGGCAGGTTCGCGGCCGACGGCGGTGGCGCCTGGGTGGTCAGCGCCCGCGCGGACGGGCCGACCCGCACCAGCGGCACGCCGATCCGGTCCAGCAGCTTGGCGAACTCCTCGTCCGCCGGCGCGCACACCCGTACCTCCACGCCGAGCGCCTTCAGTTCCAGCGCGAGCGCCGCCATCGGCTGGACATCCCCGCGCGACCCGTACGTCGACAGCAGAACTCGCACTTCGGACTCCCCGTTCTCCGTGTTTTCCGGCTTCGAGCGGAGATTCTGCGGTACGGACGGGGCCTTGCCGCAAGCCCCCCGGTGCGCTATATGTTGAACATGGCAAGGAGGACTGTTCCCCTTGCCCTTTCTTTTTGCCGCCTCAGAGCGCCTGCCGCAGCGTGACCGACTGCGGTGCGAAACCTCCCCGTTCGTAGAAGCGGATCGCGTCGGTGTTGGCCGCGTACGCCGTCACCTCGGCTTGCTCGACGCGGACGTACATGCTGACCAGGGTCACGGATTTCACCGGCCGCATCGCCGTGGGCCCGGTGACCGAAACCCATCACGGGTCCCACTACCCGCCCCTGGCAATCCACCACGCGCACGAGTCGCTCCGGGTCCTCCACGAAGAGCCCCGCACTGGATCAGTCATGCCCGAAGGCTAGCGGGACCCCCTGACATCATGGACACCTGTCCAGCTATAGTGGACGCCTGTCCAAGAGACTGAGGGAGATCATGGAAGCGGTAGCGAACGTGCTGGTGGCTCTGGTGGCCGTGCTGCACGCGTACATCCTGGTGATGGAGATGTTCCTGTGGCAGAAGAAGCCGGGGATGTCCTTCCACGGCTTCGACCGGGAGATGGCCAAGGCCACCGCGGCGATGGCCGCCAACCAGGGCCTCTACAACGGCTTTCTCGCGGCGGGCCTGGTGTGGGGCCTGATCGCCGCCGACCCGACGGGCTTCCGCGCCCAGGTGTTCTTCCTGTCCTGCGTCATCGTGGCGGGCGTGTACGGCGCGGTCACCGCCAACATCCGCATCCTCGCCGCGCAGGCCCTGCCCGGTGCGCTCGCCCTGGGCGCGGTCCTGCTGGCCCGGTGACCCGCGCCGCACCCGAGGACCCCCGCGCGGCGCGCACCCGGGCGAAGCTCCGCGAGGCGCTGCTCGCGGAGTGCGCCGAGCGTCCGCTCGCGGAGGTCGGCGTGGCCGCGCTGGTCCGCCGGGCGGGGGTCGGACGGGCCACGTTCTACGTCCATTACGACGGCCTGGAGGCGCTGGCCGTCGACGCCTGCGCGGACGTCGTACGTGAGGCCGTGGAGGCGCTGCACGCCTGGCGCGGACGGCCCGACCCGGTGCACGCGCCGCCGGCGCTCCCGGCGTTCTTCGCCTCGCTCGCTCCCCATGCCGCGCTGTACCGGGCCCTGCTCGGCCCGGGCGGCGGCGGGCCGCTGGGCCGGGTCCTGCACCGGGACCTGCGGGCCTACAGCCTCCGCGAGCGCGAACTCGCGGGTGCCGCCGACGCCCCGCTGGTGGCCTCGGCGGTCGCCGCCACGTTCGCCGGCGTGCTGGCCGACTGGCTGCACGGACTGCTGGAGGGCGGCCCGCAGGACATCGCCGACCAGGTCTGGCAGTTGCTGGTCGCCCTGCACGCCAGCCGGTGACGGATCACGCGCAGCCCATGCCCTTCTTCACCTGCGGCCAGGCCTCCACACCGTCGGGGGTGCGGACGTACGCCGTCCTCTTGTCGTCCGTCAGCCACAACTGCCGCTCCCCCAGGCGGTATCCGGTGTCCTCGGCGTCGGCGGGCAGGGGGACGTCGCCGTCGTACGGGGCCTCCAGCATGTCGTCGCCGAGGACTCCGTCCGGATCACGGGCGTAGCTCAGCTCCTCCTTGCCCTCCCGCACGGACAGGAAGTGCGCCTTCTGCCAGTCGCAGTGGGCGGGCCCGATCGAGCTGCTGATGAGGGAGACCGGCACCCGCTCGCCGTCGCGATCGGTCCAGATCTCGTAGCCCTGGGAGTCGGTCCAGCTCGCCCGGAACTCCGCCGGGTCGCAGGACGCGCTGGTCTCCGGGCCCCAACCGGGCCGGTTCTTGCGGTCCTTGGCGACGATCACCGCCATCTTGGTCCGGCCGTCGACGTCGTAGGAGTACAGGACCCGGCCGCCCTCCTCACGCTCCACCCGGAAGCCCTCGCGCGGTCCGTCGGGCTGCTCGATCTCGAAGTACGCCCGCAGTCCGTCCTCCGGGGTCGTGCCGCCGTCGCCCTCGCTCCACGGTTCGCTGCCGCCCGCCGAGTAGATGTCCCAGTCGCACTCCAGGGCCCGGGCCGCGGCGCCCGTGTCGACGAGGTCGGAGCGGTCGTCCTTCTCCTCGTCCCACGCCTTGCCGGGGATGTACAGCGGTCCGCTGTAGGGCGTGGCCGGGGCCCCGCCCTCGACGACCATCTCCTTCCCGGACCCCGACCCCGACCCGGTCTCGGACCCGCACCCCGCGGCCGCCACCGCCATCAGCGCCGTCACAACCAGCAAGCCTCTGCGCATCCCCCACCCCTGTTCACCGGACACGGTCCTGATCCTCAGACGTGGCGGGGGCGGAGAACGTTCGGTTCAGCGGGCGGCCGTCTGGAACGTGCGCCGGTAGGCCTGCGGTGACACCCCGATCGCCGCGTGCAGATGCTGGCGCAGCGAGGCGCCGGTGGCGAAGCCGACCTGGCCGGCGATCTGGTCCACCGGCAGGTCGCTGGCCTCCAGCAGGTGCCGGGCCCGGGCCACCCGCTGCTGGATCAGCCAGCGGCCGGGGCTGAGCCCGACCTCGTCGTGGAAGCGGCGGGCGAAGGTGCGCAGGCTCATCCGGGCGTGGGCGGCGAGGTCGGTCAGGGTGAGGGGTTCGCCGAGACGGTCGAGGGCCCAGGAGCGGGTCGCCGACGTGCTCGCGGCGCCCTGCTCGGGGACCGGCCGCTCGATGTACTGCGCCTGGCCGCCGTCGCGGAAGGGGGGTACGACGCAGCGGCGGGCGACGGCGTTGGCCAGTTCACTGCCGTGGTCGGTGCGCACGATGTGCAGACAGACGTCGACTCCGGAGGCGGCTCCGGCGGAGGTCAGGATCCGCCCGTCGTCGACGAAGAGGACGTCCGGGTCGAGCGCGATGTGCGGGTACATCCGCCGGAAGCTGTCCGCGAGATGCCAGTGGGTGGTGGCCCTGCGGCCGTCGAGGAGTCCGGCCGCGGCGAGTACGAAGGCGCCGGTGCAGATCGACACGATCCGCGCGTCGGGGCGGACGAGGGCGAGGGCCGCCCCGACCCCCTCGGGGAGGTCGGCGGTCACACGGTCCCCCGAGACGGGCGCGATCACCACGATGTCGGCGGTGGCCAGCACCTCGGGGCCATGGTCGACCGTGATCGCGAAGTCGGCGTTGCTGCGCACCGGGCGGCCGTCGACCGTGCAGGTCAACACCTCGTACCGGCCGTCGGCGGCGCCGAAGATCCGACTGGGGATGCCCAGCTCGAAGGGGTACACGCCCTCCAGGGCCAGGACGACGACTCGCTCGGCACGCTGCATGGCACGATTCTATCGGAGGTTGGCAATCATGCCATTTCCCGTTCGGGCGGACCGGGGCAGGCTGGTTCACCATGAGCACTGTGAACACCATGCGAGCCATCAGTCAGGACGCCCTCGGCGGGCCTGAGGTCCTCAAGGAAGTGGAGCTGCCGCGTCCCGAGCCGCGCGCGAACGAGGTACTGGTCCGGGTGCGGGCCGCCGGGGTCAACCCCACCGACTGGAAGCACCGGGCCACCGGCGGCTTCCTCGGTCAGCCGCCCTTCGTGCTGGGCTGGGACGTGTCGGGCGTGGTCGAGGCCGTCGGGATCGGCGTCGCCCGGTTCAAGCCCGGCGACGAGGTCTTCGGCATGCTGTCGTACCCGTACGGCCATGGTTCGCACGCCGAGTACGTCACGGCACCGGCCCGGACGTTCGCGCACAAGCCGGCCTCGATCGACCATGTCGAGGCGGGCGCGCTGCCGCTGGTCTCCCTGACCGCCTGGCAGGCGCTGGTGGAGTACGCCGACGTCCGGCCGGGACAGCGGGTGCTGATCCATGCCGCGGCGGGCGGGGTCGGGCATGTGGCCGTGCAGATCGCCAAGGCGCGGGGCGCGTATGTGATCGGCACCGCGAGCGCGGGCAAGCACGAGTTCCTGCGCGGGCTCGGTGTGGACGAGGCGATCGACTACCGGGAGACGGACTTCACGGAGGCCGTCAAGGACGTCGACGTCGTGCTCGACACGATCGGCGGCGACACGTCCGTCCGCTCGCTGCACGTGCTGCGCCCGGGCGGGCTCGTGGTCTCGATCCTGCCGGCCGGATCGCCGGAGTTCTTCGAGGAGGCCGAGCGGCTCGGCGTCCGGTCGCTGCGCATGCTGGTCGACGCCTCCCATTCCGGGATGAAGGCGATCGCGGAGCTGGTGGAGGCGGGGAAGCTGCGCCCCGCGATCGCCGGCACCTTCCCGTCGGCCGAGGCCGCCGAGGCACACAGGCTCGGCGACACCGGCCGGACCACGGGAAAGCTGGTCCTGACGATGGACTGACCGGGGTACCCGGCTACCGGGCTACCGGGCTACCGGGCTACCGGGCTACCGGGCTACCGGGCTACCGGGGTCAGAACGTCAGCACGGGCTTGATGGCCTTGCCCGCGCCCATGTCCCGCACCGCCTGGTCGATCTCCGCGAACGGATAGGTGCTGATCAGGCGGTCCAGCGGGAGCCGGCCCGCCTTCACCAGGTCGACCAGGGCGGGGATGAAGGACTGTGTCTCGGCGTCGCCCAGGGTGAGCCCGACGATCCGCTTGCCGCCGAGCAGCCCGTTGACGTCGAGGGCGACCTCGGTGCCGAACGGCGGGGCGCCGACGACGACCAGGGTGCCGCGCGCCCCGAGCGCGTCGACGCCCTGGCGGAGCACGGTGACATTGCCGGTGGTCTCCACGATGCCGTCCGCGCCCTTCCCCCCGGTGATCACGGCGAGGGTCTCCGCGAGGTCCTCCTCACTCGCGTCGACGGTGTGGGTGGCACCCAACTCCCTTGCCAGGGAGAGACGTTCGCCGACGCGGTCGACGGCGACGATCGTGGTGGCGGAGGTGAGGGCGGCGGCCATCACGGCGGACAGGCCGACCGCCCCGGCGCCGAGGACCACGATCGTGCTGCCCGTGACCGGCTTCAGCACGTTCCACACGGCGCCGACACCGGTCTGTACGCCGCAGCCCAGCGGGGCGATCGACTCCAGCGGTACGTCGGGGTCGACCTTGACGAGGCTGCGCTCGTCGACCAGGGCCTTCTCCGCGAAGGAGGACTGGCCGAAGAAGTGGCCGCCCAGCGCCTCGCCGTCCCGGCTGACGGTGCTGCTGCCGTCGGCCCGGCGACCGCCGATGAGGTTCAGCGGCAGCCAGGTCGCGCAGTACGCCGGGTGGCCGCCGTCGCAGTTGCCGCACGCGCCGCAGGACGTGAACGACAGCACGACGTGGTCGCCGGGCTCGACGCCGGTGACGGCCGAGCCGACGGCCTCGACGACACCGGCGCCTTCATGGCCGAGGACGCCGGGCAGCGGGAAGGGCAGTCCACCGCTCGCCACGCCGAGGTCGGTGTGACACAGACCGGTGGCGACCATGCGGACGACGGCCTCGTGCGGCCCGGGCTCGTCCAGTTGGACGTCGGCGAGGGTGAACGGTGCTCCGCCGGACTCGACGACAGCGGCGCGGGTGGTGATGGGCATCGCGGGAACTCCCTTTGATCTCAAGTACGTTCGGACGAAGTCAGTCCAGCGAGACGACGACGGACTTGGTCCTGGTGTAGGAGGCGAGGGCCTCGGGACCGTACTCACGGCCGAAGCCGGAGTCCTTGACACCGCCGAAGGGGACCGCGGGGTCGAGCATCGCCCAGTCGTTGACCCAGACGATGCCCGCCTGGAGCCGGTCGGCGATCCGGTGGGCACGGGCGAGGTTGGACGTCTGGACGCCCGAAGCCAGGCCGTACGGCGTGGAGTTGGCGAGCCGGATCGCCTCGTCCTCGGAGTCGAAGGGCTGCACGGTGAGGACCGGGCCGAAGATCTCCTCCTGGATCACCCGGGAGTCGTTGGGCAGGTCGGCGATGACCGTGGGCTTGTAGTAGTAGCCGCCGTCGAGGTCGAGGCGCTCTCCGCCGCAGACGATGCGGGCGCCCTCCTTGCGGGCCAGCTCGACGTACTCCTCGACCTTCTTGAGGTGCTTCTCCCCCGCCATCGGACCGATGACGGTCTCCGGCTGCCGCGGGTCACCGAGCGGGACGCCGGGCACCGCCTGCTCCAGGATGCCCAGCAGGGTCGCGTAGACCGAGCGGGCCACCAGCAGGCGCGGGCCGCCCATGCAGAACTGGCCGGAGTTGAAGACGAAGCCCTTGATGATCGCGCCGACGGCCTTCTCCAGGTCGGCGTCCTCGAAGACGACGTGGGCCGCGTTGCCGCCCAGCTCCATGGTGACCGGCTTGAGGGCCTCACCGGCGACGCTCGCGGCATGCCGGCCGACCGCCGTGGAGCCGGTGAAGGCGATCTTGTCGACGCCGCTGTGCCGCAGCAGTGCCTCACCGGCTACCGGGCCCGCTCCGGTGACGACGTTGACCACCCCGTCGGGGACGCCCGCCTGCTGGAACAGCCTGGCCATGTAGAGGGCGCTGAGCGGGGTCTCGTCGGCGGGCTTGTGCACGACCGTGTTGCCCGCGGCGAGCGCCGGCGCGATCTTCGAACCGGCCAGGATCAGCGGGAAGTTGAAGGGCGTGATCGCGGCGACCACACCGAGCGGCTCGCGCCGGGTGTAGGCGAGGGCGTTCATGGGGGTGTCGCGGTTGGCCCCGTGCAGGGTGTGGGCGAGAGCGGCGAAGTGCTCGTAGTCGTTGGCCGCGTTGGTCACGTCGACGGCGTGCGCCAGCGTGATCGGCTTGCCGACGTCCAGGCTCTCCAGCCGGGCGATGTCCTCCGCGTTCTCACGGATCAGCTCCGCGACCCGGTGCAGGATGCGACCGCGTTCCCGGCCGCTCAGGCCGGACCAGGAGCCGTCGTCGAAGGCCTCCCGTGCGGCACGTACGGCCGCGTCCACGTCGGCGGCGCCCGCCTCCGCGACGGTGGTGACGACCGCGCCCCGGGACGGGTCGACCACCTCGGTGCGCGCTCCGTCGGCGGCTTCGCGCCACTGTCCCCCGATGAACAGCCGCCCGGGTTCGATCTCGAAGGTGGTCATCACCGCTCCTCAGCTCCATCGCCAAGACTTCAACAAACAGGATTCCTGTTGGTCCGCAGTCTCTTTACAGACAGGATTCCTGTCAATGCTCTAGGCTGAACTCATGCTCGACACCCAGGCGACCAAGGCGGCTCCGTCACTGCTCTACATGGTCAAACAAGTGGAACTCGTGGTCCGCTCCCATCTGGACGACCTGGTCAAGCCGTCCGGAATCACCGCTCTTCAGTACACCGCCCTGACGGTCCTGGAGCGACACGACGGGCTGTCGGCGGCACAGCTGGCCCGGGACTCGTTCGTCACCGCCCAGTCCATCGCCGATCTCGTACGGTCACTGGAGAACCGCGCGCTGGTGCGCCGGGAGCGGAATCCGCGCAATCGCCGGGAGCTGCTGATCCTGCTGACCGACGCCGGCCGCGAGCTGCTGGCTCGGCACGAGGGGCCGGTGCGGGAGCTGGAGGAGCGGATGGTCCGCGATCTCACGGCGCACCAGACCGAGCAGTTCCGCCAGGCGTTGTCCCGGGCCTGGCACGCGTTGTCGTGAGGCTCTGTCGCAATTCACAGACATATGTCAATCGAACATGCTCAAATTCACTCCATCGAGGGTAACTTGCAGTGCGGGGCAAGGATTTGCGCTCACTGGGGACCCGGAGACACGGCTGCGCTCGTACGCTCGCTGCACGATGTCACCCCGGCCCCCGGTGACCTGCGAACCCACCGCTTGAGGAGCTGGTTGGAGGCGATGTCGTCGTGCAGCAGGAACCTGCACCCCTCAGTCGGCATCTGCGTATCCACCAGGACCGGGGACACACGGTGCTGGAGTTCCGCGGCGAGATCGACATCGCGGCGGCGCTGGAGATCCTCCCGTACCTGGACCGGGTGACCGGGCGCGACGGCTCCCGGATCGTGATCGACCTCGGACAGGTCGAGTTCTTCGACTGCTCGGGGCTGCGCCTGCTCTACCGCGCCCGCGCCCGGGTCCTCGACCACGACGGCCGGTTACACCTGGTCTGCGCCCATCCCCTCACCCTGCGCATCATGCGGGTCACCGGCCTGCACCGGCTGCTGCCCCCGCACGCGACGCTGGACGCGGCCCTGGGACAGTCCGAGGCCACGTCCGGCTCGTTGTGAAGCGGTGAAGCTGTGAAGGTGTGAAGGTGCCTACTTGAGGATCTTGGTGACCTGACCGGCCCCCACGGTCCGCCCGCCCTCACGGATGGCGAACTTCAGCCCCTCCTCCATGGCGATCGGCTGGATCAGCTCCACGAGCATCGTCGTGTTGTCGCCCGGCATGACCATCTCGGTGCCCTTGGGCAGGGTCACCACACCGGTGACGTCGGTCGTGCGGAAGTAGAACTGCGGGCGGTAGTTGTCGAAGAACGGTGTGTGCCGGCCGCCCTCGTCCTTGGACAGGATGTACGCCCGCGCCTCGAAGTCCTTGTGCGGGGTGACCGTCCCCGGCTGGATCACGACCTGTCCGCGCTCGACGTCCTCCCGTTTGATGCCGCGCAGCAGCAGTCCCACGTTCTCCCCCGCCCGGCCCTCGTCGAGGAGCTTGCGGAACATCTCGATGCCGGTGACGGTGGTCCTCGTCTTCTGCTCGTGGATGCCGATGATCTCGACCTCCTTGTTGACGTGCAGGACCCCGCGCTCGATCCGGCCGGTGACGACAGTGCCACGCCCGGTGATCGTGAAGACGTCCTCGATCGGCATCAGGAACGGCTTGTCCACATCACGCTGCGGCTCCGGGACCGCGGTGTCGACCGCGTCCAGCAGATCGAGCACCGACCGGCTCCACTCCTCGTCGCCCTCCAGCGCCTTCAGCGCGGACACCTGGATCACGGGCACGTCGTCACCGGGGAACTCGTACTCCGTCAGCAGTTCCCGCACCTCCAGCTCGACGAGTTCCAGGATCTCCTCGTCGTCCACCATGTCCGTCTTGTTGAGGGCCACGACGATGTACGGCACCCCCACCTGCCGGGCGAGCAGGACGTGCTCCTTGGTCTGCGGCATCGGCCCGTCGGTGGCCGCGACGACCAGGATCGCGCCGTCCATCTGGGCCGCGCCGGTGATCATGTTCTTGATGTAGTCGGCGTGCCCCGGGCAGTCGACGTGCGCGTAGTGCCGACGCTCGGTCTGGTACTCGACATGGGCGATCGAGATGGTGATGCCGCGCTGCCGTTCCTCGGGCGCCTTGTCGATCTGGTCGAAGGGTGTGAACGGGTTCAGGTCGGGATACCTGTCGTGCAGCACCTTCGTGATGGCCGCGGTGAGCGTGGTCTTGCCGTGGTCGATGTGCCCGATGGTGCCGATGTTCACATGCGGCTTGGTCCGCTCGAACTTCGCCTTCGCCACTGGGGCCTCCAGGTCACCTGAGTGATGCCGGGTGTCACCCGGCTACCCCTCCATGTCTATTCGCTCCGTGGCGCGTCGAACAGGGCACTGACGGACTCGCCGTTGTGAATGCGCCGCACCGCCTCGGCGAGCGCGGGCGCGATCGACAGGATCCGCAACTTGTCCGTGCGCTCCTCCTCGGGCACCGGCACGGTGTTGGTGCAGACGATCTCCAGAACGTCCGGCTGCTCCCCGATCCGCTTGAGCGCACCGGCCGCGAACAGGCCGTGCGTACAGGCGACCCGGATCGAGCGCGGCTTCAACTCACGCAGCCGGTCCAGGAGTTCGAGGACGGTGCTGCCCTTGGCGATCTCGTCGTCCAGCACGATGACGTCCCGGTCGGTGACCTCGCCGATGACATCGCTGATGCTGACCCGGTCGTCGGCGTACCGCTGCTTGGCGCCGGCCGCCACCTGGGCCCCGATCAGCCGGGCGAAGGCGGCGGCCTCCTTTGCGTTGCCGAGGTCCGGGGAGACCACGGTGGTCCGGGACAGGTCGTACTGCTGGAAGTGCGCGGCCAGTTCGCGCAGCGCGTGCAGATGGTCGACCGGCACCGAGAAGAAACCGTGCACCTGCGGCGAGTGCAGCGTCATCGCGAGGACGCGGCCGGCGCCGGCCGACACCATCAGGTCGGCGACGAGCCGGCCGCCCAGCGAGATACGGGGGGCGTCCTTCTTGTCGGAGCGGGCGTAGGAGTAGTGCGGCATGACGACGCTGATCCGCCGGGCCGAGGCCCCGCGTGCCGCGTCGCACATCAGCAGCAGCTCGACGAGGTGCTCCTGGACGGGCTTGACCAGCGGCTGGACGAGGAAGACGTCCCGTTCCCGGCAGTTGGCCTGGAGCTGTACCTCCAGACAGTCGTTGGCGAACCGGCTGACCCGGGTGGGGCTCAGGGGCACACCGAGGTGTGCGCAGACCTCCGCCGCCAGCTCGGGGTGGGCACTACCGCTGAACACGGCGATGTCTCGCACGATCCGCTCCTAGCGTGATCACTTCGGGCTGCCGGGCCTCATGCTACTGACCGGGACATTCGCCCGCGGCCACGCACCCGGCACCCGCCATGACGGCGACGCCCACGTCGATACGGGTGACACCCGAACGGACGACGGCGCCATGCCGAGGCCCAGAACGCGCTGGAGGTCTCGCACGCGGCCTTTCCGGTCACCAAGAAACGGGCAGATGCAGTGGGCTGCGCGTCATCTGACCCAGCCGCCACTCGATCGTCTCCGATGTGAACTCGGCCCGTAGTCCCGGGAAGCGGGCGGCGAGGTGGTGCAGGGCGAGTTCGAGTTCGAGACGGGCGAGCCACGCGCCGAGGCAGTGGTGGGGTCCGGCGCCGAAGGTGATGCTCGGCGAGGTCAGGGGTGCGGACAGATCGGGCGGGCCCGGCGGGAAGACGTCGGGGTCGCGGCCCGCGGAGTTGGTCTGGAGCGCGACCACACCACCCGCGGGGATCAGCACCCCGCCGACCTCGACGTCCTCGACCGCGCGCCGGATCAGTCCTGGCAGCACCTTGCCCTCGCTGAGCGGGACCGTGCGCAGCAGCTGTTCGGCCGCGACCGCCGCGGACTCCTCGTCGCGGGCGAGCAGGGGCCAGCCGTCCCGTCCGTCGGTGAGGAGGTACACGACGGCGTTGCCGAGCGAGGTCATGGTGGTCTCGTGTCCGGCCACGACCAGCCCGCAGACCAGGGTGATCAACCGCCGTTCCGCGATGCCCAGTTCGTCACCGGCCGCCACGAGACCGCTCACCAGGTCGTCGCCGGGTTCCTTGCGCCGCTCGTCGATCAGCCCGGCGGCGAACAGGCCGAACTCCGTCATCGCCTCGACCACCTCACCCGCCCGGTGCGCGCCGCCGGACAGGGCGTGGTCGGCCCAGTGCCGGATCCGCTCGCGGTCCACGTGGTCCAGGCCCATCAGCCGGCAGATCACCGACACGGGCAGCGGCCGGGTGAACCCCTCGACGATGTCGGCCGGTTGTGGCCGTGCGGCGAAGTCGTCGAGGAGCGAGGCGACCACCGAGGACACCCAGGGCCGCCAGCGGGCGACGGCCCGCGGGGTGAACGCCCGCTGGACGGTGCCGCGCAGCAGTTGGTGGGCGGGGCCGTCCTGGTTGAGCAGACCTCCCGGGTCGTCCAGCAGGTTGGGGACGACGAGCAGCGGCGGGGCGTTTGGGGCGTGCAGGGAACTCCGGTCGAAACGGGGGTCCATGAGCACCTGACGCACCTCGGCGTACCGGGTCACGAGCCACACCGGGGTGCCGGTCGCGAGGGTGCCGGGCCGGGGCGGACCGTGCTCGGGGAGGCTGATGCGGTGCATGGGACAGAGCGGCCGGGATGTGCTGTCTGGACTCATCCGGGTCTCCAGAAGCGCCGGTTCGGAAGGCTTTCCACGCTAGTGCGCCGTCCGTGCCTCCGTCAGCGGTGGCAATCGGCCAACGCTCCGGTCTGACAAGGGTTTTGGAGGGCATTCGAAGAGCAGGAAGGAGGGCCGTCGCATGACGACTCCCATCAGGCGCGTGTCCAAGCGCATGCCCGGCTGGGCGAAGTTGGTGAGCGCCGTCGTACTGGTGCTCGTCGTGTTCTTCGCCGGCATCCGGCTGAGCCTGCTCCCCGGCCTCAAGGACCTGTTCGGCACGGAGACCAACGACCGCTCGGGGCCCGCGCTGCTCCAGTCCATCCAGGACCTCAGCCGCTATGACGCCGCCTCCGGCAATTTCCAGGTCGTCGTGGACCTGGAGAAGGACGCCAAGTACCTGCCCGACGCGATCCGCGGCAGCCGCACCCTGTACGTGGGGGCGGGCACCGTCGACGCGTATGTCGACCTCGGCAAGGTGGCCAAGGACGACGTGACGGTCAACGAGGACCGCACGTCCGCCACGCTGCACCTGCCGCACGCGCAGCTCGGCAAGCCCGCCCTGGACGCCGACCGCTCCTACGCGGTGTCCAAGCAGCGGGGTCTCCTCGACCGGCTGGGCGACCTGTTCTCGGACAACCCGAACGGTGAACAGGCCGTGCAGAAGCTCGCGGTGAAGCACATCGGCGACGCGGCCAAGGAGAGCGGGCTGACCAAGCGCGCCGAGACCAACACCAGCGACATGCTCGAAGGCCTGCTGCACTCCCTCGGCTTCAAGGAGGTGACCGTGTCGTTCGGCACCTGACCGTCCCGTCCGCGAACCGGCCCCGGACCCGGCTTCGTCCACGGCGTGGACCACACGTCGGCGAAGCCGGGTACCGCACCCGCATTGTCGGCTCGATCGCGGGTAATCGGCTTACGACGCAGGGAAGTTGAAGACTGGAGGACCGCATGGCCCGTACAGCCTTTCGTCCGCGATCCGCGCTCCGCCTGCGCACCGGCAAGGCGGCGGCGACCGAACCCGGGACCACAAGGACGAAGACCGCCAGGACGAAGACCGCGACGACGAAGACCGCCCGGACGAAGACGGCCAGGGCCGAGACCGCCCCGAAGCAGCGGCGCAGCCCCCTGGCCTTCATGCGCCGACTGGTGGGGATGGTGGCCGCGTTCGCGTTCATGGTGGCGTTCGCCGTCGTGCTGGCCCGGCTCACCCTGGAGCCCTCGCCCGCGTCGGAGGCGCTGACCCACACCAATCTGCACCCGGGCCGCTCGCTGCGGGCCTATCTCGATCAGCCGGAACTGCGGGACGCCGCCAAACAGGTCGGCGGCAACCTGCTGCTCGGCGTCCCGTTCGGCGTCCTGGTCCCCGTGCTCGCCCCGCGGACCCGGGGTGTCCTGCGTGTGCTCCTGCTGACGGCTGTCGTGATGCTGCTGGTGGAGTTCGCCCAGGGCGCGATGATCACCGGGCGGGCCTTCGACATCGACGACGTCATCCTCAACACCACCGGGGCCCTGATCGGCTACGTCCTGCTGGGGCGGCGGCTGAGCCGGGCGGTGCACCGCTGACGTCAGCGGACGGACAGCTGGACGATGGCCGCCGTACCCACCACGACGATGAGTCCGCGCAGGACCGCCGGGTGGAGCCGGCGGCCCGCCGCCGCTCCGGCCTGCCCGCCCACGGCGGAACCGACCGCGAGCAGGGCGACGGCCGTCCAGTCGAAGTCGGCGACGACGAGGAAGAAGAGCGCGGCGACGGTGTTGACGACGGCGACGAGGACGTTCTTGACGGCGTTGAGGCGCTGGAGGCCGTCGTCGAGGCGCAGGCCCATGAGCGAGACGTAGATGATCCCCTGGGCGGCGGAGAAGTAGCCGCCGTAGACGCTGGCCAGTGTCAGTCCGACGATCAGCGGCGGGCCGCCGTCGGCGGGCGCGGTGCGGCCTTCGCGGGTACGGCGGTCCCGCAGCCGTCGGCCGATCAGGGGCTGGAGGACGACCAGCACCAGTGCGAGGCCCACCAGGGCCGGCACGATCCGTTCGAACGCCGAGGCGGGCAGGGCGAGCAGGAGCGTGGCTCCCGTCAGGCCGCCCACCAGGGCGCCGACGCTCCACGTGAGGATGCGCCGGCGCTGGCCCGCGAGTTCCCGCCGGTATCCGATGGCCGCGCTGATCGAACCGGGGATCAGGCCGAGCGCGTTGGAGACCGCTGCCGTGACCGGCGGCAGACCGACCGCGAGCAGCACCGGAAAGCTGATCAGCGTCCCGGACCCGACGGCGGCGTTGACGGCACCGGCACCGAGGCCCGCGGCCAGGACGGCGAGCAGCTCTCCGAGATCTTCCATGAGGGGAGCTTAGGAACCGAACGCTTCGGCGAGGACCGAAACGTCCCGCGCACCCTCGACGGGCCCCGGTCCTAGTGCCGGGTCCAGGTGAACTTGTCTCCGCCCACCCAGCGCACCACGTCCGGGTCGTCCAGGTCGTGGACCGTGATGCCCCACGCGGCGGCGGCCGCCAGGACATCGGTGACGGCTTTCGCCTCACCGACCACCTCTCCGTCGATCTCCACGATCCGGAACGGCGGCGTACCGGGCTGCACCCCGAGCACCAGGATTCGTGGATTCGAGATGTACGGGCTCGCGATTTCGGTCATGCAATAGAGCGTAGAACGCATTCCGCAAGAGGGACATGAGAGGGCAAAGGCATCCCTGTGTCCGCCGTGCGGTCCCCGTACGGCTGGGGAACCCTGGAGGAGGAGGTGGCGATGGACCCCGTCGAGGCACTGGACCGGATCGCCTTCCTGCTGGAGCGGTCCCTGGCGCCGACGTACCGCGTGCGCGCCTTCCGTACGGCCGCCCGGGTGCTGGCGGCGCTGCCCGAGGAAGAGGTGCGCGAGCGAGCGGCGGCCGGGACCCTGGAGTCGCTCAAGGGGGTCGGACCGAAGACGGCGAACGTGGTGCGTGAGGCGCTCGCCGGAGAGGTGCCGGGCTATCTGGAGAAGCTCCGGGGCGAGACACCCACCGTGCCGGCCGTGCGGGGCGGACAGCGGCTGCGGGCGCTGCTGCGGGGCGACTGCCATGTCCACTCCGACTGGTCCGACGGCGGCAGCCCCATCGAGCTCATGGGCCGGACGGCGGCGGAGCTCGGGCACGAGTGGGCGGTGCTGACCGACCACTCCCCGCGGCTGACCGTGGCCCGCGGCCTGTCCCCCGAGCGGCTGCGCGAGCAGCTGGACGTGGTGGCGGAGCTCAACGCGACCTGGGCGCCCTTCCGGCTGCTCACCGGCATCGAGTGCGACATCCTCGACGACGGCTCCCTCGACCAGGAGGAGGAGCTCCTGCGGCGGCTCGACGTCGTGGTCGTCTCCGTGCACTCCAAGCTGCGCATGGACGCCCGCTCGATGACCCGACGCATGGTCGCCGCCGTACGCGATCCGCACGCGGACGTCCTCGGCCACTGCACCGGACGGCTGGTCACCGGGAAAGGACGGCCGGAGTCGGAGTTCGACGCCGACGAGGTGTTCGCCGCGTGCGCCGAGTCGGGCACCGCCGTGGAGATCAACAGCCGGCCCGAGCGGCTCGACCCGCCCCGGCGGCTGCTGCGGCGGGCCGTGGCGGCGGGCGTGCTGTTCTCCGTCGACACCGACGCGCACGCGCCGGGCCAGCTGGACTGGCAGATCTTCGGCTGCGCGCGGGCAGAGGAGTGCGGGGTGCCCGACGAGCGTGTGATCACCACATGGCCCCGGGAGAAACTGCTGGCCTGGACCCGGACACATGGGCGGTGACGCAGCTCACGCCATAACGCGACAGACCGGGGAACACCTATGGGTGGTTGTCCGTTGAACGACACGTGGGTGTGGATGGGACAGTGTCCCCGGGCCTCACCTTTTGCCCACAGGGACGATCGTTCGGCTGAAGCCCTGTGGAGCCTTTCGCCGAGAGGCGACCGCCATCCGCGCCCACGCCTTGACCGCCCCGACCGTGATTCCCCCGTCCGGTCGGGGCTTCCTCTTGCGCCGACCCCGCCCCGGAGGGTTCCGCTTGACTTCGAGCGCACTCCAATTCGTAGCGTTCCCGGCATGAGCACTGCACAGCACAAGATCGGATCGGGCTTCGACGCCCACAGCACCGCCGCCGACGTCCTCGCGGGCCTGGACCTCACCGGCAGGCTCGCGGTCGTCACCGGCGGCTACTCGGGGCTCGGTCTGGAGACCACCCGGGCGCTCACCGAGGCGGGCGCCCGGGTCGTCGTACCGGCCCGCCGTCCCACGGTCGCCCGGGAGGCGCTGGCGGGCATCGACGGCGTCGAGGTGGACGAGCTGGACCTCGGCGACCTGGACAGCGTGCGCGGCTTCGCCGAGCGGTTCCTCGCCTCCGACCGCCGTATCGACTTCATGATCGACAACGCCGGGATCATGGCCTGCCCCGAGACCCGGGTCGGCCCCGGCTGGGAGGCGCAGTTCGCCACCAACCACCTCGGCCACTTCGCGCTGGTCAACCGGCTGTGGCCGGCGATCGGGAGCGGCGGCGCCCGGGTGGTGTCGGTGTCCTCGCGGGGCCATCACTTCTCCGGGATGCGCTGGGACGACGTCCACTGGCAGCACGGCGACTACGACAAGTGGCCGGCGTACGGCCAGGCCAAGACCGCGAACGTCCTGTTCGCCGTCCACCTGGACCGGCTCGGCCAGGAGCACGGCGTCCGCGCCTTCTCGCTGCACCCCGGCGGCATCATGACTCCTCTTCAGCGGCATCTGCCCAAGGAGGAGATGATCGCGAGCGGCTGGATCGACGAGGACGGCAACCCGATCCCGCAGGTCGGCTTCAAGACCCCCCAGGAGGGTGCGGCCACCCAGGTCTGGGCCGCGACCTCGCCCCAGTTGGACGGACTCGGCGGTGTGTACCTGGAGGACTGCGACATCGCCGAGCCCGCCCCGGCCGACGGCGAGCGCAGCGGCGTCAAGGACTGGGCGATCGACCCGGAGCAGGCGGCCCGCCTCTGGGAGCTGTCGGCGGAACTGACCGGCGTGAACGCGTTCCGCACCTGAGCCGAGCGCTAGCCGACCCGGCAGTAGACGCCCTGCTCGCTGCGTCCGGCGCGGCCGGCGAGTGCCGCCAGATCGCCCACGATCCCGTGGGCGATCTCCGGCTCGAAGACCTCGCCGTCCCGCGCGCGCCACTCCACCCATGAGCGGGCGACGTCACGGAGCCGGGACTCCTCGGCCGCGGCGAGAGCTGCGCACAGCCGCGGCGAGAGCGCGAACACCAGGCACTCGTCCTCGTCCCGGTCGGCGACCGTACGGGGTTCCCCGGCGTCCACGAGGTCCTCGAACGTGGTGCCGACCAGGAGGCACTCCCACTCGACCACGGCCTCCTCGACGTCGAAGTTGCCGACGGAGAGCGGCTCGTGGGCGGGGCCCGGCCGGGCCCGCAGCGCCGTGGCGGCCGACGTGTCGTCCGGCGCCACGAAGAAGTCGATGACGGTGCTCACCGTCAGTCGTCCCCCTCCCCCGCGGCCGCGGGATCGACGTCCTCGCCGACGGTGTACGTCTCCTTGACCTTCACGTCGGAGACCCCGCGGCCCTCCGGGAAGACCGCTCGCCAGTCCCCGATGACGTGCAACTCGTCGGTGCCCATGGCGCGGACGACCATGAGGCCCTCCTCGTGGGCCTTGTAGGCCTTCGTCCAGAGGTTGGCGAAGGCCTGGGAGCGGATGAGGTGCATCCAGTCGGGGCGGTAGAGCTCACGGTTGTAGTTCGACTCGCCCATGGTGGAGACGAACTTGGAGTACATCGCCTTCACGTACTCCAGCGTCACGTCGTCGTCCTCGGCGATCGCCCGGTCCCGGGCGTCCTTCAGAGCGACGCGGAACTTCTCCAGAAGGCTCTCGGTCGCTCCCGAGGTGAACGACTCGTGGATCTCCGGCGGGTCGCACAGGCCGTACTTGGGACCCGACAGGCGCAGCAGCAGGCGCAGCGTCGGTTCGGTGACCCAGAGGGGGCCGGGCTCGTCACGGTTGCCGATCGGGTTGGGCAGGTGGGCGTCGTGGTCCCACTCGGAGGGGGTGATGAGATGGACGCCGGCCCGCCGGCGGTCGTGGTCGAAGCCGGTGGAGTGTTCCAACTGACCGATCGGCAGATGGGTCTTGAGCGCCGACAGGTAGGCGCCGTTGATGTCGAGGGCGGTCACCTCGTGGGCGCCGGACGGGAGTTCGGTCCGCGCCCACTTGGGACGGGCCTCCCAGATCCGGTCGGCACCGCGGGCGGACTGCTTGCGCAGGATGTCCGGGATCCAGGGGTGCGCGACGACGTCGTAGCGACCGCCCTTGCGGGTCTCGTCCAGCAGCGCCATGGCGTCCGGGATGGCCCGCTTGACCAGGGCCGCGGTCGCGGCCTCCAGATCGCCGCTGTGCTTCTCCAGAGCGGCGGCCACCGCGGCACCGATCAGGTCGGGCTCCTGCGAGGCGGTCTGCATACGGCGTCCGACGGGGACGACACGGACCGGCTTGTGGCGCCCTGCCGGGGCCGGTTCCGCACGCCGGGGAGGAGCGACCGGGGACGCCACCGGCTCCGGCTCTGCGGGCGCGGGCGTACCGCAGTCGGCGGGGTCCAAGTGCTGGGGGAAGCCCGCGACCTGGTGCTGGGCGGGCATGCCGCACAGGACGCACGGCTGGGGGGCCGACAGGGCCTCGACCTCGTCCGACTCACCCGTGTCGCCGGTCCCGTCCGGGGACTCGTCGGAGTCGTCGGTGTCGGTCTCCGGCTCTACGACGGGTTCGGCGGCCGTCTCTTCGGTCCGCGCCGCGAGTTTGGCCTGTGCCCCCTCCAGGAAGTAGGCGTACTTCTCGCGCACGTCCCCGCCCGGGTCCCGCCCGGCTTCCCAGCCGCCGACGGTGGAGGGGCTCACGCCGAGCGCCTGGGCCACCTGGGCGCGGGAGAGGTTGAGCCCCTCGCGCAGCTCGCGTCGCACCTCGGCCGGGGGCAGCGGCACCTCCTCGCGGGCGGCCGCGAGGAGTGCGTCGATCGCCTCGAAGTCCGTCATCGGGTCACCGCCGTCGGTCCTCCGGTACGGCGCCGCCGCACGGGCAGCGTCTCGCAGGCCCGGGTCGGCCCGGCGAGCAGATCGAGCACGTCGATGCCGAAGTGCGCGGCTAGCGCGTCGCAGTCGGCCAGGCTCCAGGCGGCGCTGCCGGACTGACGGCGGCTCACCTGTGCCTGACTCACCCCGAGCGCGACGGCGACCTCCGCCTGCGACTCACCCGTCGCGTGCATCAACGCGGCGACCGAAGACCTCACACGTTCTCCCAAGGACAGTCCCACCCGGCAACCCTACCCGGCCCCATGCGTCAGCCGTATGAACCATGCCGAGAACGCAAGACGCACTGGGCCCCTCCGCCGCTCGGGTGCGGGTGCGGCGGCGCGCCCACAGGGTCAGCCGGTGGGCTCGTCCGGTATCGGCGCTTCAGGGTGGAAGCCCGCCTGGCGGGGTGCGCACCGGCGGCCGGTGCCCGCCTCGTCGGTGTCGGGGACGTCGGTGCGGGGTTCTTCCTTGTCGGCGGCCATGGGGGCCTCCCTCCGCCCTTCGCCGGGGCCGGGCGACTCGCGGGTGCCTCCGGTCCCACCGGCGAGCCCTCAATGCGGAGCGCGTTCCTCCAGGGCGGTGCGCCAGGCCGGGTGGGGGCGCTGGTGGCGGGGACGCGTGCGCGCGGCGACGCCCGCCGGGGGGGGGCGGGCGTAGCCGACCGCCGCCAGTTCCGCCCAGGCCGCGTCCAGGAGGTCGGCCTCCAGCGCCGCTCCGCGCCGCCGTGTGGTCTCGCCGGGCATCCGCACACTCCCCTTTAGGAGACCTTGCGTCTCTT